>NZ_JBEYTP010000006.1:0-221320 GCF_040643125.1 Micromonospora sp. NPDC047465
CCTCCACCGCGGTGTCCCTTTGGGTTCCGTGTTGTCCGTGCTGCGCCAGTCCCCCGCGGGCCCCCCCCCCCCCCGGGCGCTCCGGCTGGGGGTCTCGGCGTTGTCCCTGGCGTTCCCCACGGCCCGGCCCGGGGGGCCGGGCCGCCCCCCCGCCCGCCCCCGACGGAAGCACCGCGGGCCGGCCGGCAGACGGGAGTGTCCGCACCAGATCGCCAAGCGCGGGAGCGGATTTCACCGACCGTGGTGAACCGGTCACCGCCGCCCCGCGGCACGCCGGGGCGGGGCGGCGGGAGACAATCGGCGGCGTGTCCGACCTCTCCACCGCCTTCGTCCGGCTGCACGCCCGCCTCGCCCCGGTCGCCTTCGTCCCCGAGGTGCGGCTGCACCAGGCCGACGACGCCATCGGGCTGTGGGAGCTGACCGAGGGCGAGTTCCGCAGCGCGCAGCCGCCGCCGTTCTGGGCCTTCGCCTGGGCCGGCGGGCAGGCGCTCGCCAGGTACGTCAGCGACCATCCCGAGCTGGTCGCCGGCCGTCGGGTGCTCGACCTCGCCGCCGGCTCCGGCCTGGTCGCCATCGCCGCCGCACGGGCCGGCGCCGCCGCCGTCCGCGCCGTGGAGATCGACGAGCTGGCCGTCGCGGCCGTGGCGGTCAACGCCGAGGCCAACGGGGTACGCGTCGACGCGGAGCTCGGCGACATCCTCGACGGCGACGCCGGCGGGGCCGAGGTGGTGTTCGCCGGGGACGTGTTCTACAGCGAGGCGATGGCCAACCGGGTGCTGCGTTTCCTGCTCCGGGCCGCCCGCGCCGGGGCGGACGTGCTGGTCGGCGATCCCGGCCGGGCGTTCCTGCCCCGCGACCGCTTCGACGAGCTGGCCGCGTACGACGTGCCGGTGCCCGAGACGCTGGAGAGCGTACGGGTGAAGCGCACCACGGTGTGGCAGTTGCGGGCCGGGCTGCCGGGAGCCGCCCGATAGCGTGTCGACGTGCTGTTCCGGAGCTGGGCGCAGACCACCGACGCGCACTGGCCGGACGTGGCCCGGGTGGCCGACCACGCGGGTGTCGAACACCTGGTGGTGACCCGGCACGCGCTGGTGCGGGAGGTGCTGACCGACCCGGTCACGTACCGGCCCGACAACGCGCTGGACGCGGTGACCCCGATCCCGGTGGCCGCCCTGCGGGTGCTGGCCGGGCACCGGTTCCGGCTGCCGCCGACCCTGGCGAACAACGGCGGCGCCAGCCACCCGCAGATCCGGGCGATCGTCGCCGAGGCCCTGCACCCGACCCGGGTCGCCGCGCAGCGACCCTGGCTGACCGGACTGGTCCGGGAACGCCTCACCACGATCGACGCCGCCCTGGACGCGGGCGCACCGGTCGACCTCTACGCCGAACTCGCCGCCGACCTGCCGCTGCTGGTGCTGGCCCGGCTGGTCGAGCTGCCCGACGCGCCGGTCGGGGCCGTGAAGGAGTTCGCCCGCGCGGCGCTGGAGCTGTTCTGGGCGCCGCTGGACGCCGACCGCCAGGCGGCGCTCGCGGCCGAGGTGGGCCGGTTCCACCGGGTGCTGCGGGAGTTCGCCGAGACCGGGGGCGGGCTCGCGGGGTCGTTGCGGGCCGCCGGGCACCCGCCCGACGTGGTGGTCGGCGCGCTGTTCTTCCTGCTCGTCGCCGGCCAGGAGACCACGTCGCAGTTCCTCACCCTGCTGCTGCACCGGCTGGCCGGCGAGCCGGCCGTGCTGGCCGGCCTGCGGGCCGGCACCGTCGCGGTCGCCGACGTGGTCGAGGAGGGGCTCCGGCTGGAGCCGCCGATCGTCACCTGGCGACGGGTGGCCGCCGTGGACGCCACGCTGGGCGGGGCGGCGGTGCCGGCGGGCACCAGCATCGTGCTGTGGTTGGCCCGCGCCGGCCGGGACCCGGCCACCGTGGAAGCGCCCGACGAGTTCCGGCCCGGACAGCGCGGATCCCGCCGGCACCTGGCCTTCGGGGCAGGCGCGCACCGCTGCGTCGGCGACCAGCTCGCCCGGATGGAGGCGGCGGTGGTGGTCGGCGAGACGGCGCCACTGCTGGACGGGGTCGCCGTCGTCCGCGAGCCGTGGTGCCCCGACAACCTCACGTTCCGGATGCCCGACGCCTTCGTCGTCCGACGCGGCTGAGCCGCCGGGGTGGCGGCGGGTGGTCGGGTGCCGGGTGGCGACCGGGAGGTGCCGCGCCCGGTGGCGCCACCCTGGGCGCGTGCGGGCCCGGGCGGGTCAGCCGCCGGGCTCGACCAGCCCCGCCTCGTACGCGAGGATCGCCGCCTGCACCCGGTTGCGCACCTCCAGGCGGGTGAAGATGCTGGTCAGGTAGCTCTTCACGGTCCCCTCGACCAGGTACAGCCGGCGGGCGATCTCGGCGTTGGACAGTCCCGCCCCGACCAGTGCGAGCACCTCCCGCTCCCGCTCGGTCAGCCCGGCGAGCCGGTCCCGCGCCACCGGCCGGCGGGCCACCCGGTCCCCGCCCAGCTCGATCACCCGGCGGGCCACCCGCGGCGACAGGTACGCGCCGCCGTCGGCGACGGCGTGCACCCCGGCGATCAGCTCGCGCGGGTCGCCGGCCTTGAGCAGGAACCCGCTGGCCCCGTGCCCGAGCGCCCGGGCCACGTGGTCGTCCTCGCCGAAGGTGGTCAGCATGACCGTCGCCGTCTCCGGCACGAGGCGACGGATCTCGGCGGCCGCGCTGAGCCCGTCCAGCCTCGGCATCCGGATGTCCAGCAGCGCCACCCGGGGCCGGTGCGCCCGGACGAGGTCCACGGCGGCCCGGCCGTCGGCAGCCTCGCCGATCACCTCGATCCCCGGATCGGTGGCCAGGATGGCCCGGACACCGGCCCGGATCATCGCCTCGTCGTCGGCGAGAACGACCCGCACCGGGCCACCCGTGTCGGCGTTCATCACTCGATCCGCTCCTTGCTGACCAGCCGGCCGTCGGCGAAGCAGAGCCGCCAGGTCGGCTCGGCCAGGGGGAAGTTCCCGTCGGTGTAGTACTCGCAGCCGGGCCCCGCCGGCTCGGCGGGCGGGTCGAGCTGGCGCCGGGGCAGCCCGGTCAGCGCGGCGCGCTCCGCGCCGAGGGGCATCCGCGCGAAGGCCTCCGCGTGAAGCACCGTACCGGCGGTGGCGACCGGGTAGTAGACCAGCGACAGGACGAGGGCGAGGCCCACCGGGGCGCCGAGCGCCGTCAGCAGGCTACGCCGGACCCGCCGGCGGGCGGCGCGCAGCCGCCGCTCGGCCTCGGCCGGCCGAGGGCCGCCGGCAGGGTCTGGGCCGCCGGCGGGGCCTGAGGCGTCGCCGGGCGGGAGGACGGCGTCGGCGCCGGAAACGCCGCCCAGCGGCAGCCGGGCGCGGACGGCGAAGCCGCCACCGTCCAGGGGGCCGGCCGTCAGGGCACCGCCGGCGAGGCGGACCCGCTCGGCGAGGGCGAGCAGGCCGGAGCCGCTGGACGGCGGGCCGGGCAGCGGTCCGGCTGGCGGCGGCGCGTTGACGACCGACACCTCGACCCGGTCTCCGTCGTGGGCCAGGGCGACGGTGACCGCCGCGCCGGGCGCGTACCGGGCGGCGTTGGTGAGCGCCTCCCGGACAACCCGGTGCAGGGTGCGCGCGGTGGCCCCCGGCAGGTCCGGCAGCCCGCCCGGCGGGTCCACGTCGACCGCCATGCCGGCCTCCCGGGCCCCGTCGACCAGGTCCGCGACGGTCTCGTCGGCCGGCCGGGTGGTGGCCGTTCCGCCCTCGTCCCGGAGCACCCCGATGATCCCGTGCAGCCGTTCGGTGGCGGCCGCGACGCTGGCTCGCAGTTCGCCGGCGGCGGCCCGGTGCGCCGGGGCGAGGTCGTCGGTGACCTCCAGGGTGGCCGCGCGCAGGGCGATCAGGCTCAGGTCGTGCCCGAGCGAGTCGTGCATCTCCTGGGCGATGCGGGCCCGTTCCCGCAGCCGGATCCGCTCCGCGGCGCCCCGCTGCTCGCGGTCCCGGGCCTCGGCGTGCCGCCGGCTGGCGTCGGCCAGGGCGGCCTGCTGGCGCCGGTACCGGCCGACGAGCCACGGGAACACCCCGGCGAAGAGCAGCACCGAGGCGAGCAGGAACCAGGTGGCCGCGCCGGTGCCGAGCAGCCCCAGGTTGAGCGCGGTGCCGCCGGCTGCGATCGCGGCGAAGGCGAGAGCAGCCGGCACGGCGGTGGCGCTGCGGCGGCCGGCCAGGTAGCTGAACACCGGGATCGCGAAGAGGAAGTTGCCGTCCAGCAACGAGCCGAGCACCGCCGCGACCAGGGCGGCCACCGGCCACCGCCGGCTCACCGCGACCGCCGCGGTGAGCAGCAGCAGCGCGCCGGCCGTCACGGCGACGGCCCGCCCGGAGTGCGGCGGCGTGACGCCCGCGTACGCGATCGGGGCGGCGGTCACCAGCCACAGGAGCAGGTCACCGGTCCACCGCCGGACGCCCGCCCGGGCCGCCCGTCCACCGCCCGCGAGCGCGGCCCACCAGCTCTCCACGGCGGCCAGGCTACCCACGCCCGACCCGGGCGGGCACCGACGAAAGTCAGGTGCTCAGCTGATCTCCTCGGCCCAGGCACGCCAGTCGTCGAGCACCCCGTAGAGCGCCGGGGTGAGCCAGCCGGGCGCGGACCGCCGGAACACCCCCGGGTCCATCGCGCCGGCACCCGCCGGCAGAGCGCCCAGCAGGTGCGGCACCAGCTCGGTGAGGTTGGCCCAGTGCACCAGCTCCGGGTCGGCCGGCCACGCGCCGATCACCACGCCGGCCGGCACCGCCCGGCGTTCCAGTGCCTCCAGGGTGAGCGCCGTGTGGTTCAGGGTGCCCAGCCCGGCCCGGGCCACCACCACGGCCGGGGATCCCAGCGAGACCGCCAGGTCGGCCACCGTCCAGGGCTCGCCCGACGGCCGCAGCCCCATCGGTACGAGCAGCCCGCCGGCGCCCTCCACCAGCACCAGGTCGTGCTTCTCGGCCTCCTCGCGGATTGCGTCGACGGCGGTGTAGAGCTCCAGCGGCTCCAGCTCGGCGACCCGGGCCGCGGCCAACGGGGCGAGCGGGTCCGGGAAGCTGGCCAGGGTGCGGCCGGTCAGCGGGGCGGCCAGCCGGGTGACGGAGTCGACGTCGCCGGGCTCGCCGGTGGCCGTACCCGTCTGGCCGGGCTTGACCACCGCGACGCGCAGGCCGGCGGCCTGCGCCGCGGCCGCGATCGCGGCGGTCACCACGGTCTTGCCGACCTCGGTGTCGGTGCCGGTCACCAGCACCGGCCCCCGCCACGGCTTGGTCACTGTGCCACCTCAGTTCGCGACTGCGGGACTCGCAACACCGGCTCACTCCTCGCGCTCACGAGTGCCACCTCAGTTCGCGACTGCGGGGCTCGCAACACCGGCTCACTCCTCGCGCTCACGAGTGCCACCTCAGTTCGCGACTGCGGGGCTCGCAACACCGGCTCACTCCTCGCGCTCACGAGTGCCACCTCAGTTCGCGACTGCGGGGCTCGCAACACCGGCTCACTCCTCGCGCTCACGGTGCACACTCCACGATGACCTCCAGGGCCCGCTCGAAGTCCCGCCGGGGCACCCCCGCGCTGATGGTGAGGCGCAGCCGGGACCGGCTGTCCGGGGTGGACGGGGGGCGGAAGCAGCCGACGGCCACCCCGCGGTCGCGGCAGTCGGCCGCCCACGCGGTCGCCGCCTCGGGCCCCGGCGCGGTGACCGAGACGACCGCGCCGTCGGGGTCGGAGACGGCCAGGCCGGCGGCGGTCAGCCGGCGTACCGCGAGGGCGGCCCGCTCGGCCAGCTCGGCGCGGAGGTCGTCGCCGGCGCGGGCCAGCCCGACGGCGGCGTGGACGCCGGCGGCGACCGCCGGGGGCAGCGCGGTGTCGAAGATGAACGTCCGCCCGGTCTCGACCACGTGCCGGACGAGCGCGGCCGGCCCGGCGACCAGGCCGCCCGCGCCGCCGAGCGCCTTGGACAGGGTCGCGGTGACCACCACGTCGGGCTGGCCGGCGAGACCGGCGGCGGCGACGCCCCCGGCGCCCGCCGGGCCGGTCACCCCGAGGGCGTGCGCGTCGTCGACGAGCAGTATCGCGCCGTGCTCCCGGGCGACGGCGTGCAGTCGGGCCAGCGGGGCGAGGTCGCCGTCGACGGAGAAGACCGACTCGGTGACGACCACCGCCGGCCGGCCCGGCGCGGCGGCGAGCGCGGCGGCCACCGCCGCCACGTCGGCGTGCGGCGTCACCACGGTCTCCGCGCCGGAGATCCGGCAGCCGTCGATCAGCGACGCGTGGTTGTGGGCGTCGGAGACCAGGAGCGTACGCGGTCGCACGAGCGCCCGGACCGCCCCGAGGTTGGCCAGGTAGCCGGACGAGAAGACCAGCGCCCGGTCGGTGCCGAGCCAGTCGGCGAGGGCGTCCTCGAGCGCGTGGTGGGCGTCGGTGGAGCCACGCACCAGCCGCGACCCGGTGGCCCCCAGCCCGTACGCGGACAGCGCCCGCGCCGCCGCGGCGGTGACCTCGGGGTGGGTGGCCAGGCCGAGGTAGTCGTTGCCGGCCAGGTCGACCACGGCGTCGCCGGCGGCCCGGGGCAGCAGCGTGCGGGTCAGCCCCGCCTTCGCGCGCAGCTCGGCGCGGCGGTCGAGCGCCGCCAGCCAGTCCGCCACCGTCACCCCCACGCCGCCCGGGCCGCTCGTCGTCGGCTGCTTCCGCCGGGCGAAATTACCACCCGCCGGACCTGGCCCGGCGCGTCCACCCCGGCGCCGCCGGCCCGGCACGCTGGCCGTTTCTCCCGGCCGGGCGGCCTTGTAGGGTACGAGCCATGC
Organism: Micromonospora sp. NPDC047465; assembly: GCF_040643125.1. Taxonomy (NCBI): domain Bacteria; kingdom Bacillati; phylum Actinomycetota; class Actinomycetes; order Micromonosporales; family Micromonosporaceae; genus Micromonospora; species Micromonospora sp. NPDC047465. The sequence continues at coordinate 6,822 of NZ_JBEYTP010000006.1, forward strand.
CAGAGATCCTCGACCAGGCCCGAACCCAGGTGCTGGAGAACGGCGTCGGTCTCGACGAGGCCGGCGTCCTCGCCGTGCTGAACCTGCCCGACGAGCACCTGCCCGCCGCGCTCCAGCTCGCCCACGAGGTGCGGATGCGCTGGTGCGGCCCCGAGGTGGAGGTCGAGGGGATCGTCTCGCTGAAGACCGGCGGCTGCCCGGAGGACTGCCACTTCTGCTCGCAGTCCGGCCTGTTCACCTCGCCGGTGCGCTCGGTCTGGCTGGACATCCCGTCGCTGGTCGAGGCGGCCAGGCAGACGGCCGCGACCGGGGCGACGGAGTTCTGCATCGTGGCCGCCGTGCGCGGCCCGGACGCCCGGCTGATGAAGCAGATGCGCGAGGGCGTCGCCGCGATCAAGGCCGAGGTCGACATCCAGGTGGCCGCGTCCCTGGGCATGCTCAGCCAGGAGCAGGTCGACGAGCTGGTCGACATGGGCGTGCACCGCTACAACCACAACCTGGAGACCTGCCGCTCCTACTTCCCGAACGTGGTCACCACGCACTCCTGGGAGGAGCGCTGGGAGACGCTGCGGATGGTCCGCGAGTCCGGCATGGAGGTCTGCTGCGGCGGCATCCTCGGCCTCGGCGAGACGGTGGAGCAGCGGGCCGAGTTCGCCGCGCAGCTCGCCGAGCTGGACCCGCACGAGGTCCCGCTGAACTTCCTCAACCCCCGGCCCGGCACCCCGCTCGGCGACCGGCCGGTGGTGGAGGGCAAGGACGCGCTGCGCGCCATCGCCGCCTTCCGGCTCGCGATGCCGCGCACCATCCTGCGGTACGCGGGCGGCCGCGAGATCACCCTCGGTGACCTGGGCACGCGCGACGGCCTGCTGGGCGGCATCAACGCGGTGATCGTCGGCAACTACCTGACCACCCTGGGCCGGCCGGCGACCGCGGATCTCGAGCTGCTCGACGACCTGAAGATGCCGGTCAAGGCGCTCTCCGCGACGCTGTGAGCGCCCGGTGACGACGAGCGACGCGGTGCCGGCGGCGGGCGGCGGGGTGACCGCCGACCCGTGGTGCGACCGGTGCGGCGAGCCGGCCGACGCCGGTGCCCACGCGGCCTGCCTGGCGGCGCGCGAGCTGGAGCCACCGCGGTACTGCGCGCGCTGCCGCCGCCGGATGAAGGTGCAGGTGCTGCCGGTCGGCTGGGCGGCGGTCTGCGTCGAGCACGGCGAGATCCGGGGCTGAGGGGAATGCTGCGGGGCAAGGCGGTCACGCTGCGTCCGGCCACCGCGGCCGACGTGCCGGCGCTCGCCGCGATCCGCGCCACCCCGCAGGTCCGGCGCTGGTGGCGCGGCGGCGACGACCTCGCCGCGGCCGTGCGGGCCGACCTGGCCGACGATGACCTGTCGGTGTACGCGATCGAGCACGACGGCCGGGTGGTCGGCGCCATCCAGTGGTACGCCGAGGACGACCCCGACTACCGGCACGCCAGCCTGGACGTCTTCCTCGACCCGTCGGTGCACGGCCGGGGGCTCGGGCCGGACGCGATCCGCACCCTGGTCCGGCACCTGGTCGAGGCGCACGGGCACCACCGGTTCACCATCGACCCGGCGGCGGCGAACACCCCGGCCGTGCGCAGCTACGCCAGGGTCGGCTTCCGTCCCGTGGGCGTGCTGCGCCGCTACGAGCGCGGCGAGGACGGCCGCTGGCACGACGGGCTGCTGATGGACCTGCTCGCCGACGAGCTCACCGACTGACCGCCCGGCGCCGGCGCCACCACCGCACCGCCCCGGCGACCCCGCCGACCACCAGCAGCACCGGCACGGCCGGCAGCAGGACGAGCGGCCGGGCCGGGAACGGACGCGGGTCGGGGGCCGTGGCACCGAACCGGCCTGCCTCCATCAGGTGGCGCGCCACGTCCATCGCCCGCACGCCGTCGGGCGGGTCGAGCAGCACCTGGACGCGCTGTACATGGTGCGCCGCGCGGGACAGCGCCGCGATGCGCCCCGACACGTACGCGCGGAACGACTCCTCAGGGTCCACACCCCACCTCCCGACCGGGACCACGCCCGGCGACGCCCCGAAGGGTGGGTCCGGTGGGACATTTTCTCAGCCGTCCCAGACGAGGTCGCCGCCGTCGATCCGGCGGGCGCCGGCGGCGGGCCGGTGCGGGGCGAGCCGGCCGTCGGGCATCAGGTGGACCGCCGGCACGCCGCGCCCCAGCGCGGCCACGTCGGCGATCAGCCGCCGGTGGCAGCGCCACCAGACGCTCTCGCTGCACATCACCGCCGTGGTCCGGGCCGCCGCGTCGGCGAGCACCGCGTCCAGCGCCGCCCGGAAGTCGGCGGTACGGGTGTACGCCGCGTACGCCCGGAAGGCGGCGACGGTCCACCAGCTGTCCGGCTCGGCAGCGCCGGCCGGGGTGTGCCGCCGCCCGCCGAGGCGCTGCTCCCAGCGGTAGTCGATCCCGGCCGCCGGTAGCCAGCGCGCCAACTCCTCCCTCCGGACGTCGGGGTTGGTGCGGCTCGCGGGGAACCGCCGCACGTCCACGACGAGGGCGATCCCGGCGCCGGCGAGCAGTTCGCCCAGCCGGGTCCGGTCCGCCGCCCCGTGCCCCACCGTCAGCAGTTCCACGTGGAGGGGATGCCCCGAATCCTGGACAGTTACCGTCCTCGGGAAACGGAAGCTGTCCAAGATCCGCGGGCCGGGCGGTCGGGGATCCGGCGGCGCGGGGCCGGACGGGCGGCGATGGTGGGACGGATGTGGCCCATCCTTCCCGCCGACGAGGCCGACGCGCTCGACTGGCTGGCGTTCGACCAGGCCGGCGTCGTCACCACCGCCCAGGCGACCCGGCTGCTGACCGAGGGCACCGTACGCGGACACGTCCGCTCCGGGCGCTGGCGCTCGATCTGCCGGGGCGTCCTGCTCACCGGCAACGGCCGGCTGACCCGGGACCAGCAGTTGTGGGTGGCCGTGCTCGCCACGGGTCCCGGGGCCGTGCTGGCCGGCGCGACGGCTGCCGCCGAGGCGGGCGTACGCGGGCTGCGGCCTGATCCTCTGCACGTGCTCGTGCCGGCGCACCGGCGGGCGGGCCGCACCGTGCTGGGCCGGCTGCCGATCGACATGCCGGCGGTCGTCGTGCACCGCACGTCGGTGCTGCCGGCGGCGCATCTCCAGCGCGCCCGTCCGCCGCGTACCTGCACCGCCCGGGCACTGGTGGACGCGGCCGGCTGGGCCCGTACGGTCGATCAGGCGCAGGCGACGCTGGCGGCGGGCCGTCAGCAGCGACGGGTCACGCCGGAGGAATTGTCGGCCGTGGTGGAGGCGCTGCCCCGAGCCCGTCGGCGGGCTTTGATCCGGCAGACCGTGGCCGACATCTCCGGCGGCGCGGAGGCGCTCTCGGAGCTCGACTTCGTCCGGCTCTGCCGCCGCCACGGCCTGCCCGCGCCCGGTCTCCAGCAGCGGCGCGCCGACGCCTCCGGGCGCACCCGGTGGCTCGACGCGTACTGGCGGGAGTGGGGGCTGCACGTGGAGATCGACGGGGCGCACCACATGGACGTCCGGCACTGGGCAGCCGACATGAAGCGCCAGAACCACGTCTGGACCTCCGGGGACCGCATTCTCCGCTTCCCGGCGTGGCTGGTCCGCGCCCGCCCCGACGAGGTCGCCGAGTCCGTCCGCCGTGCCCTCGTCGCCGCCGGCTGGCGACCCACGAAGTAAATCTTGGACAGTTCCCGCACTTCGCGAACGGGTACTGTCCAAGATCCGCGTGAACCGGCGAGCGTCAGGGGACGGCGGGGTGCCGGCGGGCTCGGGTCCGGGGCGGTGTGGGGTCGTGTGAGAGCCTCGGCGGGCCGGGGCTCGGGGTGGTGTGGGTGCCGTGACGGGCGGCCAGGAGGTACCGGTCCCGGTGCGGGCGCCGGGAGGGAGCGTCGGCGGGGCCGATCGCGTTACGTCGACACGCCTGCGAAGAGTGAGGAATTCGAACGCCGAGCCGCTCTATCTTGCCACGTCGCCGCTGCTCAGGCCGATCGACCGATGTCCACGACCGTCACGCGTTGTGCGATCATGTGCTGTCCCCTCGATCAACTCCAGAGGAGTCCTCATGGCACACCGTCGGCGCGTGGTGCGCGCTGCCGTTTCCACCGTCGCCACCACGGCCTGTCTCGCGCTCGCCACCCCCGCCTGGGCCAGCAGCACGGCCCCGCTCCACCCGGCCCACCAGGGCTCGACGGCGGCCGCCTTCCAGCAGGAGTGCGACGACGAGCGCTTCGACGACCTCGCGGCCGGCCAGGACGGGTGGCACTTCGTGCTTCCCGGCGGCGGGAAGTCCGGGAGCTTCGAGAGCATCACCCTGACCTTCGACAACGGCACCGGCCCGGTGACCGTGAAGGTGCCGGACGCCTCCGATGCCTACCCCGACTACTTCTACTCCGCTGGCGGCCGGGTCATCCACGCCTACGTGTTCACGCCGGCCGGATGGACCCTGGTCGACGGCACCGCCACGATCAGCGGCGAGGCCGACCGGTTCAACCTGAGCCACACCTGCGCCGGCACCGCCCCGACGCAGTCGCCGTCCCCCAGCCCGTCGGTGCCGACCTCCCCGTCGCCGTCCACCTCGGTGTCGCCCTCGACGTCGGTGTCCCCGTCGGAGTCCACCTCCCCGAGCGGGTCCGTCTCGCCGTCGGAGTCGGTCTCCCCGTCGGGCTCCGTCACGCCGTCGGAGAGCACCGGCGGCAGCGGTGGCGGCAACGACGACGAGAACGAGGGCGGCCTGCCGCTGACCGGCGTGGCGACGACCAGCATCGCGCTGGGCGGCCTCGTCCTGATCGGCGGCGGCGCGCTGCTGATGCTGCGCCGCCGGCGCGACAACATCACCTTCACCAGCTGATCCCACCCAGCACCCGACCGGCCGCCGGACACCTCGTCCGGCGGCCGGTCGCCGTTTCGGTCCGGCCAGCCGCCGTTGCGCCCGTCGGCCGGCGCCACTTCCGGCTCGACGGCCGGCGCGTCGAGCCGCCGGAACCGCTCGCGCCCGGCCTGGCGCCGGCCGGCTCCGACGAGCACTGACGGCAGGCCCGGTGGGCGCCGCCCGGACGTTCATCACATCATCTACGTTTATGGATTCCTTGTCCGCGTACGCCCTGCTCAGGGACGTGGTCGGCGGACGGGAGGTCGCGCCACGGCCGGCCGGGCGCGGGCCGGGCGTTCCGGCATACGAACGTACGGTTGCCGCGCCGCTTTCCGGCGCGCGACAGTACGCGACACCAGCGGTGCCATCGACGCCGCCGCTCCCCCGGCCACACCCTGAGGAGATCGCGATGGCTCTACGACTTGCCGACGGCACCGCCTGGTCCGACACCCTCGCCCGCGCGGTCGCCGCCGCACCGGAGGCGTTCGGCGCCCCGGTCGACGGCGTCACCACGCTGCACAACCTCGTGCGCGGCGACTGGCACGCGGTGGGCACGCCCAGCCCGGTCCGCACCCCGGTCGACAACACCGTGCTGGTCAACCTGCCCCGCCTCGACGCGGAGACCGCCCGCGCCGCGGTCGCGCACGCCGCCGCCGCGCACCGCGCCTGGGCCGACACCCCGCTCGCCGAGCGCAAGGCCCGGGTCACCGACGCGCTGGACGCCCTCACCGCCCACCGCGACCTGCTCGCCCTGCTGCTGGTCTGGGAGATCGGCAAGCCGTGGCGGCTGGCCTGCGCCGACGTGGACCGGGCGCTGGACGGCGTCCGCTGGTACGTCGGCGAGATCGACCGGATGCTCGCCGACGGCCGGGAGCCGCTGCCCGGACCGGTCAGCAACATCGCGTCGTGGAACTACCCGATGAGCGTGCTCGTGCACGCGGAGCTGGTGCAGTTGCTCGCCGGCAACGCGGTGATCGCCAAGACCCCGTCGCAGGGCGGCGCGGTCTGCCTCACCGTCGCGCACGCCCTGATGCGCCGGGCCGGGCTGCCCGCCACGCTGGTCTCCGGCGGCGGCGAGGAACTCTCCGAGGTGCTCGTCCGGGCCCCGGAGGTCGGCGCGGTGGCGTTCGTCGGTGGCCGCTCCAACGGCGGCAAGGTGGCCGCCGCGCTGCTCGACTCCGACAAGCGGCACTTCATCGAGCAGGAGGGCCTCAACGCCTGGGGCATCTGGGACTTCTCGCAGTGGGACCTGCTCGCCGGGCACCTCAAGAAGGGCTTCGAGTACGGCAAGCAGCGGTGCACCGCGTACCCGCGCTTCGTGGTCCAGCGGGACCTCGTCGACGAGTTCCTCGACATGTACCTGCCGGTGGTGCGCTCGGTCCGGTTCGGACACCCGCTCGCCGTCGGCGACGACTGGACCGCCGGGGACCCGCTGCCCGAGCTGGACTTCGGCCCGCTGATCAGCGCCGCCAAGGCCGACGAGCTGCGCCGCAAGGTCGACGAGGCGGTACGCGGCGGCGCGGTGCCGCTGCACCGGGGCAAGCTCGCCGGCGCGCCGTTCCTGGACGGGCAGGACACGTCCGCGTACGTGGCGCCGTCGGTGCTGCTGGCCCCGCCCGGCCGGTCCCGGCTGATGCACGCCGAGCCGTTCGGCCCGGTCGACACCATCGTGGTGGTGGACACCACCGACGAGCTGCTGGCCGCGATGAACGCCTCCAACGGCGCGCTGGTCGCCTCGCTGGCCTGCGACGACGAGGAGCTGGCCGGGAAGCTGGCGGTGGACCTCCAGGCGTTCAAGGTGGGCATCAACAAGCCGCGTTCCCGGGGCGACCGGGAGGAGCCGTTCGGCGGCCGGGGCGCGTCCTGGAAGGGCGCCTTCGTGGGCGGCGACCTGCTGGTGCAGGCGGTCACCCAGGGCGGCGACGGCCGCCTCTACGGCAACTTCCCCGACTACAGCAGCTACCCGACGACCTGAGGTGTAGGGAAGGGCCCCCTGTCGACGCCTGGCAGGGGGCTTCCCGCAGCGGAGGCGTCAACACGGTGCCCGTCCCTGCACGGGGGCGCCGGCGGCGAGCGGGACGGTCACGGTCACCAGGCCGCCGTCCCGCTCGGTCGGGGTGGGCCGGCCGAGCCGCCGCACGGTGCGCAGCATCGGGGCGTTCTCCGCGTGGACGTGCAGCACCAGGGCCGCGTACCCGGCCTGGTCGGCGTGCCGGACCAGCCGGCGCAGCAGGGCCGAGCCGAGACCCCGCCGCTGCCAGTCGTCGCGGACCAGCAGCGCCACCTCCGCCTCGTCACCCTCGGCGAGCAGGTTCGCCATCGCCAGCACCGTCTCCGCCGCCCCGGCGTCACCGCCGGCCGTGGCGAGCAGGGTCAGGCCCCGGGCCGGCTCCAGCAGCCGGCGCAGCCGGGCCGGCGAGGGCGCCGCCGCGCCGCCCAGGTAGCGGCGGTACCGGCCGCGCGCCGAGCACGCCTCGTGCAGCTCGACCACGCCCGCCAGGTCGTCGGCACCCGCCGGGCGTACGGCCGCCTCGGTCCCGTCGGGCAGGACCAGGGTGACCTGCTCGGCGGCCCGACGTGCGGCCGTGGCCGACAGCTCCAGCAGGGCCTGCGCCCGGGCGTACTCGGCCGGGGTGAAGTCCGGGGCGACGCGGCGCAGGGTGAACGCGCCGCCGCCCGGGTCGGCCAGCAGCATGGTGGTGCCGGTGATCCCGGCACCGGCGCCGGCCGGCGCGGGCCGCCAGGTGACCGTGTCCGCGCCGAGCAGGGCACGCAGCGCCTCCCCGGCCGCGTCCGGGTCCCGCACGAGGCGGTTGGCCAGGCCGAGCACCCGGGTGGGCTGGTCGGCCAGCCCGCGCGCCTCGCTGCGCGCGACCCAGCAGTCCCGGCCCCGCCCCCGCTCCACGGCGGCGACGAGGTCGGCCTCGTCGAGCGCGTCCGGCGCGTCGACCAGGAAGTCGTCGACCGCGCCCCGCTCGGTGGTGTGCACCTGCACGGCGAGGATGTTGACCCCGCGCAACGCCAGGCTGGCCGTGAGCACGGACAGGTAGCCCGGCCGGTCGTCCACGGTCGCCCGGATCCGCCACAACGTCATGGTTGCCTCCCTTCCCCGTACGACCCTCGCCGCCGGCTGTTGCGGGCCGGTTGCCCCGGGGTGACGGCCCGGATCGGCCGCCGCGACCTGCGCCACAGTGACCGCCGGGCGGGCCGGGCTCAGGGGTTCGCCGCCGCCGGCGGAGTCCCGACCAGGTCGAGCCGGTCGCCGAGGATCACCGCGCCGGCCCGGACGAGCTGCGCCAGCCGGTCCACCTCGGTGGCGTGGAACGCCGCCGCGGCCGGCGTCCCGGTGCGCTCGCGGGCCACCACCAGCACCAGGCCGGCCCGGCCGAACGGCGCGACCGCGAAGTGTCCACCGTCGGGCGCGGTCATCGCCCGGGCTCGCAGCGGGGTCACCTCGGGCAGCCGCGCCGGTACGGGTGCGCGCCAGCTCGCGTAGCCGACGGTCGCCTCCCCCGTGGTGCCGGTCCGCGCGGCCCAGTCCACGGGCACCACCGCGGCCACGGCCCAGTCGGCGGCGAGCAGCCCGGGCACGGCGTCGACCAGGGTGGCCACCCCCTCGGCGGGGTTCGCCGCGACCTGGGCCAGCAGTTCGGCGTCCTGCCCCGTGGTGGTGGGCGCGCCGATCGCCCGCCACACCCCGTCCACCCGGACCCCGGGGATCGCGGCCAGGCCGGCCAGCAGCCGCTCCACCCGCGCCGCGCCCGGCCAGACCACGGTGAAGTCGTCCACCGCCCGACCGCCGAGCCGCTCCAGGACGACCACCTGGACGATGTCCGCGCCGCACACGCCCATCGTGCGCGCCACCTGACCGAGCGTGCCCGGACGGTCCGGCAGGGTGACCCGAACTCGCAGCAACATGTCTGAACCCTCCGCTCGGCGGGCCGGCACCGCTGGCCGGCAGGCTGGGCACCAGCCTGACCCGTGGCCGTTTCGCCCCTGTTGCAGCGGCATGTCCCGAGGGTCAAATCCGACCTTGACAACCCGACGGAGCTGCCATCAACTAGTCGGATGACCGAGCCGGCCGTCGACGCGTACGGGCCGGGAGACAGCCCCGCCCCCGCCACCTCGCCCCGCGGGTTGGATCTCGACCGGCTCGCCGGCTACCTGGCGCAGCACCGGCCCGAGCTGGCCGGCGGTCCGTTGCGGGCCCGGCTGATCGCCGGCGGCAAGTCCAACCTGACCTACCTGCTGCACGCCGGCGGGCAGGAGGTCGTGCTGCGCCGCCCGCCGCTCGGGCACGTGCTGGCCACCGCGCACGACATGGCGCGCGAGCACCGGGTGATCTCCGCGCTGGCGCCGACCGACGTACCGGTGCCGCGGGCGCTGCTGCTGTGCGAGGACCCCGAGGTGATCGGCGCGCCGTTCTACCTGATGGAGCGGGTACGCGGCGAGGTGTACCGCACCCGCGCCCAGACCGACCCGCTCACCGCCGGCCAGCGGCGGGAGCTGGCGATGGCGATGATGGACACCCTCGCCGCCCTGCACGCCGTCGAGCCGGCGTCGGTGGGGCTGGGCGACTTCGGCCGGCCGGAGGGCTACCTCGCCCGGCAGGTCCGCCGCTGGTCCGGCCAGCTCGACCGCTCCCGCAGCCGGCCGCTGCCCGGCATCGAGGAGCTGCGCGACCGGCTCGCCGCCACCGCGCCGGAGGGCGCCAACGCGGGCCGGATCGTGCACGGCGACTACCGGCTGGACAACCTCCTCGCCACCGTCGACCCGGTGGCCGTCCGGGCGGTGCTCGACTGGGAGATGGCCACCCTCGGCGACCCGCTGGCCGACCTCGGGCTGCTGCTGACCTACTGGGACGTGCTCGGCGGCAGCGACGCGGCCGCCGGCAACCCGGTCGCCGACGGGCTCGGCCCGCGCGCCGGCTTCCCCACCGGGTCGGAGCTGATCGAGCGGTACGCCGGGCGCGGCGACGTCGACGTCGGGCCGCTGCACTGGCACGTCGCGCTCGGCTGCTTCAAGCTCGCGGTGATCTGCGAGGGCATCCACTACCGGCACACGCTCGGGCAGACGCTCGGCGAAGGCTTCGACCGGATCGGCGACATGGTGGCACCGCTGGTCGAGCACGGGCTGACCGCCGCCGGGGAGCGGTGATGGACTTCGCGTACGACGCCCGCACGGAAGCGCTGCGGGCCGAGCTGACCGACTTCCTGGAGCAGCACGTCCATCCCGCCGAGCCGGTGCACGCCGCGCAGGTCGCCGCCGCGGGCGACCCGTGGGCGCGGCCGCCGGTGCTGGCGGAGCTGAAGGCCGAGGCGCGCAGGCGCGGCCTGTGGAACCTCTTCCTCCCCGACCCGCGCCACGGCGCCGGGCTGACCAACCTCCAGTACGCCCCGCTGGCCGAGCTGACCGGGCGCAGCCCGCACCTCGCGCCGGAGGCGGTCAACTGCGCCGCGCCGGACACGGGCAACATGGAACTGCTCGCCGAGTTCGGCTCGCCGGAGCAGCAGGAGCGCTGGCTGCGGCCGCTGCTGGAGGGCGAGATCCGTTCGGCGTTCTGCATGACCGAGCCGGAGGTCGCCTCCTCGGACGCGACCAACATCGCCACCCGGATCATCCGGGACGGCGACCACTACGTGGTCAACGGGCGCAAGTGGTGGTCGTCGGGGGCGATGGACCCGGCCTGCGAGATCTTCGTCGTGATGGGCAAGACCGACCCGGGGGCCGACCGGCACCGCCAGCAGAGCATGATCCTGGTGCCGCGGGACACCCCCGGCGTCACGGTGCGCCGGGGCATGACCGTGTTCGGCTACAGCGACGCCCCGCACGGCGGGCACGCCGAGATCGACTTCACCGACGTCCGGGTGCCGGCGGAGAACCTGGTCGGGGCGGAGGGTTCCGGCTTCGCGATCGCCCAGGCCCGGCTCGGCCCCGGCCGGATCCACCACTGCATGCGGCTGGTCGGCATGGCGGAGCGGGCCCTGGAACTGCTCTGCCGGCGGGTGACCGAACGGGTGGCGTTCGGCCGGCCGCTGGCCGAGCAGGGCGTGGTGCGCGAGTGGATCGCCGAGTCGCGGGTGCGCATCGAGCAGGCCCGCCTGCTGGTGCTCAAGACCGCCTGGCTAATGGACACCGTGGGCAACAAGGGCGCGCACACCGAGATCCAGGCCATCAAGATCGCCACGCCGGCGATGGCCGAGTGGGTGATCGACAAGGCCATCCAGGCGTACGGCGGCGCCGGCGTCAGTCAGGACACCCCGCTGGCCGCCCTCTGGGCCCAGGCCCGCACCCTGCGCCTGGCCGACGGCCCGGACGAGGTGCACCGTGCCAGCCTCGCCAAGCGCGAACTCCGCCGCTACCCCCCTGCCCGGCCCTGACCCCACCCACCCACCGCGCTCCCCACCCCCGCTCACCTCGTTGATCATGAAGTTGTTGCCGCGACACGCCGATGTCATCGCCAACAACTTCATGATCAACGGCGCGGGCCCCCGGGGGGTGGGGGCCGGGGGTCAGGAGGTGGCGCGGTGGATGAGGGTGGTGGTCAGGAGGAGGTGGGGGGACGGGAGGATCTCGCCGCGGATGCGGGAGACCAGCAGGCGGGCCATCTGGCGGCCCATCTCCTCCACCGGCTGGAAGACCGTGGTCAGCGGCGGGTCGGACTGCCGGGCGATCGGGGCGTCGTCGAAGCCGACCACCGCCACGTCCTCCGGCACCCGCCGGCCCGCCTCGCGCAGCGCCCGCAGCGCGCCGAACGCCATCAGGTCGGAGGCGACGAAGACGGCGTCGAGGTCGGGGCGGACCTCCAGCAACCGGCGCATCCCGGCCGCCCCGCTGTCCTCGCTGAAGTCCCCGTACGCGATCAGGTCGGGGTCGACCCCGCCCCCGGCGGCCTGGACCGCCTCCTTGTAGCCGGTCAGGCGGCCCAGGCCGGCGCCCATGTCCTGCGGGCCGGCGATGGTGGCGATGCGCCGCCGCCCCCGGCCGGCCAGGTGTTCCACCGCCTGGCGGGCGCCGCCGACGTTGTCCACGTCGACGTAGTACGCGGGCTGCGCGCCGGGACGGAGCATCCGGGCCGGCCGCCCGCCCAGCACGGTGGGCAGGCCGCGCTCCTCCAGCAGGGTGGGCAGCGGGTCGGAGTCGTGCAGCGACAGCAGCAGGACCCCGTCGACGTGCTGGTTGGTCAGGTGGTGCTCGACCCGCTCCCGCTCGATCGGCGACTGCACCATGGCGAGCCAGAGCTGCAACGGGGTCTCCAGCAGCCCCGAGCTGACGCCCCGGACGATGCCGGCGAAGAACGGCTCGGTGAAGACCCGGTCGCCGGACTCGGAGACGACCAGGGCGATGGAGTCGGTGCGCTGGGTGACCAGGGCGCGGGCGGCCCGGTTCGGCACGTACCCCAGCTCGGCGATGGCCTGCTGCACCGCGGCGCGCGCCTCGGGGCTCACCTGCGGTGAGCCGTTGACCACCCGGGAGACCGTCCCGCGGCCGACGCCGGCGCGGGCGGCGACGGCGTCGAGGGTCGGGCGCCCGAGCGACCGGGTGCGCTGCGTTGTCATCGTCTGCTCCTCCGACGGCGGGCCGGCCCCGGCCCCGGGCGGGTGGTTGCCGGGCCGCCCGTTGCTGGCTGCGCCTCGCCTATTGTGCGGCCAGACCGTTGCGTCGGATCACCTCGGCGTACCACCTGGCGCTGGACTTGGGGATCCGGGCCTGGCTGTCGTAGTCGACGTAGACCATCCCGAACCGCTTGGTGTAGCCCCAGGCCCACTCGAAATTATCCATCAGCGACCAGGCGAAGTAGCCGCGCAGGGGAACGCCGGCCTCGATCGCCTCGTGCGCGGCGCGCAGGTGGGCGTCGAAGTACGCCACCCGGTCGACGTCGTCGACCCGCCCGTCGACCACCGCGTCGACGAAGGCGGAGCCGTTCTCGGTGACGTAGAGCGGCAGGTCCGTGTACTCCTCGTGAACCCGGCGCAGCGTCTCCACCAGGCCCGGGGCGTCGATCTCCCAGTCCATGTCGGTGACCGGGACGCCCCGGGTGACGAAGCGGACGTCCTCGCTGCCCGGCCAGCAGGACGGCGCCCGCCAGTACGGCTCCGGCTCGGCGCCCGCCACCGGGGCGGCGACGACGTGGCGGCTGTAGTAGTTGACGCCGACCAGGTCCAGCGGGGTGGCGATGGTCGCCAGGTCGCCCTCGCGCACGTGCCGGAAGTCGGTGACCCGGGCGAGGTCGGCCGTCAGGTCCGCCGGGTACGACCCGCGCAGCAGCGGGTCGAGGAAGAACCGGTTGGCCAGCCCGTCGATGCGCCGCGCGGCGTCGACGTCGGCGGGCGCGTCGCTGGCCGGGGTGACCGGGTAGAGGTTGACCGTCACCCCGACCTCGGCGGCCGGCCGGGCCGCGCGCAGCGCCCGCACGGCGAGGCCGTGGCCGAGCATCAGGTGGTGCCCGGCCCGGACGGCGTCCGCCCCGTCGGAGCGGCCCGGCGCGTGCACCCCGGAGCCGTAGCCGAGGAACGCCGAGCACCACGGCTCGTTCAGCGTGGTCCAGTAGCGCACCCGGTCGCCGAGCGCGTCGGCGACCAGCGTGGCGTAGTCGGCGAACCGCGCGGCCGTGTCCCGGGCCGGCCAGCCGCCCGCGTCCTCCAACGGCTGCGGCAGGTCCCAGTGGTAGAGGGTGAGCCAGGGCTCGATCCCGTGCGCCAGCAGCTCGTCGACGAGCCGCCGGTAGAAGTCCAGCCCCTCCTCGTTGGCCGGGCCGGAGCCGCCCGGCTGCACCCGGGGCCAGGAGACCGAGAACCGGTACGACCTCAGCCCCAGCTCGGCCATCAGCGCGACGTCCGGCCCCAGTCGGTGGTAGTGGTCGCAGGCCACGTCGCCGGTGTGCCCGGCGACCACCCGGCCGGGGGTGTGGCTGAAGGTGTCCCAGATCGACGGGGTCCGGCCGCCCTCGGCCGCCGCGCCCTCGATCTGGTACGCGGCGGTCGCCGCGCCCCAGAGGAAGCCGGGCGGGAAGGTCAACGGCGGGCGGTCGGCGAGGACGCCGACGGCGGGCGGGGTGGCGGGGTTGCTCACGACGTGACGGCACCTTCCATGATCCCGCGCGGTGTCGCGGGAGGACGACGGGAACCCGGGGGCCTGCGGCGCTGCCACGAGCATGTCGGGGGCCGTCGGGGGTGTCAACGAACGAATGGGAGCGTTCCCAGATCGTTACCGCGGCCGTCGCCCCGCGACTCGGAGCCGGCCGGCGGCGGGGCGTTCAGCAGAAGCGGCGCAGCAGGGTGGCGACGCGGCCGGCGTCGAAGGCGGCCGGGTCGAAGCTCTCGCCCACCCAGTCCCGCATCGACCGGTGCTCGGGGTGGCCCGGGTCGGCCAAGGCGGCCAGCAGGGCCTGGTAGCCGACCGGCCCGCCCACGTCCTCCGGCGGGCACGCCCGCTCCCCGTCCAGACAGGACGGGTAGCGCTCGTCGGGGTCGGCGGTGAAGGCGTCCTCCACCACCAGGTCGTGCTCCCACCAGTCGCCGAAGTCGTAGGTGTAGTGGAACCGGCTGCCCTTGCCGACCACCGCGTCGAGCCGGACGTCCAGCTCGTCGCGCAGGGCCAGCTCGCCGTCGGCGTCGGGCTCGCCGTACTGCCGGCCCTCGATCTCGAACGAGTGCAGGTGGCAGTCCCGCCAGCCCATGCCGTGCTGCACCACCCGGTGCACCCGGTCCAGCGTGTAGCCGCCCGGGACGAGCACCCGGCGCCAGACGGACGGCCGGACCCCGGCCAGGGAAATCTTCAGCTGGAAGATCTGACGCGGCATGTTGTCCCATCCTTCCTCGGCATAGGCTGCGAGCATGATCTGCCGAGCGTGCCGGGCGAGGCGGCACGACGACTGTCCGGGGCGGAACTGGTGCGACTGCCAGCACCGTACCCCCCGACCCACCCCTCCGGTCACCGGTCCGGCCGGCGAATGAGCGTCGGAATCCCGATTTCGGCGCTCTGGCCCGACCCGTCGGCGCAGCCGCTGGACGACGCCGCGCTCACGGCCCGCTACGGGCGCCCGGACCGCCCCCACCTGCGGGTGAACTTCGTGACGAGCGTCGACGGCGCGGTGGCCGTCGACGGTTACTCCGCCGGGCTCTCCGGCGAGCCGGACAAACGCGTCTTCGGCCTGCTGCGGATGCTCTGCGACGCCCTCGTCGTGGCCGCCGGCACCCTGCGGCACGAGGGCTACCGCGCGGTCCGGCTCGACGAGCGGCGCCGGGCGTGGCGCCGGGAGCACGGGCTGCCCGAGTACCCGACCCTGGTCGTCGTCTCCGGCTCGCTCGACCTCGACCCGGCGCAGGCCGCGTTCGCCGACGCGCCGACGCGGCCCGTCGTGCTCACCCGGTCCGACGCGGCGGCGCCGCCCGGCCTCACCGACGTCGCCGACGTGGTGCGCTGCGGCGACGACCGGGTGGACCTCGCCGCGGGCCTGGCCGAGCTGCGCCGCCGCGGCTTCGACCAGCTGCTCTGCGAGGGCGGGCCGCGGCTGTTCGGCGCGCTCACCGCCGCCGACATGGTGGACGAGGTCTGCCTCACCGTCGCCCCGCTGCTCGCCGGAGCGGGCCCGGGGCGGATCACCGCCGGGCACGCCAGCGAGGTGCGCCACCTGCCGCTGCGGCACGTGCTGGCCGCCGCCGACGGCGTCCTCATGCTCCGCTACGCCCGCGACTGAGCGTGGTCGGGCACGCACCCTGCGACGGGGTGGCGGGCCGGGTGCGTGGCGTCCGCCGCGTCGCGTGGCAACCTGTCGTACTCCTGCGGCAGGATGCACCACGTGTGCCCCGACCGCGACGACCAGCCGACCGGAGTTGCCCGATGACTGACGACGGGTTCGACGGCCCGGGCGAGGAGGTCGGCCGGGTGCTGGGCACGGCCGACGCCACCCCCCTGCAGTTCTGGACGGCGGTCTCCCCCGGCAGCTACCTCCAGCTCGACGACGTCGTGGTGACCCGCCGGGAGCTGCCCGACCGCGAGCCGGTGACGATCGCCGGGGTGGTCACCCAGGTGCGCGCCCGGCACGAGGGCGCCCAGTTCGACTCCGACGTCTTCGCCATCGCCGACGGCACGCTGCCGGCGCAGGTGCAGGAGGCCGCCGAGATCACCACCACCCGCGTCGACCCGGAGCTCTACGTGCCGCCGTCGCCCGGCGCCGTGGTGCACCGCGCCGAGGGCGACGCCCGGGCGCGGGCGCTGCACTTCGACCGGATGGAGCGGCGGATCCCGATGGGGATGGGCCGCGACGGGGTGCCGGTCTACCTCAACGCCGACTTCCTCGACGGCAGCCGGGGCGCGCACGTGTCGATCTCCGGCATCTCCGGCGTCGCCACGAAGACGAGCTTCGCCACCTTCCTGCTCTACTCGGTCTTCCGCTCCGGCGTGCTCGGCGGCGACGCCGTCAACGCCAAGGCGCTCATCTTCAACGTCAAGGGCGAGGACCTGCTCTTCCTCGACCACCCCAACACCCGGCTCGACGACGCCACCCGCGCCGCGTACGCGAAGCTCGGCCTGACCGCCGGCGCGTTCCCCGACGTGCGGGTCTACGCCCCGCCCAGGGCCGGCGACTCCTCCGGCACGCCCGACGTGAGCAGCCGGCTCACCGGGGTGGACAGCTTCTACTGGACGCTCGCCGAGTTCTGCGCCGACCGCCTGCTGCCCTACGTCTTCGCCGACGCCGACGACGAGCGCCAGCAGTACACGATGGTCGTGCACTCGGTCGCCGCCCACCTGGCCCGGCACGCCCAGCCCGCCGACGGCGGGGTGAGCATCGACGGGGTGCGGCTCGGCTCGTACGCCGACCTGGTCGACCACGTCGTCGAGCAGCTCAACGACGACGAGACCCGCTCCGACTGGGCCGGCAGCGCGGTCGGGCTGGGCACGGTCAACGCGTTCGCCCGCCGGCTGATCGGCAGCAAGAAGGACCTGTCCCGGCTGATCCGGGGCGACCTGGCCACCCGCCGCCCGCACTCGATCAACACCGCCGAGAGCGCCCAGGTCACCGTGGTCGACCTGCACAACCTGCCGGACCGCGCGCAGCGGTTCGTGGTCGGCGTGACGCTCAAGAGCGAGTTCGAGCGCAAGGAGAAGGCCGGCACCGCCAAGCCGCTGCTCTTCGTGGTGCTCGACGAGCTCAACAAGTACGCCCCCCGCGAGGGCTCCTCCCCCATCAAGGAGGTGCTGCTCGACATCGCCGAGCGGGGCCGCTCGCTCGGGGTGATCCTGGTCGGCGCCCAGCAGACGGCGAGCGAGGTGGAGCGGCGGATCGTCACCAACTCGGCGATCCGGGTGGTCGGCCGGCTCGACCCGGCCGAGGCGTCCCGCCCGGAATACGGCTTCCTGCCGCCCGCCCAGCGGCAGCGCGCGCTGCTGGCCAAGCCCGGCACGATGTTCGTCAACCAGCCCGACATCCCGGTGCCACTCTGCCTGGAGTTCCCGTTCCCGGCCTGGGCCACCCGGGTCTCCGAGGCCGGCCGGGCGCCGTCGGAGACGCTCCGGTCGATCACCCAGTCCGTCGACCCGTTCGCGGTGGTGGGCTCCGGCGGCGGCGCCAGCGACGACGACATCCCGTTCTAGGGGGAGAACCCGTGAAGATCCTGCACACCTCCGACTGGCACGTCGGCAAGGTCCTCAAGGGCCAGTCGCGGGCCGAGGAGCACAAGCAGGTCCTCGCCGGGGTGATCGACGTCGCCCGGGCCGAGCGGCCCGACCTGGTCATCGTCGCCGGCGACCTCTACGACACCGCCGCGCCGACGCCCGAGGCCACCCGCCTGGTCACCCGGGCCCTGACCGCGCTGCGCCGCACCGGCGCCGACGTGGTGGCGATCGGCGGCAACCACGACAACGGCCAGGCCCTCGACGCGCTGCGCCCCTGGGCCGAGGCGGCCGGGATCACGCTGCGCGGCGGCGTCCGGGAGAACCCGGACGAGCACGTCGTCGACGGCACCACGGCCGGCGGCGAGCGCTGGCGGCTGGCCGCGCTGCCGTTCCTCTCCCAGCGCTACGCCATCCGGGCCGTGGAGATGTACGAGCTGACCGCCGCCGAGGCCACCCAGACGTACGCCGACCACCTGGGCCGGGTGCTGGGCCGGCTGACCGAGAGCTTCACGGAGCCGGACCGGGTGCACCTGGTCACCGCCCACCTGACCGTGGTCGGCGCGACGACCGGCGGCGGCGAGCGGGACGCGCACACCGTGCTCGGCTACGCCGTGCCGGCGACCGTCTTCCCGGGCACCGCGCACTACGTGGCGCTGGGCCACCTGCACCGGTCGCAGCGGGTCCAGGGCCCCTGCCCGATCCGCTACAGCGGCAGCCCGCTCGCCGTCGACTTCGGCGAGCAGGAGAACGTGCCCTCGGTGACAATCGTCGAGGTCACCGCGACCACGGCGGCGCAGGTCCGCGAGGTGCCGGTCGTCGCGGCGGCCACGCTACGCACGGTCCGGGGCACCCTGGCCCAGCTCGCCGAGATGGACGTGCCGGACGCCTGGCTGCGGGTGTACGTGCGGGAGCAGCCCCGCGCCGGGCTGCGCGAGGAGGTGCAGGAGCTGCTGCCCCGCGCCCTGGAGATCCGCATCGACCCCGAGCTGGTGCCCGCCCCGGGCGGCGGCGCCCGGGTGGCGCAGCGGGCCGGCCGCTCGCCCCGGCAGCTCTTCGCCGACTACCTGGACAGCCGGGGGCACACCGACGACGGGGTGCGGAAGCTCTTCGACGAGCTGTTCGAGGAGGTCGGCCACTGATGCGGCCGATGCGGCTGGACATGGCGGGCTTCACCGTCTTCCGGGACGAGACGACGATCGACTTCACCGACGCCGACTTCTTCGCCCTGGTGGGGCCGACCGGCTCGGGCAAGTCGACGGTGCTGGACGCGATCTGCTTCGCCCTCTACGGCACGGTGCCCCGCTGGGGCGGCACCCGGGGGCTGGCCAACGCCCTCGCGCCGTCGGCCACCGAGGCGCGGGTGCGGCTGGTCTTCGAGTCCGGCGGGTCCCGCTATGTGGCGACCCGGGTGGTGCGCCGGGACGGGCGGGGCAACGTCAAGACGGCCAACGCCGGGTTGCAGCTCATGCCGGCCGGCTTCGACGTGACCAAGCTCGACACGGGGCTGAGCCCCGACGACCTCGGCGAGGTGGTCGCCGGCACCCCCGCCGAGATGGAGCAGGCGGTGCTGGAGGCGGTCGGGCTGCCGTACGAGCAGTTCACCAGCTGCGTGGTGCTGCCGCAGGGGCAGTTCGCGGACTTCCTGCACGCCAAGCCGGCCACCCGGCAGCAGATCCTGGTGAACCTGCTCGGTCTCGGGGTCTACGAGGAGGTGCAGAAGAAGGCGACCGCGCGGGCCGCGCAGGCCGAGGCGAAGCTGGAGGCGGTCGACCAGGCGCTGGCCGGGCTCGCCGACGTCGACGACGCCGCGCTGGCGGCGGCGACCGGGCAGGTCGACCGGATGCGGGAGCTGGTCGGGGCGGTGGCGGCGGCCGTACCGGAGCTGGCGGCGGCCCGGGAGGCGGCGCGCGAGGCGGGCGCGGCGCTGGCCGCGCTCGACGCCGACCTGGCGGTGCTGTCCGCCGTGCGCGCGCCGGACGGGGTGGCCGAGGTGGCCCGGGCGGTGGCGTCGGCGCGGGCGGGCGCGGACGAGGCGGCGACGGCGGTGTCGCTGGCCGAGGAGCGGGAGGAGAAGCTCCGCGGCGAGCTGGCCGCGGCCGGCGACGAGAGCGCGCTGCGGCTGCTGCTGCGGGCGTACACCGACCGGGAGAAGCTGGCCGGCGAGGCGGAGACGGTCCGGGCGGCGGTGGACACGGCGGCGGGCGAGCACGCGGCGGCGGTGACCGCGCTGACGCAGGCGCGGGCGGCGGCCGAGCGGGCCGAGGCCGAGTTGGAGGCCGCCTTCCGGGCCCACGAGGAGGCCAAGGCGACCGACCAGGCGGTGGCGCTGCGGGCGCACCTGCGCGACGGGGCGACCTGCCCGGTCTGCGAGCAGACGGTGGCCCGGGTGCCGGCGGTGCCGGCGGACTCGGCGGTCGCCGCCGCCACGGCGGCGGGCCGGGCGGCGCGGGCCGCCACGAAGGCCGCACAGGCGGCGGTGGCGGAGCGCGACGCCGCGGCCCGCGAGCTGGAGCGGGTGCTGGTGCGGGCGCGGGCCCGGCAGGACCAGCTGGACGCCCGGCTGGCCGAGCTGGACGGGCAGTTGGCCGGGGCGGCGGAGCCGGCGGTGCTGCGCCGCGAGCTGGACGACCACGCGCGGCTGCGCCGGGCGCTGGAGGAGTCGGCGGCGGCGGTGCGGGCCGGCCGGGAGGCGGCCCGGCGGGCCCGGGCGGCCGTGGACGCCGCCGAGGAGCGGCTGCGCGCGACCTGGCGGGCGTTCGACGCCGCCCGCGACGGGCTGGCCCGGTTCGGGCCGCCGGCGGCCGACCGCGACGACCTCGGCGCGGCGTGGGCGGCCCTCACCGGGTGGGCCGGCGCGGAGGCGGAGCGCCGCCGCGCCGAGCGGGCGGGGCGGGCCGCCGCGGTGGCGGAGGCCGAGGCGCTGGCGGCCGGCGTCGGCGAGCGCATCGCGGGCATCTTCGCCGCCGCCGGGCTGCCGGCCACCGACGATCCGGTACGCGCCGCCGACCGCGCCCTAGAGCGGGCCGAGGGCGACCTGCGCGAGCTGGAGCGCCGCCGCGAGCAGGCCGGCGGGCTGCGCGAGCAGCGGGCCGGGTACGAGCACGAGGCGCAGGTGGCCCGGGCCCTCGCGGGGCACCTGCGGGCCAACAACTTCGAGCGGTGGCTGCTGGCCGAGGCGTTGGACCTGCTGGTCGACGGCGCGTCGGGCATCCTGCGGGAGCTCTCCGGCGGGCAGTACGACCTGGTGCACGACAAGGGCGAGTTCTTCGTCGTCGACCACCACGACGCCGGGCTGCGCCGGGGCGTGCGCACCCTGTCCGGCGGCGAGACCTTCCAGGCGTCGCTGGCGCTGGCGCTGGCGTTGTCCGAGCAGCTCGCCGGCATGTCCACCACCGCGGCGAGCCTGGAGTCGATCGTGCTCGACGAGGGCTTCGGCACGCTCGACGCGGCCACCCTGGACACGGTGGCCGCCACCCTGGAGAGCCTGGCCGCCCGGGGCGACCGGATGGTCGGGGTGGTCACCCACGTGCCGGCGCTGGCCGAGCGCATCCCGGTCCGCTACGAGGTCAGCAAGGACGCCCGGTCGGCCCGCGTCGAGCGGACCGGCCGGTGAGCGGGGGCCGCCGTGGCGTCCCCCGGGCCACGACGGGAGGCTCGCCCCGGTGACCGATCCCCGGTTCTTCGTCGACGCCTGGGACCCGGCGTACGGGGCCTCGTTCGAGGCGTCCGGCGGCGGTCCCGCCGCGCCGAGCAGCGCCCAGGTCGACGCGGACGCCGAGCTGCCCGCGGTGGACTGGCGGGCCATCGGGCCCCGCCCCGGGGTACGCGCCCCCGACGTGGTGCTGCTGGTCGACGGGGTGCGCCGGATCGACGCGAGCGTGTGGACGGCGGAGGACGACGGCGCGTCCTTTCCCGGCCTGGCCGCCTCGTACGCCGCCGGCGTGGTCCGGTGCGACCTGGAGCGCGGCGCGGCGCGGCTCGCCGGCGCGAAGGTCGGCCGGGGCCTGTTCACCGCCAGCCCGTCGGCGGTGGACGTGGTCGCCGGCAGCGTCCGCTACCCGGTGCACCGGGTCAGCGGCACGGGCGAGCTGAACAAGCTCCCCGCCGCCGTGCAGGGGCCGCTGACCGCGCTGGAGGTGGAGGTCTCCGGGGCGGCCCGCACCGACGGCGACCTGCTGGTGGTGGACGGCCCGCTGCGCAACCGGCGACAGCTGCCGCGCACGCTGGGCTACATCAAGACGCAGCACAGCCAATACCTGGACGCCCGGCTGACCGCGGTGGTCACCGGGCTGGCGGCCGGCGAGCGGTCCCCGGTGTTCCGGCTCGGCACGGCATGGGGCGGCTGGTCGTGGTATTTGCGGCTGCCGGTGGCCCTCGGGGCGCCGTGGGCGGGCATCGTCCGGATGGAGTGCTCCGCCGAGCTGGGCATCGACGAGGCGGTGGAGCTGGCCGACCTGTCGCTGGTGACGCTGCCCCGGTTCGCCTCCACCCCGTACAAGGACCCGCGGGCACCGCAGAACCTCATCCCGATCGCGGGCCTGGAGCGCCGCCTGCGGGCGCTGCTCGGCGACGCGCGGCTGCTGCACCGGGTGCTCACCGCCGCCGCCCGGGCCCGCCGCTGATGGGGCGCAGGCGGGGCGCCGAGACGGTGGCCGCGGGGGTGGACACCGGGCTGGCCGAGCTGGTGCCGGATCCGGACCGGCCGGGGTCGTGGACCCTGCTGCTGGACGGCGCGCCACAGTCGCACGTGGACCTGGCCGACCCCACGCACCTGGAGTTCGAGTACGTCCGGCGGCTGGCCGCCGCGATCGACCTGGTGGCCCCGGCCGGTGCGCCGCTGCGGGTGCTGCACCTCGGCGGCGGGGCGCTGACCCTGCCCCGCTACGTGGCCGCCACCCGGCCCGGCTCCACCCAGCGGGTGGTCGAGGTGGACGGTGCGCTGGTGGAGCTGGTCCGCCGCGCCCTGCCGTGGCCGGCGGACTTCCGGCTCAAGGTGCGGGTGGCCGACGCCCGCGCGGTGCTCGCCGCCAGCCGGGACGCCGGCTACGACGTGGTGGTCGCCGACGTCTTCGCCGGCGCGCGCACCCCGGCCCACCTCACCTCGGTGGAGTACGCCGCCGAGGTGGCCCGGGTGCTGCGCCCCGACGGCTGCTACCTGGCCAACGTCGCGGACGGCCCGCCGCTGCGTCACGCGCGGGCGCAGGTCGCCACGGTCCGGTCGGTGCTGCCCCGGGCCTGCCTGGTCGGGGACGCGGCGGTGCTGCGCGGGCGGCGCTACGGCAACCTGGTGCTCGTGGCGAGCCGCGTCGAGCCGCCGGTGCCGGAGCTGACCCGGCGCGCCGCCGGGGACTGGTTCCCCGGCCGGGTGCTGGCCGGCGCGGAGCTGGACCGGTTCGCCGGCGGGGCCCCGGTGGTCCGCGACGCCGACGCCACCGACTCGACCCCGCCGCCGCCCGGAATCTTCTCCGTGCGTCGTTGATCCGTTCGCGGGGGCCCGCCGGGCGGGGACGACCGGCGTACCGGGGACGCCGCGCCCCGGCGGTGCCGCCGGTCACGGTACCGGGACGTGGCAGCATGGGCGGGTGACCGGGACCGAACCCTCCGCCCGCCGGGAGCTGCGCCCGCCGGCCGGCTACCGGCTGGCCGCGTCGGTCCGGGCGTTGACCTTCAGCGCGTACGACCCCTGCGCGCGCGTCGCGGCGGGCACCTTCTGGTGGGCCACCCGCACCCCCGACGGGCCGGCCACCCTCGCCCTGCGGCCGGCCGGCGGCGACCTGCTCGCCGAGGGCTACGGCCCGGGCGCCGACTGGGTGGTGGAGCGGGCGGACGCGGTCGCGGGGCTGCGCGACGACCTCAGCGGGTTCGCGGAGCTCGCCGCCGGCCACCCCGTGGTGGCGCGGCTGGCGGCCCAGCAGCGGGGGCTGCGGATGCCGGCCACCGGTCAGGTCTTCCCCCGGCTGCTCCGGGCGGTCCTCGAGCAGAAGGTGACCGGCAAGGAGGCGTACCGCGCGTACGCCGCGACGGTGCGGCACTTCCGCGAGGCGGCGCCCGGGCCGATGCAGCCGCTGCTGCTGCCGCCGGAGCCGGCGGCGGTGGCCGCCACCCCGTACTGGGTGTTCCACCCGTTCGGGGTGGAGCAGCGCCGGGCCGACACGCTGCGCCGCGCCGCCGCCGTCGCGGAGCGGTTGGAGCGCTGCGCGGACTCCGCCGAAGCCACCCGCCGGCTCACCGCCATCGCCGGCATCGGGCCGTGGACCGCCGCCGAGGTGGTGCGGATCGCGTACGGGGACCCGGACGCGGTCAGCGTCGGCGACTTCCACGTGCCGAACACGGTGGCCTGGGCGCTCGCGGGCGAGCCACGTGGCGACGACGCCCGGATGCTGGCGCTGCTGGAGCCGTTCCGGGGGCACCGGGGCCGGGTCTGCGTGCTGCTGGAGGCCGGGGGCGTCCAGGCCCCGAGGTACGGCCCCCGGATGCCGATCCGCTCCTTCGCCCGGTTCTGACCGGCCGCCGCCGCGCGCGCCGCCGTTCTGGCCCGCGGGGCGGTGCCGTGGACGGGCGCGGTCAGGACCGGGCGCAGAGGCGGCGCAGGGTGCGGCCGAGCCACCAGGCGTACGCGTGCTGGAAGGCCCGGCCGGCCGGGCCGGCCACCCGCATGATCCAGCGGTCCGGGCGGCTGAACGCGACCACCTCGAACCAGACGCGGCCGGCGGCGTCGCGGCTGACCACGAACGCCTCCTCGCCGCTGGCCGGGTGCCCGGGCAGCGTGCCGTACCCGAAGCCGGCCCGCCGGTCGTCGTCGACGGCCCAGACCACCTCGCAGGGCGCGGCCAGCCGCAGCGGGCCGACGCCCAGCCGGGAGACCACCCGCACCCCGGGCGCGGCTCGGTCGG
Source organism: Micromonospora sp. NPDC047465 (assembly GCF_040643125.1). Classification (NCBI taxonomy): domain Bacteria; kingdom Bacillati; phylum Actinomycetota; class Actinomycetes; order Micromonosporales; family Micromonosporaceae; genus Micromonospora; species Micromonospora sp. NPDC047465. The sequence continues at coordinate 31,227 of NZ_JBEYTP010000006.1, forward strand.
CCGCCGCGTCCATCCGGATGCCGGCCGCCCGGTGCAGGCGCCAGCCGAGCACCGCCGCCCCGGCGGCGGCGAAGCAGGTGTCGGGCAGCCGCACCCGGTGCCGCACGTGCCGCCAGCCGGGCGGCAGGTCCCCGACGCGGGTGGCGCCGACGTGCGGATAGGTCAGTGCCGGCACGGCGCGCACCCCCGGGGCTCGACGGATCACCGCAAGCGTACGGGCGGCGCGGCGGGGCCGTGTGGTTGGCTGTCGGCGTGATCGAGCCGCGCATCGCCCCCGCCGACGTCCCGGACGCGGGCGAGATCCTCACGGTGCAGCGCGCCGCGTACCTCGTCGAGGCCCAGCGCTACGCCGACCCGTTCCTGCCGCCACTGACCGAAACCCTGGAGGAGGTGCGGGCCACGCTGGCGGGGCCGGCGACGGTGCTCACCGCCCGGCTCGGCCACCGGCTGGTCGGCTCGGTGCGGGCGCACGTCGACGGCGACACCGCGCACGTCGGCCGCCTCGCCGTCGCCCCCGACCAGCAGGGCCGGGGCGTCGGCGGGCGGCTGCTGCGGGCGGTCGAGGCGGCCTGCGCCGCCCGCGTGCGCCGCTTCGCGCTCTTCACCGGGGCCGACAGCGAGCAGAACCTGCGGCTGTACCACCGGCACGGCTACCGCGTGGTCGGGCACCGGCCGGACCCGAACGGCCACCGGCTGGCCCTGCTGGAGAAGGCCGTGGTCAGTCCCGCTCGCAGCGACGCCTGAGCCCGTCGGCCTCCATCCGCAGGTAGCGGCGGATCAGGTCGCCGTAGAGCCAGCCGACCGGACCGGCCAGCGGCCCGGACTGCGCGAGCACCAGCTCGACCCGGCTGCGCCCGTCGGCCAGCGGCAGCACCCGGTGCTCGGCGAGGGTGCGCACGCCGGGGCTGCGCGAGACCCAGGCGAAGGAGCGCCCCTCGGTCAGCTCGGTGACCCGCCAGACGGCCGGCCGCAGCTTCGGCTGTTCCAGCCCGGCGGTGGCGCCCACCGCGAGCGGCCCCGGCTCCCCCCGCCGGGCCCGGCGCACCGAGGGCGTCCACTCCGGCCACCGCTCGACGTCGACCAGCACCGCCCAGACCCGTCCGGGTTCGGCGGCCACCTCCGTACCGGCCTCGAACCGCATCGCGCCCCCTCCCGGGCGGCGCCCCGCGCGCCGCGCCCACCGGTGACGACGCTGCCCGCCGGATCGTGACCGCGGCATCCGCCGGCCGGTCGGTCGCCGCCGGTCCGGCCGGTCACCGCCGGGCGCGGGCGCCGCCGGGTCAGGCGGCCTCGCGCAGGTCGGCCAGCCCCAGGGGCGTACGCCGGCGCAGCAGCTCCTCCAGCTCCGCCACCGAGCCGACCTCGCCGAGCACGTCCTTGCCCCCGCCGAAGCGGGCGGGGTAGCGGCGCACGAGCCGGTAGCGGTGGCGGCCCCGGATCAGCTCGACGCTCACCCGCCACCGACCGCAGCACCCGCAGACCCACTCCGACACCCCGCGAAAGTAGCTCTGAGCTGCGGTTTTCTGATTCGCCCGGGCGGGGATGAGGGGCGCGCGGGGAGACACGCCGCCCGCCGACCGGCCGTGATCTGCCTCACGACTGTCGGTGCGGTCTGGTTGACTTGTCGCCGTGAAGCTGCCGATCAGTCCACCGGTCGAGCCGATGCTGGCCAAGAGCGTCCCGCGGATCCCCACCGCGTCCGGGATGACGTACGAGCCGAAGTGGGACGGCTTCCGGTGCATCGTGTTCCGCGACGGCGACGAGGTCGAGCTGTCCAGCCGGGGCGGCAAGTCGATGACCCGCTACTTCCCGGAGGTGGTCGAGCAGGCCCGCCGTCAGCTGCCCGAGCGGTGCGCGGTCGACGGCGAGCTGATCGTGATCCGGCGGGACGGCCCGGGCGGGCAGCCCCGGCTCGACTTCGAGCTGCTGGCCCAGCGCGTCCACCCGGCCGCCTCCCGGGTGAAGCTGCTGGCCGAGACCACGCCGGCCGACTTCGTCGCCTTCGACCTGCTCCTCCTCGACGACGAGACCCTGCTCGACCAGCCCTATCCGCAGCGGCGGGCCCGGCTGGAGGCGGCCCTGGCCGGGGTCCGCCCGCCGGTGCACGTCACCCAGGTCACCACCGACGTCGACACCGCCCACCGCTGGTTCGACGTCTTCGAGGGCGCCGGCCTGGACGGCCTGATCGCCAAGCCGGCCGACCTGCCCTACGAGCCGGGCAAGCGGCTCATGTTCAAGGTCAAGCACGCCCGCACCGCCGACGTGGTGGTGGCCGGGTTCCGGTGGCACAAGTCGGGCCCGGTGGTCGGCTCGCTCCTGCTCGGGCTCTACGACGACGCGGGCGTCCTGCACCACGTCGGGGTGAGCGCCTCGTTCACCATGGCCCGCCGCGCCGAGCTGCTGGAGGAGCTGGAGCCCTACCGGGACGCCGGCGCCGACCACCCGTGGGTGCACGGCGACCACGAGCGCGGCCAGCGCCTGCCCGGCGGGGTCAGCCGCTGGACCGGCACCCGCAACCTCGAGTGGGAGCCGCTCCGCCCCGAGCTGGTGGTCGAGGTCGGCTACGACGCGATGGAGGGCGACCGGTTCCGGCACACCGCCCGTTTCGTCCGGTGGCGGCCCGACCGCGAGCCCGGCTCCTGCCGCTACGACCAGCTCGACCGGCCGGTCCGGTTCGATGTGGACCAGGTGCTCCGCGGCGACCCGACGGTGACCGTGGGCTCCGGGGCGGGCCCGGCGTAGCCTGGCCGTCGAAATCGATCACGGAGGCCCGCTCGTGACCCGCACTTCCGCCCGGATCCGCCGGTTCCGGCTCACCCTGGCCGGCCTGGCCGCCGCCGCGCTGCTCGCCGCCGGCTGCACCCTCCCGGCGTTCGCCCCCCGGACGGACGTCGAGGGCGAGGCCGCCGCGCCGGGCGCCGCGCCGACCTGGCGGCCCTGCCCGGAGGTGGCCGAGGAGTTGGTCGGGCGGAGCGCGCCGAACATGCGCTACGAGTGCGCGCGGATCAAGGTGCCGCGTGACTGGGGCATGGGCGGCGCGGCCGGCACCGGCCCGGGCGCCGGGCAGACCTTCGAGATCGCGCTGCTGCGCGCCCGGTCGACGAAGCAGCGCGAGCGGATCGGCTCGCTGGTCGTCAACCCGGGCGGGCCGGGCGGATCCGGGGTGGACACGGCGGTCTACCTCTCCTACGGGCCGGCGTTCGGCGGCCTGCCCGCCTCGATCACCGACCGGTTCGACATCGTCGGCTTCGACCCTCGCGGGGTGTCCCGCTCCAGCCCGGTGAAGTGCATTCCGGACGCCGACCTGGACGCGAGCTTCGGCTACGACCCCGACCCGCGCAGCCAGGAGTCCTTCGACGGGTTCGTGGCGCTCAACCAGCGGATCGGGCGCGGCTGCGGCGACCGCTACGGCGACCAGCTGCCGCTCTACGGCACCGAGCAGGCCGCCCGGGACATGGACGCGGTCCGCGCGGCCGTCGGCGACGACAGGCTGACCTACCTCGGCTACTCCTACGGCACCCTGCTCGGCGCCACCTACGCGCAGCTCTACCCACAGCACGTCCGGGCGATGGTGCTCGACGGCGCGATCGACCCGAGGCAGGGTCTGGTCGCCGGCTCGGAGAGCCAGGCCAAGGGCTTCGAACGGGCCTTCGACAACTTCACCCGGTGGTGCGCCGCCAACGCCGGCCGCTGCCCGATCGCCCCGGACGCCCGGGCGGCGGTCACCTCGGCGATCGACAAGGCCCGGGTGTCCCCGGTGCGCGGCGACGACGGCCGGGAGGCCACCCCGGGCTGGGTCTTCTACGCGATCATCTCCTCGCTCTACACGGAGCAGGGGTGGCAGGAGTTGGCCCGCGCCATCGACGAGCTGGAGGGCGGCGACCCGACGGACGTGTTCCGCCTCGCCGACGCGTACGCCGACCGGGACTCCGACGGGCACTACTCGAACCTGTTCGACGCCAACCTGGCCGTCAACTGCGCCGACGAGGAGGAGAAGCCGACCCGGGAGCGGATCCGCCAGCTCCAGTCGCAGTGGCGGGCGAAGTACCCGCTGTTCGGCCCGTCGCTGGCCGTCGGCATGCTCTCCTGCACCGAGTGGCCGGGCGGCCGCGACCCGTACCCGACCGGGCGGGCCGACGGGGCGCCGCCGATCCTGGTGGTGGGCACCACCGGCGACCCAGCGACGCCCTACGAGCAGACCGGCGAGCTGGCCGAGATGCTCGGCGTCGGCCGGGTGCTCACCTGGGAGGGCGAGGGGCACACCGCCTACCCGCAGACCTCCTGCATCACGGAGGCGGTCGACGCCTACTTGACCGACCTGACCGTGCCCAGAGAGGGGCTGCGCTGCCCGGCCCGCTGACCGGCCGCTCTGGCGGCAGGTCGGGCAGCTCGATGCCCTGCCGCGCGGCGATCTCCTCCAGCAGCGCCCGCATCCGCCGGACGTCGGCCTTGAGTTCCTCCTGCTCGTCGTGCTCGAAGGCGTCGTCGTCGACGATCAGCTGGCTGGCGAAGTGCGCGGTGATCAACGGGATGACCAGCAGCACCATGGTCGAGATGAGCAGCGCGGCGAGGGCCCGGCCCTGCCAGCTGACCGGTGAGATGTCGCCGTACCCGACGGTGGACGCGGTCACCACCGCCCACCAGACCGCGTCCGCCGCCGTTCGGTTCTCCACCTGGCCGTAGATGACGCCGGCCACCACGATCATCAGCAGGTAGGAGATGATCAACGTCCGGGGCGAGTTGGCGAACCAGACCAGCGCCCGGTAGATCCACCGGAACGGCAGCAGCAGGACGTCCATGAGCCATCATGCTGCCCGGTGCCGGCAAGCGCCGCCCCCGCATCGCCCCACATCGTTGTGTCACGCTGGCGGCATGAGCGACGTGACCTTCCGGGAGGCGGTCCGGGCCGACCTGCCCGCCGTGCTGGCCCTGCTCGCCGACGACATGCTCGGGAAGTCCCGGGACTTCACGGAGGTCGACGACGCGTACGAGAGGGCGTTCGCCGACATCGCCGCCGATCCGCGCAACCAGCTGATCGTGGCCGACGCGGACGGTGAGGTGGTCGGCTGCATGCAGCTCACCTACATCCCCGGGCTCGGCCGGCACGGCGCGGAGCGGCAGCTCGTCGAGGCCGTCCGCGTCCGCTCGGACCGGCGCGGGCGGGGCCTCGGCCGGCAGATGATGACCTGGGCCGTCGACCAGGCGAGGCAGCGCGGCTGCGCCCTGGTGCAGCTCACCACCGACAAGACCCGCCACGACGCCCACCGCTTCTACCTCAGCCTCGGCTTCGTGGCCAGCCACGAGGGCATGAAGCTTCCGCTCTGACCTCGGGGCCCGGCCCGCCGCCCCCGCCTTCCGCGAGCCGCACGGTGGCCCGGGACCGGGGGACGCTCCCCCGCGTCGGGGAGCCGGTTCACCCACCGGCGGGGTGGCGGGCCGTCCTCGGCCGGCGAGGCTGGAGCAGCAGCCGCCGAGGAACGGAGTCTGTCATGAGCACCGCAACCGCCATCGCCCCGTCGGGTCACGCCCGGGACGGACGATCGGCACCGCGGTGGGCGGTGCGGACCGCCCACCTGATTCCCCTGGTCACCCTCCCGTCGGGGCTGTGGCGCATCGCACTGGTGGCCGGCGTCCCGATCGGCGCGTTCGCGAACGGCGAGCCGGTCCGGGTCGGCGGTTGGGAGGCCGTCTACATCCTGTCGCTGAGCGTGGTCCAGGAGGCGCTGGCGCTGCTCTCGATCGGACTCGTCCGGCAGTGGGGCGAGATCTTCCCACGCTGGCTGCCGCTGGTCGGCGGTCGGCGGGTGCCGCCGCCGTTCGCCGAGACCGCGGCCACCGCGGGCGGCGTCGCGCTCATCCTGATCTGGGGGTACGCCGCGATTGGCGGGCTCCCGCGCGGCGGCGACTTCGGCTTCTCCCCTGGCGGGGCGGCGTTGCTGTTGGCCTGCTACCTCCCGCTGCTGCTCTGGGGTCCGCTGCTGCTCGCGCTCACCGTGGCCTACCACCGGCGTCGCTGCCGGGACTGAGTGCGCGCCGCGCTCGACGAGCCGGCCACCGGCCCCGACCCGCGCGGCCCGGGCGCCTCGTTCGCCCCGGTCGCCGGCGCCCGGGGGTCCGCACCGCACGTCGGTGCGGACCCGCCCCGGTCAGCCGTCGACCAGGCGGCCGTCGCGGAGGGTGAGGACGCGGTCGGCGAGGTCGATCAGGGCCGGGTCGTGGGTGGCGACCAGCGCGGTCATGCCCCGAGCGTGCACGACCGCCCGGATCAGGTCCATGATCGAGCGGCCGGTCTCCGAGTCGAGCTGGCCCGTGGGCTCGTCGGCGATCAGCAGGTCGGGCTCGTTGGCCAGGGCCCGGGCCACCGCCACCCGCTGCTGCTGCCCGCCCGACAGCTCGTACGGCCGCTGCGCGGCGTGCCCGCCCAGGCCGACCAGCTCCAGCAGCACCGCCACCCGATCCTCCCGCTCGGCCGCCGGCACCCGCGCCAGCCGCAGCGGCACACCGACGTTCTCGGCGGCGGAGAGGATCGGCACCAGCCCGAAGGTCTGGAACACGAAGCCGACGATGCCCCGGCGCAGCTCCAGCAGCTCCCGCTCGCCGACCCCGGTCACGTCGTGCCCCGCCACCACCACCTGGCCCGAGTCGGGCCGGTCCAGCCCGCCGACGAGGTTCAGCAGGGTGGTCTTGCCCGCCCCGGAGCGTCCCCGTACGGCTACCAGCTCGCCCCGCCCGGCGGAGAAGGACACCTCCCGCACGGCGTGCACCGCGTGCTCGCCGCGGCCGAACGTGCGGCTGACCTCCGTCACCCGGACCACCTCGTCGGTGACCGCGACGCCCGCCACGCTTGCGCCGGGCCGCCCGTCCGCGACGTCCCCGGAGCGCCCGTCCGTCACCGTCCCGCCGGAGCGCCCGTCGACCGTCGCCCCGTCGTACCGGCCGTCCGCCATCACGTCCCGCTCGCTCATGATCCCGCCCCGCTGCGCTCGGCGCGGCCGACCGGCTCGGCCACGCGGTACCGACTGATTCCTGGCCCGCTCACTGCGTCGCCTCCCGCTCGTCCCGCGCCCGGTCGCCCGGCCGCACCTCCACGTGGTCCGGCTCCAGGTTGAGCCGCACCCGGTCCCGCAGCGACAGGGCGTCGACGAAGGACGCCGGCAGCTGCATCCGGCCGGTGCGGTCGAGCACGGCGTACTCCTCGCTGACCAGCTCGGTGCTGCCGTCCGCGCCGATCCGAGCGGTCCGGCGTACCTCGGAGGCGGTCCGGCCGTCGCGGATCGCGACGGTCCGGCGGACCTGGGTGGCCACGGCGTGGTCGTGGGTGACCACCACGATGGTGACGCCGAGTTCGGCGTTGATGGTGCGCAGCGCCCCGAACACCTCGGCGCCGGTCGCCTCGTCCAGCTCACCGGTCGGCTCGTCGGCGAAGAGCACCTCGGGGTCGTTGGCGACCGCCACCGCCACCGCGCAGCGCTGCTGCTCGCCGCCGCTGAGCTGCCCCGGCCGCCGGTCGGCGCAGTGGCCCACGCCGACCAGGTCGAGCAGTTCCCGCGCCCGCTCGCGGTTGGCCCGCCGGCCGCCCCGCCGGCCGGCCAGCCGCATCGGCAGCTCGACGTTCTCCAGCGCGGTCAGGTACGGCAGCAGGTTGCGGCCGGTCTGCTGCCAGACGAACCCCACCATGTCACGCCGGTAGCTCAGTCTCCGCCGTGCGGAGAGGTTGAGCAGGTCGTAGTCGCCCACGCGGGCGATGCCGGCGGTGGGGGTGTCCAGCCCGGAGAGGACGTTCAGCAGGGTCGACTTGCCGGAACCGGAGGCGCCCACGATCGCCACCAGTTCGCCCCGGTCGATGACCAGGTCGAGCCCCTGCAGCGCGACCACCTCCACCCCCTCGGTCTTGAAGATCCGGACCAGCCCGTCGCAGACGATGTGCCCGCGCAACAGGTCCCGGCCACCGGCCCGCTCCGCCGCACGCTCGGCGGCCCGCTGTTGCAGGGCGGCCAGGTCCGGCACGGCGGTGGTCTCCGCGGTAGCGGTCATGTCAGCTCTCCTCTCCGAGCCGGAGCACCTCGCCGAGGCGCATCCGGCGGTTGTTCAGGGCCTCGACGGCGACCGCGAAGCCGAGGGCGACCGCCCCCAACGCGACGACCCCCGCCGCCAGGCCGGGCTCGAACGCCACCCGGACCTCCACGCCGTCGGTGAAGGCGGACAGGCCGAGCACCGGCGTGAGCAGCAGCGGCAACACCGTGCCGACCAGCGCGCCGGTCACCACCGAGACGCCCACCAGCGGGGCCAGTTCCACCACCAGCAGCCCGCGCCACTGGCGCCGGGACAGGCCGAGGGTGCGCAGCCGGGACAGCACCTGGCCGCGCTCCCGGGCGCCGGCGAGCACCGTGAAGGCGATCGCGAGCAGGCCGAGCGCCGTCCCGCCGGCCGCGCCGGCGACGAACCCGAAGGCGAGCACCCCGTTCGCGCCGCCCTCGCCCACCTGCCGGCGGGTGTCCGCGAAGGTCAGCACCTCCACGCTGCGCGTGCGCTCCCGGCCGGTGACGGTCCCGCCCGTCTGGAAGCGGGACTGCCCGGCGTCGCCGACCCGGCGCAGCGCCTCGACGTCCAGCCCGTCGCCGACGACCAGGAAGCCGGTCGGCACGGCGGCGTAGTCCCGGCGGGGCAACGACTGCCAGGGCAGGATGACGAACCGGCTGCTGCCCGCGCGCAGCAGCGGGAAGCTCTCCGTCCGCTCGGCGACCCGGAACTCGTACCGTTGGCCCTGGGCGCTGACGAAGGCGGAGCCGTCCAGTCCGGCGGCGGTCAGCTCGGCGGCGACCGTCGGGGAGACCACCGCGGGCAGCGGGCCGGTTCCCCCGGCGGGGGTGCGCAGCGCCGCGGGCACCGTCACGTCGACGCCGGCCTGGCTGACCATCCGGGCCAGGGCGGGGCCGTCGACCATGAGCACGGTGACGCTGCCGAGCATGGTGTCGGTGCCGATCGCGTCCTTCGTCAGGCGCTGGCCCGCCTCGTGCAGCACGGGACTCGCGGCGCGCACCCCCGGCAGCCGCTCCAACTCGGCGCCCGTGTCCGGGGCGATCCGCTCCCCCAGGATCAGGGCGTCGGCGGGGACCGCCCGGCTGGCGGCCCGGTCCCGGCTCGCCTCGATCCCGGCGGCCGTCACCGCGCAGAACGCCGCCGTCGCGATGGCCAGCACGACGACCACCAGCGGTACGGCGACGACCGACCGGCCGGCCCGGGCGGTACCGAGGAAGGCGACGCTGCCCCGGGCGCGGGCCGCGAGCCGACTGACCAGCCGCAGCGGCCACGGGTACAACCGCATCGCGACCACCGCCGCGGCGACGGCCAGCAGCACCGGGACCGAGACCAGCAGCGGATCGACCTCGCCGGGAGTGAGGCCACGGCGGCGCAGCAGCACGACCGCGAGACCCGCGAGGACCAGCAGCGCCGCCTCCGCCGTGAGCCGACGCGCGGAGGGGCGCGCTCGGACCAGGTCACGCCGCCCGGTGCCGCCGGTGGAGACGGCGAGGGTGGCCACCGGCAGCGCCGACGCCACCAGGACGGTCGCGACGACGGCGAGCCACCAGGTCTCCCCGGGCGCCCCGGGAGCGAGGCCGCCGAGCAGCCAGCCGAGCGCGGCGGCGGGCGGCACCACCAGCAGCGCCTCGGCCAGGCTGCGGCCCGCGTTCGTGGTGGCCGCCCCGCCCCGGGCACGCAGCAGGATGAACTCCGCCCGGCGCCGGCGCACCAGCAGCCCGGCGGCCAGCGCCACGAGGCCGGCCAGCGTGGCCAACACGCCCGCGGCGATCACCCCGAGCACCGTCCGGGCGCTGTCCACCTCGGCGGCGAACTCCCGCAGCGGGATGTCCAGCCCCTGGATGATGTCCCGGCCGGCCGTCTCCCGGGTCGTCTGCTGGAGGCCGTCGATCACCTGGTCCAGCTCGCGGACGTCGATGCCGTCGGCACCCAGCCGGTAGCGCCAGCTGAACGACATCGGCCAGCCGGCGACAGCCTGGCGGTCCAGCGCCGCGCCGTCGACGACGCCGACGATGATGAAGGGTTCGCCGTCCCCCTCCGGCTCGACGATCCGCAACAGCGGCGGCAGGCCGTCCCAGAACCCGTCGGTGCCGGCGCGGGGCTGGAAGAGACCGACCACGGCGACCTGGACGGGGGGCATGGATTCGAAGGGTGAGCCGGCAGTCGGCGCGGCGAGGGTGAGCCGGCTGCCGAGCCGCAGGTTCAGCTTGCGGGCGACATCCTCGGCCAGCGCCACCTGCACCGGCTGGCCCTTCGGCGCGTCGGCCGGCCAGCGCCCCTCGACCAGGGTGCCGGCCTCCTCGACCCCCGGCACGGCCCGCAGGCCGAGGTCGACCAGGAGGTTCTTCGCCGCCAGGTCCGGGCCTCGCACCCGGCTGGCCGCGGTCTCCGCGGTGAACCACCGCTGTTCGACCATCCGGCGTACGACCGGCGGCAGTCCGGCCTCCAGCTTCGCCAGGTCGCCCTGGTGCGTGGCCACCAGGGAGGTGTCTGTGTCCGTGTCGACGAGCGGCCCGGTCGAGTACGTCACGTCGCGCTGCTGCGGCGGCACGGCGCCCAGGTGGGACCGCAGGCCCTGCTGGGCGTGATCGTTGACGATCCTCGGCACGCCGCTGATCACCAGCATGGCGACCAGCGTCAGCGCCGCGAGCAGCAGGAACTGTCCGCCGTACGCCCGTACCCGCCGGGCGACCGCCCCGATGCTCACCACGCCCCGTCTCCGCTCCTGGTCGTCCCTACGCTCCACCCGGTCACCGGTCTCCCCCGATCCGCAGCTGCGCCACGGCCACCCGCTGCCGGATGCCGAGGGCGATGAACGCGCTGAAGGCGAGTGCCGCCAGCAGCAGGCCGAGCGCGGTCAGGCCGATGGGCAGCCAGGGCACCACGAAGGCGGCCTCCGGCACCGGCCGACCGGCGGACGGCGTGAGGATGACCAGCGGGGCCATGGTCGCGCCGACCGCGGCGCCCAGCAGCAGGCCGACGCCGACGCCGATGCCGGCCAGGAAGGTCTGCTCGGCCAGCAGCGCCCGGGCCAGCAGCCGGGGGCTGGCGCCGAGCGTGTGCAGCACGGCGAACTCCCCCAGCCGGTGCCGGGCGGTCGCCCAGACGTCGACGACCAGGCCGACCAGCGCCAGCAGCACCGACCCGAGCGCGGCGGCGAGCAGCCCGGTGCGGGCCCCCTGCCAGTACGGGTCGCCGGCGGCCCGCTCGGCCACCTCCCGCCGGTCGAGCAGCGTGGTGCCGGCCAGTTCGGCCGCCCCGCGGGCCGCCTCGGCGTGGCCGTCGCCGTCGGTGCCCAGCCACCACTCCGCGACCGGCCGGACGGCGCCCCGGTCCCGGATCAGCCAGTCCGTCGCCGCCGGCAGGTCCAGCAGCACGCCCTCGCCGGCCGTGGACGGCACCTCGTCCAGCTCGCCCACCAGCGTGACCGGCAGCGTCGCGCCGGACAGCACGAGGTCGACCGTGTCACCGGTGCGCAGACTCAGCGCGTCGCGCACCGCCGGGGTCATCAGCGCGGGTACCGGCCGGTTCTCGGCGGCCGGCACCAGGGCGAAGCGGCTCGACGGCTGGAACGCGAACCGGCCCCCCGCCAGGTATTCGACCTCCCGCTCGGCGCTCAGGCCGGTGGCCGTGACGTTCGCGCTGACCGGTTTCCCCTGGCCGTCGGCGGCCACCCACCCGCCGGCCAGCGACGCCGGCTGGGCCGCGCCGTCCGCGCCGACCAGCCGCAGGTCCGACACCTCCAGGCGGTACGCCCGCCCGCGCGCGTCCCCGCCGTCGATCTCGAAGCCGGACAGCCGCACGGCGCCCGCCCCGTCGGGGACGGCGACGGTGAACGGCACCGGCCGGCCGTCGCTGCCGCTGCTGCCCGCCGGGATCCGGAAGGCCAGCCCGTCCGCCCGGGTCAGCAGCACCCAGAGACCGATCTGGTGCGGCGTGACGGCGCCCCGCACGGGCGTACGCACGGTGCCGGTGAGGGAGCGGGTGCCCGCGGGCAGGTCCATGCCGGCCGGCGCGCCGCGCGCCCGGGTCAGCCGGTCCAGCAGCGCCGGCACCGGCTCGTCGGCCAGTCGCTCGTTGAGCCGCAGCACGCCGGCCGCGCCCGCGGCGTCCAGGCTCACCACCGTCGTCGGCAGGTCGTCGCGGCCGAGGCGGATCTCGTCCCGCCAGGCCGGCAGCACCCCGTCGACGCCGGGCAGCACGCCGAGCTGACCGGCCCGGTCGTCGGGCGCCGCGCCGGTACGCTCGACGACCCGCAGGTCGGCGCCGACGGTGTGCTCGGCCTGGTCGGCCTGCGACCGCTCCCCCGTCGTCACCAGCGACCAGGCCAGGGTGCTGCCGCCGACGGCGAGGGCGAGCAGCAGCACCGGGCCGGCGTGCGGGCGCCGGCCGGCCTGCCACATGCCGAACATCGTCGCCGTCCACGGCCGGCGGTCGACGAACCGCTCGGCGAACCGGGTCGCGGGCGGCAGCAGCCGCAGCGCCACGACCGCGCCGGCGAGCACGCCCAGCGTCGGCGCGGCGACCAGCAGCGGGTCGACCCCGAGCCGCCCGCCGGCCCCGGTGACCGGCGAGGAGTACTGGCGCAGCTGCGTCCAGGCCAGCACGGCGAAGCCGACCAGCACCAGGTCGAGGCTGGCCCGCTGGACGGTCGCGGCGCGGGTGGGACGGGACCGGGCCGCCATGTCGGCGACGTACGTGCCGGCCCCCCGCAGCGTCGGGACGACCATCGCGACCAGGCAACCGGCGGCGGTGGCGGCCGCGGCGGCCCAGACCAGCGTGGTGTTTCCCGAGGAGAGCGCCAGCGGGGCGGCACCGTCGGTGCCCACGTGCCGCAGCGCCTCGCCGGCGATCAGGGGCCCCAGCACGCCGGCGGGCAGGACGACCAGCGCCGCCTCCCGGGCCGCCAGGCCGGCCAGTTGCCGCCGGGCGGCGCCGCGGGCCCGGAGCAGGGCGGTCTGGCCCCGCCGGTCCTCGTGCAGCAGCGCGGCGACCAGCACCAGCGCGTACCCGCCGAGGACCACGATCAGCAGCAGCGGGGTGGCCAGCGAGGAGCGCCCGACCAGGTCGGCCCGGGCGACGCGGTCGAGCAGCCGGTCGATCGCCGTGACGGTCTGGGCCGAGGAGCCCAGCCCGGCCGCCTCGGGCACCTCGGCGACGGCGGCGCTCAGCGCCGCCCGCACGTCGAGCAGCCGGCCGGCGCGGGCCACGGCCGCGAGGTCCGGCTCGACCACCCAGGACGCCGACACCGCGCCCGGGTAGGTCGCGACGAAGTCGGCCCGGTCCAGCACGAAGGGCCCGTACGAGGTGCCGGAGTCCGCCGCGCTGCCGGCGCCCACCCCGGGGGCCAGCAGCCAGTACGGGTCGGCCGCGTCGCGCGGGCGCCACGTCCCGACGAGCACCACCTCGCTGCTCCGCTCGGACCTGCGGTCCAGCATCGGCACCCGGTCGCCGGTGGCCATCCCGAGCGCGCCGGCGACCTTCTCCGGCAACGTCACCTGCATGGGCGACGCCCCGGGGGTGGGCCACGCGCCGCTGCTCAGCTCCGCGTGACGGGGCAGGTCGTCGAGGGTCGCGAGGCTGGCGAAGACCGGGTCGTCGCCCTCCCGGACCACCGGGCCGAGGTCGCCGGTCAGCTCGCGGCCACCGCCGTAGCGGGCGGCGTCGACGGTGATCGGCGCACCGCCGAGACCGGCGGCGAAGCCGTCGCGGACCGCCCGGTCCCGGGTGGCGAACTCGGTCGCGTCCCGGCCGGCCGCCCCGCTGACCAGGACGCTGCGCTCCTCGAAGGACGCCCCGGTGAGCAGGGCGCGCTGGCCGGCCTCGACGGCTCGGCGGTTGTAGTCGGAGAGGCCGGTGACCAACGCGACCGCCACCAGGGCCGCGACCACCGCGGCGAGCAACAGCCCGCGCGCCTCGTGGGCCCGCCTCCACACCAGCTTCATCCGATGCCCTCCCCTGGCCCCGTGTCGGGCCGACGATCAGGGAGAGGGGTGACGGTCCGGGAAAGGTTCGCGCCCGTTACTTGATCGTTACCAGATCGGCGGCGGTCCATCATCGGGCGCGGGCGGACGGGATGGCGGCGCTGTGCTTCCATCGCCGGATGGAGATCGTCCTCACCGTGCTCGTGGTCGCCGTCGTCGCGCTGCTCGCCGCCCAGGTGCCCGGCAGGGCCGAGCAGGCGCGGACCGCGTACCGGCTCGCCGAGATCGAGCGCCGGCTCACGCTGGTGATGGACCACCTGGGCGTGGTGGACGCCGCGCCCGTGCCGCCGGGGGTCCGGGAACACCTGGTCCGGGGCGACAAGATCAAGGCGATCGCCGCGTACCGGAAGGCGACCGGCGCGGACCTGCGCTCGGCCAAGGAGGCCGTGGAGGCGTACGCCGACCGGCGGTGACGGCCACGCCGCCGGGCGGCAGCCGGCGCGGGCCGGTCAGCGGGGGCGGTCGCGGTCCTTGGAGGGCTGCACCCGCTTCGGCTCGCCGGGCATCTTGGGGTGGTCCGGCGGGTACGGCATGTCGCCCTGCCCGGCGGCGGCGTCCCGGTCGGCCCACTCCAGCAGCGGGGTGATATCCCACGCCGAGTCGTCGATGCCGACGTGCGGGTCGCCGCGTTCGGCCAGCCGGGCCGGGACGCTGCGCAGGTCGAAGTCGTCCGGGTCGACGTCGGGCAGCTCGTCCCAGGTGACCGGGGTGGAGACGGTGGCCCGGGCGTTGGCCCGCAGCGAGTACGCGCAGGCGATCGTGCGGTCCCGCGCCATCTGGTTGTAGTCGACGAAGACGCGGGTGCCCCGCTGCTCCTTCCACCAGGCGGTGGTGACCAGCTCCGGCCGGCGCCGCTCCAGCTCGCGGGCGAGCGCGATGGTGGCCCGGCGCACCTCGGTGAACGTCCAGCGTGGCGCGATCCGCAGGTAGACGTGCACGCCGCGACCGCCCGAGGTCTTCGGCCAGCCGGGGACGCCCAGCTCGTCGAGGAGCCCGCGCAGCTCGCCGGCGGCGGCGACCGCGTCGGCGAAGTCGGTGCCCGGCTGCGGGTCGAGGTCGATGCGCAGCTCGTCGGGGCGGTCGACGTCGGCGGCGCGCACCGGCCACGGGTGGAACACGATGGTGCCCATCTGGGCGGCCCACGCCACGTGGGCCAGGTCGGCCGGGCAGAGTTCGGCGGCGCTGCGACCGCTCGGGAAGCTGATGGTGGCCGTCTCCACCCACGCCGGCACGCCCCGCGCGGGCACCCGCTTCTGGAAGAACGCCTCCCCCTCGACTCCCTCGGGGAAACGCTGCAATGTGGTGGGACGCCCGCGCAGCGCGCGCATGATGCCGTCGCCCACGGCGACGTAGTAGTGGAAGACGTCGGCCTTGGTGAAGCCGCGCTGCGGGAAGATGACCCGCTCCGGGCTGGTCAGCCGTACGGTGTGCCCGGCCACCTCGATCTCTTCGGCCGCGGCCTTCGTGCCACCCATGGCGCGACCATATGCCACACCCCCGACGTCCGGCGTACCGTTGGCGGGTGAGTCTTGACGAGAGCGAACTGCCCCGCACCGAGGAAGAGTGGCGGGTCCGGCTCAGCCCCGAGGAGTTCCGGGTGCTGCGGGAGGCCGGCACCGAGCGCCCGTGGACCGGCGAGTACGTCGACACGAAGACGCCGGGGATCTATCGCTGCCGGGCCTGCGGCGCGGAGCTCTTCCCGAGCGACACGAAGTTCGACTCGCACTGCGGGTGGCCCAGCTTCGACGACGCCATCCCCGGCGCGGTCAAGGAGGTCGAGGACCGCAGCCTGGGGATGAGCCGCACCGAGATCCGCTGTGCCCGGTGCGACAGCCACCTCGGTCACGTGTTCCGGGGCGAGGGCTTCACCCCCAGGGACACCCGGCACTGCGTCAACTCGGTCTCCATCCGACTGGAGCCGCGCGCCGACGCCTGAGGCGGGGGCGCCGCCGGGTCGGGCGGCCGGGCGACCCCGACCACGGGCCGCCGGGTCAGCGCCGGGCCGCCGCCAGCCCGGCCAGGAGCGAGACCTCGGCCGTACGCGAGCGCTCGACGCGTCCGGCGAGGTCGCGCACCCTCGGGTCGCTGCCGACCGCCAGGTGCGCCCGGGCCAGGTCGGCCGCCGCGCCCTGGTGGGCGCCGAGCACGTCGAGCAGGACGCGGTCGACCTCGCCGTCCGGGGCGGCCCGCAGGCGTGCCAGGTCCCCGGCGGCGGTCCCGTGGTCGTGGTCGTGCCGGTGGGCTGCCCCGGCGGCGGGCCCGGCGTCCCGCAGCCAGCCGCGCATCGTGGCGAGCTCGTCGGACTCGGTGACCTCGATGGCGGCGACCAGGGTACGCAGCTTCCGGTCGGTCACCCGGTCCCGGCCGAGCCGCACCATCTCCAGCGTCTGCTCGGTGTGCGCCGCCATGGTGGTCAGGAAGACCACGTCCAGCCCGCTCAGCGCGCTCCCGGTGGCCGCGGTCGTTGCGGGCGCGGGCGGCGCCGGGGGTGTCCCCCCGCCGCAGCCGGGCGCCAGCAGCAGGGCGGCGAGCAGGGCGACCGTGCGCAGCCGTCGCATGGCGTACTCCGATCCGGGGGGTGGTGACGGGTGCGGCGCGCGCCGGGGCGGGCCGCACCCGTACGGTCAGACCTGGGTCCAGAGCGCCGGCACGTAGGGCGGCTCCCAGCCGGGGATCGCGGTGTGCGCCTGCCGGCAGCGGTACGTCAGCCCGCCGTAGGTGACCTGGTCGCCGGCCTGGTACGCCCGGCCCGCCGTCCAGCTGCCGCCCGGGGCGGGAGGGGTGGTCGGGGAGGCGGTGGGGGTCGGGGTGGGCGACGGGGCCGGCGGCGTCGGGCTCGGCGTGGGCGACGGGCCGCCGCCCCCGCCGACCTCTAGGTCGACGCAGGAGTAGAAGGCGTTGGCGGTGTCCGCGATGTTCCACACGGCGAGCACCTTCTGCCGTCCGGGCCAGCCGCTCAGGTTGACGGTGTGCGAGACGGTGGCCCCGGGCTGCCGCCCACCGCCGTCGAAGACCGCCACCCGGGTGCCACCGACGAAGTACTCCCAGTTGCTGGTGGCGTGCCGGGCGGTGTTGGTCCAGGTGAAGGTCACCGAGGAGCCGACCGCGGTGGCGGGCCAGCCCCGGCTGTCGTCGTTCAGGACGGCGAAGTGGGCGATCCCGGCGTGGCAGCTGCGCAGCCCCTTCGGGCCCTCCACGCTCTGCGGCTCGTACTTGATCTGCCCGCAGTCCGGGACCCGGCCCTGGGCGCAGAGCGCCTGGCGGCTCGGCGGCCCCGACACGTAGCCGTGGGCCTGGGCGGGCGCCGCGACGGCCAGGGTGGAGACGACGGCGCCCGTCGCCACGAGCGGGATGGTGATTCTTCGGCGCATGGTGGCAGCTCCTTCGGACTTCGGGCTGGTGAGGTGCCACCCAACATAAATTAAACCTTCTTAACAGTAAAGACTCCTGTCGATAAAAACATCGATGACCCTCAGCGCTCAGCCCTCAGAGCAACAGCAGGCCGCCCCGCTCGTCGATCCGGTCGGCGGAGTCGTCGTCCAGCCACACACCCCCGCTGGCGAGATAGCGGAAGCGGTACTCACCCGGGCCGAGCCGCACGGTGACCGTACGGGTGCCGTCGCGGCGCGGGACCAGCTCGTGCCGCCCCGGCTCCCAGCCGTTGAAGCAGCCGACCACGCTGACGGCGCCGGGCGGGGTGTCGCGGGGCAGGCTGAACGTGACCCGGGTCTGGTTGCCGAAGAGCTTGTTCCGCTTGATCATGTCGTCGTTCCTCCGGTCGCACGCGGTCACCCCGTACAACGGCCGACACGCCGGGGGCGACACGCCGCCGGACCCGACCAGCTCGACCGTTTCGACCGCCAGAGCCGCGCGCGTACTGCAGGCTTGGGAAAACGTGTCCTGTTTCGGGGGGTTATGTCGTGGCAACCTGCGAGGTCTGCGGTAACGACTACTGGATGGCGTTCGAGGTGCGAACCGTCAGCGGCGACGTGCACACCTTCGACTGCTTCGAGTGCGCCGTGCACAAGATGGCGCCGATCTGCGAGCACTGCCAGATCAAGATCGTCGGGCACGGGGTGGAGGTGTCCGGCCGGTTCTTCTGCTGCGCGCACTGCGCCCGCGCCGAGGAGGGCGCCCAGGGCGCCGAGATCCGCGACGCGGTGGGCGCCCGCCCCGCCTGACGCGGGTTTCACCGGGGGGCCGCCGCCGACGGGGCGATGCGGCGCGGCGATCGGGCCGGGCGGGACGCCCGGGACTGCACGACGATGGCGGCGAGGACGACCAGCCCGCCCGACAGCTGCGCCGGGGTGAGGTCCTGGGCGAGCACGAGCCAGCCCAACGCCGTCGCCACCAGCGGGCTGAGCAGGCCGAGGAAGGTGACCGTGGTGGGCGTGAGGGCGCGGATGCCACGGAACCAGAGGGCGTAGGCGAGGGCGGAGCCGACGAGCGTGAGGTAGCCGTACCCGATCAGGTTCCCGGCTGTCAGCACCGCCGGCGGGGGACCCTCGACCAGCACGGCGACCGGAAGGAGCAGCAGGCCGCCGGCGGCGAGCTGCCAACCCGTGGTGGCCAGCAGCGGCGCGGGCGACGACCACCGCTTGCTGAGCACCACGCCGCCGGCCATCACCACCGCGCCGCCGAGCGCGGCGGCGACGCCGACGGCGTCGAGGCGGGCGTCCGCCCGCAGCACCAGCAGCCCGACCCCGGCCACCCCCGCCGCGCCGGCGAGGACGGTACGCGGGGTCAGCCGGTCGCCGAGCACGCCGGCGGAGAGCGCGGCGACCAGGAGCGGCTGCACCGCGCCGACGGTCGCGGCGACCCCGCCCGGAAGCCGGTACGCGGCGACGAACAACAGCGCGAAGAAGAAGCCGATGTTCAGGGCGCCGAGCACCGCCGCCCGCCACCACCACGCGCCCCTGGGCAGTTGCCGGGTGACCGCGACCAGGAGGAGACCGGCGGGCAGGGCACGCACCACCGCGGCCAGCAGCGGGCGCTGCGGGGGCAGCAGCTCGGTGGTGACGAGATAGGTGGTCCCCCAGATCGCCGGGGCCAGCGCGGTCACGCCGAGGACGAGCGTTCGGTTCTTTAGCACTGAGATAATTTAGCTGAGCGCTAAGGTAAATCCCGCGACGCCCGCCGTGAACTACCTCACCGCTAAGGCACCGCTGCTAGGGTGATCGGATGGCCGATCACGTCGACCGGGTGCTGGCGCAATGGGCCGCCCAACGACCGGATCTGGACGCCTCCCCGATGGGGGTGTTCGGTCGCCTGTCCCGGCTCTCCCGGCTCGTCGGGGCGGAGCTGCACCGCACGTTCAGCGCGCACGGCCTCGATGCGGCGTCCTTCGACGTGCTCGCCACGCTGCGCCGCAGCGACCCGCCCCACCGGCTGACCCCGACCCAGCTGATGCACTCGTCGATGGTCACCTCCGGCGCCGTCACCCAGCGGCTCGACCGGCTCGAGGCGCGCAACCTGGTGACCCGCACCCGCAGCGACACCGACGGCCGCGCGGTGCAGGTCGGCCTCACCGACGAGGGACTGGCGCTCATCGACCGGGTCCTGCCCGACCACGTCGCCACCGAGAACCGACTGCTCGCCGCGCTCACCCCGGCGCAGCGCGACACCCTCGCGGACACCCTGCGGACCCTGCTGGAGTCACTCGGCGACACGCGCAGCCCGTGAGTCGATCTACCATCGCCGCATGCCGCAGCAGAACCTTCCGATCCGGGTCGCCTCGTTCGCCGACCTGGACGCCCGCACCTTCCACGACCTGCTCCGGCTCCGGATCGACGTGTTCGTGGTCGAGCAGGCGTGCCCGTACCCGGAACTCGACGGGCGGGACGTCGAGCCCGGCACCCGGCACCTGTGGCTCGACGACGGCGGCGCGCCGGCGGCGTACCTGCGGATCCTCGCCGACCCGGGCGGCGTGGCGCGGATCGGGCGGGTGGTGGTCACGCCGCGGGCGCGCGGCGGCGGGCACGCCGGCCGGCTGATGGCGGCGGCCCTGGAGGTGGTCGGCGACCGTCCGTGCGTGCTGGAGGCCCAGTCCCACCTCGTCGGCTTCTACGCCCGGCACGGCTTCGCCGTCAGCGGCCCCGACTACGTCGAGGACGGCATCCCGCACACCCCGATGCGCCGGGAAGGCGTCGACCGGATCCGCTAGCGGGCAACCTCCGCCCGGGGCGGCCGCTCGCCGTTGCCGCGACCGAATGCGGCAGCGACCCACCCCCGCCCCACCCGGCGGGGCAGCTCGACAGCGCGGTGCGGGCCGGTCCCGGGCCCTACGTCAGACGAGGCCGTTGACGATGTCGGCGACCGAGCGGCGGCGGCCGGTGTAGAAGGGGATCTCCTCCCGCACGTGCCGGCGGGCGCCGGAGGCCCGCAGGTCGCGCATCAGGTCGACGATCCGGTGCAGCTCGTCGGCCTCGAAGGCGAGCATCCACTCGTAGTCGCCGAGCGCGAACGAGGCGACCGTGTTGGCCCGCACGTCGGGGTAGCCGCGGGCCAGCTTGCCGTGCTCCGCGAGCAGCTCGCGCCGCTCGGCGTCCGGCAGCAGGTACCACTCGTAGGAGCGGACGAACGGGTAGACGCACACGTACGAGCGGGCCTCCTCGCCGGCGAGGAACGCCGGGATGTGGCTCTTGTTGAACTCCGCCGGCCGGTGCAGGGCCATCTGGGACCAGACCGGGGTGAGCGCCCGCCCCAGGGTGGTGCGACGGAACCGCAGGTACGCGTCCTGGAGGGCGTCGCTGGAGGCGGCGTGCCACCAGATCAGCAGGTCCGCGTCGGCGCGCAGGCCCGAGACGTCGTACGTGCCGCGGACGACCACGTCCTTGCCGGCCAGCTCCTCGAAGAGGGTCTCGACCTCGCCGGTGACGTTCTCGCGCAGCGACGGAAGCGGGCTGCTGGCCCGGTACACCGACCACATGGTGTAGCGGATGCTGGCGTTGAGCTCCCGCAGCCGGGCCGCGTTGGTCTGCTCGGTCATGTCCCCGATCCTCCCAGTGCTGTGATGATCTCTTCGGCCGCCGTCTCGCCCGAGCGGACGCAGACCGGGATGCCGACGCCGTCGTACCCGGCGCCGGCCAGGACGAGCGTCGGGTGGTGCGCCCGCAGGACCGCCCGCGCGGCGGCCACCCGGTCGGCGTGACCCGGGGCGTACTGCGGCAGCGACCCGCCCCAGCGCTGCACGTGCCCGGCGACCGGGGCGGGCAGCGGCACACCGAGCACCGCCGACAGTTCCCGGTGCACGGTGGCGGCCAGGTCCTCGTCGGTGCGCTGCACCTGCCGCTCCTCGCCGTACCGGCCGACGGAGGCGCGGACCAGCGCCAGCCCGTCCGCCCGACGCAGGTGCCCCCACTTGGTGGTGAAGAAGGTCGACGCCTTGATCAGCAGCCCCTCGGTGCCGGGCACCAGGAAGCCGGACAGCTCGGGCAGCTCCGGCTCGGGCAGCGCGAGGGTGACCAGCGCGACGCTGGCGTAGTCCAGTTCGCCGACGCGCTCGGCCGCCGCCGGCGCCGGACCGCCGAGCAGCCGCGCCGCCGGCCGGGCCGGCACGGCCAGCACCACGGCGTCGACGTCGACCAGCTCCGGGTCACGGGTCGGGCCGACGGTCAGCCGCCACCCGGGCCCGGTCGGGGTCAGCTCGCGCACGGCCGCGTCCCGCCGGATCGTCGCCCCGCTCGCCGCCGCCGCGGCCCGGACCAGCGTGCTGAGCCCACCGGCCAGGGTGCCGAAGACCGGCGTACCCGGCGACCGGGGAGCGGCGGCCTGCGCGGCGCGCACCGCCCCCACCAGGGTGTGCTCCACCCGGGCGGCCCGGGCCAGCGCCGGCATGGTGGTCACCAGCGACAGGTCGTCGGCCCGGCCCGCGTAGACGCCGCCGAGCATCGGTTCGACCAGCCGGTCGACCACCTCGTCGCCGAACCGGGCCCGGACCAGCGCGCCGACCGAGACGTCGTCGTCCGCACCGAGCAGCGGCCGGCCCGCGTCGGTGTCGGCGTCCGCCGCCGGGCGCGCGACCGTGGTCACCCGCTCCAGGTCCCCCGGTACGCCCACCAGCGTGCCGCCGGGGATCGGGCGCAGCGCGCCGTCGACCACCAGCGCGGCCTGCCCGACGGTGGGGTGCACGATCCGTTCGCCCAGGCCGAGCCGGCGGACCAGGGCCACGGCGGCGGACTCGCCCCCGGCCGGGTCGCGCATCAGGAACGACTCCGCCCCGAACTCCACCGCCGAGCCGGCCAGCTCGCCGGTGCGCAGCTTGCCGCCAAGCGTGCCGGACTGCTCGTACACGGTGATCTCGGTGTCGGCGGGGGCGCGGTCACGCAACCGGACCGCGGCGGCCAGCCCGGCGATCCCGCCGCCGACCACCGCCACCCGCCACGGCGCCCGCATGCCGCTCAGCCCCGGTCCGCCGGCTGGGCGGACAGCTCGTGCACCAGGGCCACCACCCGGGTCAGCACGTCGGGGTCGGTCTCGGGCGGCACGCCGTGCCCCAGGTTGAACACGTGCCCGGGCGCGGCCCGGCCCTGCTCCAGGATCCGCCGCACCTCGCCCTCCACGACCGGCCACGGCGCGAGCAGCACGCACGGGTCGAGGTTGCCCTGCACGGCCTTGTCCGGGCCGATCCGGCGGGTCGCCACGTCCAGCGGCGTACGCCAGTCGACGCCGACCACGTCGGCGCCGGCCTCACCCATCGCGCCGAGCAGCTCGCCGGTGCCCACCCCGAAGTGGATCCGGGGCACGCCCGCGTCGGCCAGCCCCGCGAGCACCGCGGCGGAGTGCGGCAGCACGAAGCGGCGGTAGTCGGCCTCGGACAGCGCGCCGGCCCACGAGTCGAAGAGCTGCACCGCGGAGACCCCGGCGGCCACCTGGACCCGCAGGAACCCCAGCGTCACCTCGGCCAGCCGGCGGCAGAGCGCGTGCCACAGCTCCGGCTGGCCGTACATGAGGGCCTTGGTCTTCGCGTGGGTGCGCGACGGGCCGCCCTCGACCAGGTAGCTGGCCAGGGTGAACGGCGCGCCGGCGAAGCCGATCAGCGGGGTGTCGCCCAGCTCGGCGACGAGCAGCCGGACCGCCTCGTCCACGTAGGAGACGTCGTCGCGGGTGATCGGCCGGATCCGTTCCACGTCGGGCAGGGTGCGCACCGGCTCGGCCACCACGGGGCCGGTGCCGGGCACGATGTCCAGGTCCACCCCGGCGGCGGCGACCGGCACGACGATGTCGCTGAACAGGATCGCGGCGTCCACCCCGTGCCGGCGTACCGGCTGGAGGGTGATCTCGGTAACCAGCTCGGGGCGGCGGCAGGACTCCAGCATCGCCACGTTGGCCCGGATCTCGCGGTACTCCGGCAGCGACCGGCCGGCCTGCCGCATGAACCAGACCGGGGTGTGCGGGACGGGCCGACGCCGGCAGGCCCGGACGAAGGGCGAGTCGGCCGGTCCGCCGGAGCGGAGGTCTTCGTCTCGGGCGTCGTCGCCCGTCGTGGTGGTGGTCATCGCGGCCATCGTGCCACGCGGCATGCGCGCGGCAGCGGGCAGCGCCGCCTTTTGTGACCCCCGTCAGCCCGCCGGGACGAAGGTGCTCCGGCGGGGCCTCCCCGGCCCGCCGGGCCGTCGCACGCGGGCCGCGGGAGGGCCGGCTCCCGGCGTGCCGTTTCCGGCAGCGACGGGTCGCCGGGCATAGGCTGCCGGCATGGCCCCCCCGATCGCGCTCCCGGAGACCTTCGCCCGCGCGGTCGCCGGGCTGCGGTCCGCGGCACCCCGGTCGGAGATCGTGCTGGAGGAGGTCGGCGCGCCGCAGCGCCTCGCCCCGTACACCTTCGCGCTCTCCGCCACCGTCGTACGCAACGGCGACGAGGTGGCCTCCGGGCGGCTGATCCTGCTGCACGACCCGGCCGGGCACGAGGCGTGGCGGGGCAACCTGCGGCTGGTCACCTACGTGACGGCGGAGCTGGAGGTGGACCTGGCCGCCGACCCGCTGCTGCCCGGAGTGGGCTGGACGTGGCTGACCGACGCCCTGGACGCGCAGGACGCCGGCCACACCGCGATCGGCGGCACGATCACCCAGACCATGTCGACCCGGTTCGGCGACCTGGCCGGGCCGCCCGCGGCCGGCGACATCGAGATCCGTGCCTCCTGGACGCCGGTCGACGACGACCTCGCCCCGCACCTGCTCGCCTGGTGCGCGCTGCTGGCCTCGACCGCCGGGCTGCCCCCGCCCGGGGTGACCGCGCTGCCGGAGCGTCGCCCCGCCGGCGCGGCCTGACCCCCGCGACGGGTCACCTCACAGATACTTCTCGGCCTCGTTGCAGATCTTGTCCATGCCCTGGACGGCCTTGTCGTAGGCCGCCTTGTTGCCGGCCGCCGCCGCGCCCAGCGCGGTGGTCAGCTTGTCGAGGCAGTTGGCGATGACCTTCTTCTGCCGGGCCTGCTCGTCCCGGTCGTTGCGGGTGCCGGTGAGGTCCTGCTCGGTGTCGTCCAGCTTGTCCTTCACCGACTGGAGGTCGGCCTTGAGCTTCTCGATCTCCTTGCCGTTGGCCGCGATGGTGCCGTCGCGCTGGCTGACCTCGCTGGCCATCTTCTTCTCGGTGCGGTCCAGCTCACTGCTCGTGCTGACGAACAGGCCGGTCATCACCCCGCCGAGGACGAAGAGCAGCCCGGCCACCACGGCCAGGACCAGCACCTTGCGGCTCTTGCCGGCACCCGGCGCGGGGGCGCCGAAGGGCGGGGTGGAGCCGGGCGGGCCGGACATCGGCTGCCCGTACGCCGGCCCGGACGCGGGGGGCACGGACATCGGCTGTCCGAAGGCGGGCGGGACGGAGACCTGGCCGGCCTGGGGCGCGGCAGCCGGCGTGCCGGCCGGGGCGTAGCCGGACCCGGCCGGCGGCGCGGACTGCGGGTAACCGGAGGACCCGGCGGGCGGCGCGGACTGCGGATAACCGGCGGACCCGGCCGGCGGCGCGGACTGCGGGTAACCGGCGGACCCGGCGGGCGGCGCGGACTGCGGGTAGCCGGCGGACCCGGCGGGCTGGGTGCCGTACTGCTGCGGCACGGCCTGCTCGGGAGTGTGCTGGCGGGGGGTGCCGTAGGTGGTGCCGTGCGGGGCGCCGCCCGACGGCGGCTGCCCGGGCGCGGCCGGCGGCTGCGGCGGGTACGGCGGGTAGCCGCCCGGCCCGGTCGGTGGCTGGGACATGTCGTTCTTCCTCCACGTGAGCTGGTCCGGGTGGCATGGTCGCCGGACCGGGTGGGTACGGGTCGGGTGCTGACCGGGTCAGCAGATCTTGAAACCGTCGCAGGCGACCTTGATCGGCACGGCGAGGCCGATCCCCTCGGCGTCGCGGGCCTTGGCGGTGGCGATGCCGACCACCTGCTTGCTGCCGTTGATCACCGGGCCGCCGGAGTTGCCGGGGTTGATCGGGGCGTCGAACTGGATGACGGGACCCTGGCCGCCGCCCGCGTCGCGGAAGGCGCTCACCACGCCGGTGGTGACGCTGTCCTCGAGGCCGAGCGGCGCGCCGACGACGACGATCTGCTGCCCGGACTTCACGGCGGCCGGCGCGGCGACCAGGCCGGTGAACTTGCCGGTGGTCCGCAGGTGGGCGACGTCGTTCGCCTCGTCGACCCTGACGATGGTCGCCGGGAAACGCTGGTCGGTGCGCTCCAGGAAGACCTCCCGCTCGCCGGCCTCCCAGACCGACTCCACCACGTGGTAGTTCGTGAACAGGTTGGTGCCCCCGCCGGCGGCCGGCTTGCCGATGGCGAACGCCGTGCCGGTGGAGTTGCCGGCCCGGACCCGGAACACGCTGGGCAGCACCGCGCTGGCGACGGCCTCCGGGTTGAACGCGGCGCCCGCCTGCTTCTCCAGCGCCTCGGCCCGGCTCTCCAGCCCGTCGAGCCGGGTCCCGTCGGCCGCCTGCGCCGCGTCCAGCCGGCGGTCGGTGTCGCCGAGCCGGTCCGAGAGCCGGTGGATCTGGTACGCCTGCACGCCCGTCACCACAGCCAGCAGGCCGGCGAGCACGAGCGCGGTGACGGTCAGCCAGCGGCCCCGGGAGGCCGGCGCGGCGCCCACCTGGACGGGGCCGGCAGGATACGGCTGGGCCGGCCCGGCGGCCGGCGGCTGCCCGGGCACGGGCGGTTGCCCGGCGGCGCCCGGGGACGCCTGCCCGGCGGCGGGAGGCCAGCCGGCGCCCGGGGCGGCTCCGGCGGACGTCGGGCCGCCGGGGGCTGTCGGGGCGGCGGACGGCGCGCCACCCTGCCCCCAGCCGGCGGGGGCGACCGGGGCGGCGCCCCACTGGCCCTGTTGCTGCGGCGGTGACCAGGTCGTCCGCGGCGGCGCGGCGGGGGCCTGCCCCGGGACGTTCGGCGGGTACGCCGGCGCGGGCGGCTCGATCCGGGGCGGCAGCGGCCCCGGCCGGTAGCTCCCGTCGCCCGGCCCCGCCGGACCCGTGTCCGCCGACCCGTAGCCAGCAGTCATGATCGCCTTGCCCTCCCCGTAGCCGCCCCGCGGTGTCCCGGGGCCTGATGATGCCGTACCGGCGCAAACGGCTCGATGGACCGTACCTGCGCGAAAAGGGTTTGTCTTCCCCGATGTCCGGCTGGGGGGAGGACCCGGCCGACCGTCCGATCGACACGCACCGGACCGGCTGCACCCGCCGGATCGCGTCGCGCACTAGGGTTGTCAGGTGACCGACGAACCACCCCTGCGCCGTCGGGCCGCCGAAAGCCGTACGGGAAACGAAGCGCACCACCCGCCGTCGGCCCGGCCGGAGCCGGAGGACGCGGGGACCGAACCGAACGCCGACGGGCCCGTTCCGCTGACCGCCCCGCGCGAGGGCACACCCCAGCCGGCGGCCACGCCGGACGAGCTCGCCGAGGTCGTGGCCCGCTTCGCCGCCGGCACCGGCCCGGTCGCCCTGGACGCCGAGCGGGCCTCGGGCTACCGCTACAGCCAGCGGGCATACCTGGTGCAGCTGCGCCGGGCCGGCTCCGGCACGGCGTTGATCGACCCGCTGCCGCTGCCCGACCTGACCGCCCTCGACGAGGTGATCGGCGAGGCCGAGTGGGTGCTCCACGCGGCCAGCCAGGACCTGCCCTGCCTGGCCGAGGTGGGGCTGCGCCCGCGCCGGCTCTTCGACACCGAACTGGCCGCCCGGCTGGCCGGGTTCGAGCGGGTCGGCCTGGCCGCGCTGACCGAGCAGCTACTCGGCTACAGCCTGGAGAAGCACCACTCGGCCGCCGACTGGTCGAGCCGCCCACTCCCGGAGTCCTGGCTCACCTACGCCGCGCTGGACGTGGAGATGCTGGTCGACCTGCGCGACGCGCTCGACGAGGAGCTGACCCGGCAGGGCAAGTCCGCCTGGGCGGCGGAGGAGTTCGCCGCGCTGGTGCGCACCGGCGCCCGGCCGCCCCGGGTCCGCGCCGAGCCGTGGCGCCGCACCTCCGGCATCCACCGGGTGCGCGGGGCGCGCGCGCAGGCGCGCGTGCGCTCCCTCTGGTACGCCCGGGACCAGATCGCGGCCCGACGGGACGCCGCCCCGGGGCGGGTGCTGCCGGACTCGGCCATCGTCGCGGCGGCCGAGCTGGACCCGAAGGACGAGAAGACGCTGCTCACCCTTCCCGGATTCGGCGGCCGCTCGGTGCGGCGGCTGGCCCGTACCTGGCTGGCGGCGCTGGACGACGCCCGGCAACTGCCGGAGGACGCGCTGCCGGTCGCCCCGACGGTCGAGGGCCCCCCGCCGCCGCACCGCTGGGCCGAGCGGGACCCGGTGGCGGCGGCCCGGCTGGCCCGGTGCCGGGAGGTGGTGGTCCGGATCGCCGGGGCGCACCGCCTGCCCCCGGAGAACCTGATCACCCCCGACACGATCCGCCGCCTGGCCTGGGTCCCCCCGGAGGAGGTCACCGAGGAGACCGTGGCGGAGACGCTGCGCGGCTTCAACGCCCGCGAGTGGCAGATCGGCCTCCTCCTCACCGACCTCACCGAGGCCCTCACCGACCCACCCCCACCCGCCTGACCCTCCCCTCCCTCCCCCGGTTGCCCCTCGCCGTTGATCATGAAGTTGTTGTCGCCGCCCCCGGCGTGTCGAAACAACTCATGATCAACGCGCGCACCGGAGGGGGTGGGGGGCCCGGGAGGTGGGGGTGTGGGGTTGGCCACATGGGGGTGGGTGTCGACTATGGTTACTGGCGAGTAGCATCCGGGGGAACACGCCCGTGCCGGCGACCTTCATTCGGTCCGTCGTGCCGCCTGTCGGCGCGGAGGCCGAATCATGGTCGAAAAGGAGGCTCCAGTGCCCCGTGAAGTCCGGGATGTCGTCTTCGTCGACGGCGTCCGCACCCCCTTCGGCAAGGCGGGTGGCATGTACGCCAACACCCGCGCCGACGACCTGGTGATCCGCTGCATCCGCGAACTGCTGCGCCGCAACCCGCAGCTGCCGCCGGAGCGGGTCGAGGAGGTCGCCATCGCCGCCACCACCCAGATCGGCGACCAGGGCCTGACCATCGGCCGGACGGCCGCCCTGCTGGCCGGCCTGCCCAAGACCGTCCCCGGTTTCGCGATCGACCGGATGTGTGCCGGCGCGATGACCGCGGTGACCACCGTCGCCAGCGGCATCGCCATGGGCGCGTACGACGTCGCCATCGCCGGGGGCGTCGAGCACATGGGCCGCCACCCGATGGGCGAGGGCGTCGACCCCAACCCGCGGATCGTCGCCGAGAAGCTGGTCGACCCGTCCGCGCTGGTCATGGGTGCGACCGCGGAGAACCTGCACGACCGCGTCCCGCACGTCACCAAGGAGCGCACCGACGCCTTCGCGCTCGCCTCGCAGCAGAAGACCGCGAAGGCGTACGCCAACGGCAAGCTCCAGGACGACCTGGTGCCGATGGCGATCCGCGACGCCGACGGCGGCTGGGGCCTGGCCACGGTGGACGAGGCGCCCCGGGACACCTCGCTGGAGAAACTCGCCACCCTGAAGACCCCGTTCCGCCCGCACGGCAAGGTCACCGCGGGCAACGCGGCCGGCCTGAACGACGGCGCCACCGCCAGCCTGCTCGCCTCCGAGGACGTCGCCCGCGAGCTGGGCCTGCCGGTCGCCATGCGGCTGGTCTCGTTCGGCTTCGTCGGCGTCGAGCCCGAGGTGATGGGCGTCGGCCCGATCCCGTCGACCGAGAAGGCGCTGCGCCTCGCCGGCCTGACCATCGACGACATCGGCCTGTTCGAGCTGAACGAGGCGTTCGCCGTGCAGGTGCTCGCCTTCCTCGACCACTTCGGCATCGCCGACGACGACCCCCGGGTCAACCCGTGGGGCGGCGCGATCGCCATCGGTCACCCGCTCGCCTCCTCGGGCGTGCGGCTGATGACGCAGCTCGCCCGGCAGTTCGCCGAGCACCCTGAGGTCCGCTACGGCCTCACCGCCATGTGCATCGGCATCGGCATGGGCGGCACCGTGATCTGGGAGAACCCGCACTGGGAGGGTGGAGACAAGTGAGCCTCGCCGCACCGAACGAGGTTGTCACCAAGGCGCTGCTGCGCTCGGTGAACGTACCGGGGCTGGACCGGCCGGCCGCCCTGATCACCCTGGACAACGGCTTCGACCACACCAAGCCGAACAGCTTCGGCCCGGGCGGCCTGACCAGCCTGGACGAGGCGATCACCGCCGCCGTGGCGGCGAACCCGGCGTTCATCGCGGTCACCGGCAAGCCGTACGTCTTCTGCGTGGGCGCGGACCTCACCAGCCTCCCGCAGCTCGCCGACCGCGAGCAGGCCCTGGAGATCGGCCGGCTCGGCCACCGGGTCTTCGCCCGGCTCCGGGACAGCCAGATCCCGACCTTCGCCTTCGTCAACGGCGCGGCGATGGGCGGCGGCCTGGAGCTGGCCCTGCACTGCCACTACCGGACGCTCTCCGGCGGCGCCGCGGCGCTGGCCCTGCCCGAGGTCTCCCTCGGCCTGGTCCCCGGCTGGGGCGGCACCCAGCTGCTGCCGAACCTGATCGGCATCCCGGCGGCGACCCAGGTGGTCATCCAGAACCCGCTGATGCAGAACAAGATGCTCAAGCCGAAGCAGGCCGCCGAGATGGGCATCGCGGACGTGCTGCTGGAGCCGGCGGACTTCCTGGAGCGGTCCCTGGAGTGGGCCGCCGGCGTGGTCCGGGGCGAGGTCACCGTGACTCGGCCCGAGGTCGACAAGGACATGTGGGCGGGCGTGCTCTACTTCGCCCGGTCGACGCTGGACCAGCGGCTGCACGGCGCGGTCCCGGCCGCGTACAAGGCGCTGGACCTGCTGGAGACGGCGAAGGACGCCGACTTCGCGACCGGCACCGCCGCCGAGGACGAGGCCCTGGCGGACCTGGTCTTCTCGGAGGAGCTGCGCAGCGGCCTGTACGCCTTCGACCTGGTGCAGCGGCGGGCCAAGCGGCCGGCCGGCGCGCCGGACAAGGGCCTGGCCCGCCCGGTCACCAAGGTGGGCATCGTCGGCGCCGGCCTGATGGCCAGCCAGCTCGCCCTGCTCTTCGCCCGCCGCCTCCAGGTGCCGGTCGTGCTGACCGACCTGGACCAGGCCCGGGTCGACAAGGGCGTCGGCTACGTACACACCCAGATCGAGAAGGCCGTCAGCAAGGGCCGGATGGACAAGGGCACCGCCGCCAAGCTCTACGGCCTGGTCAGCGGATCGGTCGACAAGGGCGTCTTCGCGGACGCCGACTTCGTCATCGAGGCGGTCTTCGAGGACCTGAACGTCAAGAAGCAGGTCTGGGCCGAGCTGGAGAAGATCGTCAAGCCGGAGGCCGTGCTGGCGACGAACACCTCGTCGCTGTCGGTCACCGCGATGGCGGCCGAACTGGAGCACCCGGAGCGGGTGGTCGGCTTCCACTTCTTCAACCCGGTCGCCATGATGCCGCTGCTGGAGATCGTCCGGGGCGAGCGGACGGACGACGCCACCCTCGCCACCGCCTTCGCGGTCGGCAAGCAGCTCAAGAAGTCCTCGGTGCTGGTGAAGGACGCGCCGGCGTTCGTGGTCAACCGGCTGCTCACCCGCTTCCTGGGCACCGTCTTCGCGGCCGTCGACGCCGGCACCCCGCTGGACGTGGCGAACAGCGCGCTGGACCCGCTGGGCCTGCCGATGCGCCCGCTCGCCCTGCTCCAGCTCGTCGGGCCGGCCGTCGCGTACCACGTGGGCGGCACCCTGCACGCCGCGTTCCCGGACCGGTTCGGGGTCAGCGAGAACCTCAAGCGGATCGCCGACTCCGGTCAGCCGATCGTCGTCGACGACCAGGTCAACGACGAGGTGGCGAAGCTGCTGGTGGTCGGCGACCAGCCGCTCACCGCCGAGCAGGTGCGCCAGAACGCGCTCGACGCGCTGGCCCAGGAGATCCGGCTCATGCTCGACGAGGGCGTCGTCGCCGAGGCGCAGGACATCGACCTGTGCATGATCCTCGGCGCCGGCTGGCCGTTCCACCTGGGCGGCGTCACGCCGTACCTGGACCGGACCGGCACCTCGGAGCAGGTGACGGGCCAGCGGTTCCTGCCGCGCGGAGTCGCCAGCCTGCCCGCCTGAGTCCACCCGCTCTCCCGCGTTCGCGGTGGTCGCCCCGTCCAGCTTTGATGGTGGCGGCCACCGCGATCGTCATTGCGGCCCGCCCGGCCGGGAAGGAGACTGCGGGGCGGACCGGTGGCTGGCTACCGAGGTGCGGGCCAGTGCTCCGCCCTTCAGCCTCCAGGTCGGGGGTGAAGGCTCGCGCGGGGGCCGAGCGTGTCCGATGCCGGTCTGTTCTGCCGCTGGATGTACCGGTGCAGGATGGTCAGGGGTGCGCCGTCGACGGACCCGGCGAAGTACGAGGCTGACAAGAGTCGGTTGGTCTGGTAGTAGTGGGGCGCGAGGTCGGGGAATTCCTGGCGCATACGCCGCGACGATACGCCCTGAGGCTGTTGACCAGCTTTGACAGGGCGACTTTTGGTGGGAAGTTGACCAGTAGGTACACGTGCTCACTGTCGCCGTTGAACTCGACCAGTTCGCACTCGAAGTCGGCGCACACCGCCCGCATGATCTCTTCCAGGCGGGTCAGGTGCCGGTCGCTGAACACCGTGTGGTGGAACTGCGTCACGAAGACCGAGTGGGCGTGCAGTGCGAGACGCAGGGCCGGCCGGTTCTCTCGCTGTCCATGTTGGTCACAGGCCAGCGGTAGGTTGTCCCATGTGCAGCTCCGGTACAACTACCGCGTCTACCCGACGCCCAGCCAGCAGGAAGCGTTGGCTCGGGCGTTCGGGTGCGCGCGGGTGGTGTTCAACGACGGGCTGCACGCACGGCGGGCGGCGCGGGAGCAGGGACTGCCCTACCTGTCGGACGGGGACCTGTCCAAGCAGGTCATCACCGCAGCCAAACGAACCCCACAGCGGCAGTGGCTTGCCGAGGTGTCAGCGGTGGTGCTTCAGCAGGCCCTGGCCGACCTGAACACGGCGTACCGCAACTTCTTCTCCTCACTGTCTGGCAAGCGCACGGGCCGCAAGGTCGCCCCGCCGCGTTTCCGCTCACGCAAGGACAACCGGCAGACGATCCGGTTCACCGCCAATGCCCGATTCAAGGTCCTGGACAACGGCCAACTTCGCCTGCCGAAGATCGGCGACGTGCAGGTGCGCTGGTCGCGGCAACTGCCGGCCGAGCCCAGCTCGGTCACGGTGATCCGGGACGCGGCGGGCCGGTACTTCGCCTCGTTCGTGGTGGCCACCACCGACGAAGCATTGCCGTGCGCCGAGTCGGAGGTGGGCATCGATCTGGGCTTGACCCACTTCGCGGTGCTATCGGATGGCACGAAGGTGACCGCGCCGAGGTTCCTGCGCCGGGCGGCCCGCAAGCTGCGCCGGTTGCAGCAGGACGTGTCCCGCAAGCAGCGGGGCAGCCAGAACCGTAAGAAGGCCGTCGTCAAGGTCGCCAGGGCGCACGCTCGGGTGGCCGACATCCGCAGGGACTGGCAGCACAAGCTCTCGACACGAATCATCCGTGAGAATCAAGCGGTGTACGTCGAGGACCTGTGCGTCGCCGGTCTCGGCCGCACCCGACTGGCGAAGTCCGTCCACGACGCCGGGTGGGCCAGTTTTACCGCGATGTTGGAGTACAAGGCCGCCCGGTACGGACGAACCTTCGTCAAAATCGACCGGTTCGCGCCCACGTCGCAGACCTGCTCCACGTGCGGCCGGCTCGACGGCCCGAAGCCGCTGTCGGTCCGGTCGTGGACCTGCCCCTGCGGGACGATCCACGACCGGG
Organism: Micromonospora sp. NPDC047465; assembly: GCF_040643125.1. Taxonomy (NCBI): domain Bacteria; kingdom Bacillati; phylum Actinomycetota; class Actinomycetes; order Micromonosporales; family Micromonosporaceae; genus Micromonospora; species Micromonospora sp. NPDC047465. The sequence continues at coordinate 64,502 of NZ_JBEYTP010000006.1, forward strand.
ACGTCAACGCGGCCAAGAACGTGTTGGCCCAGGGACGCTGGGACAACTCAAACGCCTGTGGAGCGCAGGTAAGACCGGCACCCGTGCCGGCACCACGCCGAGAAGCAGGAGTCCACCCGGACGCGGCGCGTTCCACGCGCAGCGTGGAGGGAATCCCCGTCCTCTAGGGCGGGGAGAACGTCAAGATCACGCGTTCGTAACGTCGCCTGGAGCTGATCCATGTCCTCACCGCCGGTCGATCCCTGGTCCGGGCAGCATGAGCACGACATCCACTACGACTTCCACCCGCCGCAGCCGGACAGCTATCCCGTGCCGCCGGCGGAGGGCTGGCCGCCGGCGGGCGGGCAGCCGCCGTACCACGGCGGCTGGTCCGCCGCGCCGGCCTCCGGCTCCCCCGCGGCCCCGTACCCCACCCAGCCGTACGGCGGATATCCCGTCACGCCGCAGGAGGGCTTCCCACCCGCCCCGCACGCCGGCTACCCGCCGCAGTACGCTGGCGCGCCCCAGCAGGGTGGCGGGCCCGCACGGTCGCATGTCAACCTGGTCCTGACCCTGGGCATCGTCGGCCTGCTGGTGCTCTGCCTCGGCGGGGGCGCCGTGGGCTACGTCGCCCTCTCCGACAACGACACCCCGGTCGTGAACCCGACGCCGACGGCGACCCCGGCGTCGAGCGCCACGCCGAGCGCCGCGCCGTCGTCGGAGGCCGCCCCGTCCCCGGAGACCAGTTCCACCACCCGGATCCGGGTCGTCACGCCGGAGACCCTCGCGGGCCGCCCGCAGAGCACCGAGCCGACGCTGAAGAAGCTGGCCGACGACATGGTGCGGGAACTGAAGACCTCGGTGCCCCAGGCGACGGGCGTGGCCGGCGCCTTCTACGGCAGCGCCGACGAGCGCGACATGGTCATGGTGGTCGCCGCCTCCACCTTCGTGCTCAACCCCGAGCGGGAACTCGACGACGCGGTCAAGGGGATCTCCAAGGAGCTGGAGGTCAAGAGGCTGACCAGCATCGCCCCGGGCCCGAACGGCGGCGAGGCCAGGTGCGGCGACGGTGAGTCCGCCGACGTGCCGCTGGGCGTCTGCGCGTGGGCCGACCACGGCAGCGTCGGGATCATCGTGATGTTCTTCTCGTCCTCGGCCGCCGCGGCGGCGGAGTTCGTCGAGATCCGCGGCCAGATCGAGCAGAAGTACTGACCGCCGGGCACGGAGGGCCCGTCACCACCGGTGACGGGCCCCTGCCGCGTCAGCCCGCCGCGGCCGCCCGCTCGGCGGCGCTGCGCAGCACGCAGAACTCGTTGCCCTCCGGGTCGGCGAGCACCACCCAGCCCGAACCGTCGGGGCGGCGGCAGTCGGCGACCTGGGTGGCGCCGATGCCCAGCAGCCGCGCCACCTCCTCGTCCCGGGTCCGGTCCGCGGGCTCCAGGTCGAGGTGCAGGCGGTTCTTCACCGCCTTGCCCTCGGGCACGGCCAGGAAGAGCACCTCCGGGCCACCCGGGGGCAGCAGCATGGCCTCCGGGTCACCGGGGAGGTCGTCCGGCTGCCGGGGGCAGTCGAAGACCTGCGCCCAGAAGCCGGCCAGGGCGTACGTGTCGCGGCAGTCGATGCCGATGTTGTGGATGGTCGCGCTCACTGGTGTTCCTCCTCTGTCGACGCACCCGCCCGCTCCGCCGCGCCGCGCAGGACGCAGAACTCGTTGCCCTCCGGGTCGGCGAGCACCACCCAGCCCGTACCGTCGGCGCGTCGCTGGTCGTCCACCAGGACCGCGCCGAGCCCGAGCACCCGCTCGACCTCCTGGTCGCGGGTCCGACCGGCCGGTTGCAGGCAGACGTGCACCCGGTTCTTGACCGTCTTGGCCTCGGGCACCTGCTGGAAGAACACGGTCGGGGTGGTGTCGCCGCCCGGCGGCAGCAGGACCGCCTCCGGGTCGCCCGGCGCGTCGTCGGCGTGCCGGGCGTAGCCGAGCACCGCCGACCAGAAGCCGGACAGGGCGTAGGTGTCGTGACAATCGAAACTGATGTTGTGGATCCGTGGATACACGGGTTCCTCCGCTAGGGATGGAGGCGCCCCGGATGCGTGAGGGTCAGCCGGCGAGACGGGGCGCGGAGACCATGACGGTGAACATTCGACGCACCCCCCTCCGGATGTCGGGCTGACACCATGATCCTTTCATCGAGCCGGCCCGCCCCGCAACCCCCGGTGCCGCGTCACCGCCCGGCGGCCGGTTCCTCGGCGGTCACCGCCGGGGCGGCCTCCGCTGCCGGCAGGGTCACCGTGACCTCCAGCCCGCCGCCGGGCTGGGCGATCACCCGGACCGTGCCGCCGTGCGCGTCGCAGACCGCCCGGACGATGGAGAGCCCGAGGCCCGAGCCGCGCGCGCCGGTGCGCTCCCGGCCGCCGCGCCGGAACGGCTCGAACAGGCCCGGCACGTCGGCCTGGTCCACCTCGAAGCCGGTGTTGCCCACCACCAGCCAGGACCGGCACCCGTCCGAGCCCGTACGCACCCAGAGCCGGCCGTGCAGGTGGTTGTAACGCACCGCGTTCTCGATCAGGTTGCCGGCCAGCCGGTCCAGCAGCCCGGGGTCGCCGACCACCGGCGCGGACTCCAGCGAGGTCTGCACCCGCAGCCCGATCCGCTCCACCTCCCGGCGTACGGCCGACAGGGCGTTGGCGGTCCCGGCGGCGAGGTCGCACTCGGTGCGGCGGCCGAGCCGGCGGCCCGCCTGCGCCTCGCTGCGGGCCAGCACCAGCAGGGCGTCGACCAGCCCGTTGGCCCGCTCGGAGGCGTCCCGCACGACGGTGGCCATCCGGCGGTACTCGGCGGCGTCCGCCTCGTCGTCGCTGAGCGTCACGTCGATCTCGGTACGCATCACGGCGAGGGGGGTACGCAGCTCGTGCGAGGCGTTGGCGACGAAGCGCTTCTGCGCCTCGAACGCGGCGGCGATCCGGTCCAGCATCGCGTCGAACGTCTTCGCCAGCTCGGCCACCTCGTCGTCGGCGCCGGAGTAGCCGATCCGCTGGTCCAGGGTGGTCTCGCCGAGCCGCCGGGCGGTGGCGGTGACCTGGTGCAGCGGGCGCAGCGCCCGCCCGGCCACCGCGTACGCCCCGGCCACCCCGACGACGCTGATCGCCAGCAGCGCCACCAGGCCCTTGACCAGCAGCTCCGTGCTGGCGGCGTCGACCAGTTGCCGCTGCCACTGCGCGGCGTCCAGCGACCGGCCGTCGGCCAGCACCACGGTCGTGCCGGGGAGCAACTCGTCGGTCGGGCGCAGCGCGTCGCGGACCAGCAGCCAGGCCAGCAGCACCAGGATCGCCCCGGCGCCGACCAGCAGCACGCCGTTGAGCAGGGTCAGCCGCAGCCGCAGGGTGGGCCGCAGGCGCCTCCGCACGGCCGGGTCCCTCGGTTTGGACCGCCGGGCTCGCAGAACCGGCTCACTCCTCGCGCTCACCGTGCCACCTCCGCTCGCGACTGCGGGGCTCGCAGAACCGGCTCACTCCTCGCGCTCACCGTGCCACCTTCGTTCGCGACTGCGGGGCTCGCAGAACCGGCTCACTCCTCGCGCTCACCGTGCCACCTCCGCCGTGCGGTAGCCGGCCCCGACCACCGTCTCGATCAGCGGGGGGTCGCCCAGCTTCTTTCGCAGCGTCATCACGGTGACCCGGACGATGGTGGTGAACGGGTCGGTGTTGGCGTCCCAGACCCGCTCCAACAGTTCCTCGCTGGAGACCACCGCGCCGCGCGCCTTGAGCAGCTCGCAGAGCACGCCGAACTCCTTGTTGGTCAGGTCGACCGGCTGCCCGCCCCGGGTGGCGACCCGGCGGGCCGGGTCGAGCACCAGATCGGCGAGTTCCAGCACCGGCGGCGCGGCCGGGGTGGCCCGCCGGCCGAGCGCCTGCACCCGGGCGACCAGCTCGTCGAAGGCGAACGGCTTGGGCAGGTAGTCGTCGGCGCCGAGCTGCAACCCCTCGACGCGGTCGGCGACGGTGCCGCTGGCGGTCAGCATCAACACGCGGGTGAGCGCGCCGGAGGCCGCCAGGTCCGCGCAGATCTGGTCGCCGTGCACGCCGGGCAGGTCCCGGTCCAGCACCACCACGTCGTAACGGGTGACGAACGCCATCTCGTGGCCGCTGTCACCGTCGTAGGCGACGTCCACCGCCATGCCCCGCTTGCGCAGCCCCCGCACGATCGCGTCGGCGAGGTTGCGCTCGTCCTCGACCACCAGTACCCGCATCCCGGCCTCCTCGCGCCCTGACCACCCGACAACCTAGTGCGGGCCGCCAACCCGGGCCGCACCCGCCGTCCGGACCGGCCACCGTTGCAGAAAACCTTCGTCGTACGCGATGCTTCCGGCATCAACCTTCGCGACGGACGGGGAGACGCATGACCGACGCGGCGCCGACGCCCGGGCGGGACGTCGCCTACCGGGGCTTCCGTCTGCCGGACGACGCGGACCGGGGCGTCCTGGCCGGGCTGCGCGCCGTCCCCGGGGGGCTCGAACTGGCCGACCCGGTCGACCGGCTCGACCACACCGACGCCGACGGCCGCACCCGCCGGTACGTCGCGGGCAGCTGGACCTCGCCGCCGGTGCCGGCCGGCTTCGCCGTCCGCGACGTGGTGCCCTCGTGGACCGGGCAGACCCCGGGCGGCTGCTGGCTGCGGGTGGAGCTGCGGGGCTGGCACGACGACGCCCCGGCCACCGGCTGGTACGTCCTCGCCGACTGGGCCGCCGACGACGGGACGTTCCGCCGCACCTCCGTCCCCGGGCAGCGCGACGCCGACGCCCGGGTGGACACGGACACCCTGCTGGTCACGGGCGCGACGGTCACCGGCTGGCAGGCCCGGGTGACCCTGCTCCGGCCGGCGGACGGCGAGACCGGCGGCACGCCGGTGCTGCGCACGGTCGGGGCCGTCGCCTCCGCACCGCGCGCGGAGGCCGCGGCGACCCGGCCGGCGGCCGAGGGCCCACCGTCCGCGGCGGCCCCGCCCGGCGCGGGCGCCCGACCCGCCGGAGTCGCCCCGGCCCCGGCCGCCGCACCCGGTGCCGCCCGGACGACGCCGGCCGCCTGGGGCACCGTGCTGGACGTGCCGCGCTACTCGCAGCGGCTGCACGCCGGCGCGCACCCGCAGTGGGGCGGCGGCGGGGACTCCTGGTGCAGCCCCACCTGCACGTCGATGGTGCTCGCCTTCTGGGACGCCGCCCCCGCCCCGGACCGGTACGCCTGGGTGACCCCGGCCGGCCCCCGCCCGGTGGTGGTGCACGCCGCCCGGCACTGCTACGACCACGCCTACGCCGGGGCCGGCAACTGGCCGTTCAACACCGCGTACGCCGGGCTGCACGGGGTGGACGCCTTCGTCACCCGGCTGCGATCGCTGGCCGAGGCGGAGGCGTTCGTGGCGGCCGGCATCCCGCTGATCGTCTCCGCCGCGTTCACCGCCGGCCAGGTGCCCGGCCTGGACTACGACACCGCCGGGCACCTGTTGGTGCTGGTGGGCTTCACGGACACCGGCGCGCCGGTGCTCAACGACCCGTACGCCCCGGACGACGACGGGGTGCGCCGGACCGTCGACCGGGACCGGTTCGAGGCCGCCTGGCAGGCCGGCAGCGGCGGGGTGGCGTACGTGCTCCGGCCGCCCGGCGTGCCGCTGCCCCCGGCGCCGGAGCAGCCCAACTGGTGACCCGGCACCCGGAGCAGCCCGACGGGTGACCCGGCGGCGCGGGCCGGACGACCATCCGGCGCGCCCGGGCTCAGCCCTCGAACCGCCAGACGCCGTACTCGCCGGTGCGCAGCCGGCACAGCACGGCCTCCGTGCCGCCCCGGCAGTCCCCGGAGGCGTCCCTGAGCAGGTCGACCACCCGGGACCGGCCGGCCACCACGTCCAGCTCGCCGACCACCAGTCCGCCGCCGGATGCGGCCGGCCGCACGGCGAGGAGCCGGTCGCCGTCCTGCCACGGCATCAGCTGCCACGTGCCCAGGTCGGCGACCTGCCGACCGGTCGCCGCGTCGAGCACGCTGAACCGCTCCCCGGTCGACCCCGGCGCGAGCGCCAGGAGCCGCCCGTCCCGCCCGGACAGCACCCCCAGCCACCCCTCCGCGGTCCAGCGGAGCGCGCCGGTGGCCGGGTCGAGCGCACGGAACCCCCCGGTCTGCCCGGCGGCGCAGAGCAACTCGCCGCAGTCGATGACGTGCTCGACCAGCGGCACGCGCGCTGCCCACCGCGGTCGCAGCCCGTCCAGCCCGTACGCGGTCACCACGCCGGCCCGAGCGACCAGCAACAGGTCGTCGATGACCGTCGGCTGACCGAACGAGGGCTGCCCGTCGAGGCGCAGGTCCGCCGCGTGCAGCAGGTCGCCCGAGCGGGGGTCGCGCACCTCCGCCCGCCCGTCGGCCGTGACCAGCACGAACCGCTCGACCAGCCCGTCGCGGACGCCGAAGCGCACCCCCTCGGGCGGCGTCGGCACCGACCAGAGCGCCCGCCCGGAGGCCGGGTCCACGGACCGCAGGGCGGCGGCGTCCTGCATCAGCAGCGTCCCGGCGACGTCCGCCCAGTGGTAGCCGGCCTGCCGCCAGCGCTCCCGGCCGCTGGCGGGGTCGAGGGCGATCGTCTGGCCGAGGCTCTGGTCCCCGGTGACCGAGAACAGCACCACCCCGGGCCCGGTCTGCACCTGCCAGAACCGGCCCGGCGCGAGGAGGCGGGCGCGCCACAGGGGAGCCGGCGCCCGCCCGTCGGCGGGGGTCCGGGCGGGCAGGGCGTAGGCGCGCACCTCGACGGTCCCCCCGGGCTCCCCCTCGGCCGGTTCGACCACGTAGAACCGGTCGCCGTCGAGGAACGCCTCGGACCCGACGCGGGCCGGCACGACGACCGAGACCCGCTCCGGAGCCGGCGCGGCGCCCGCCAGGGTGGCCACGAGCACCGCGAGCACCAGCGCGATCCGCAGCGGCCGCCCGACGGCGCGGGGCGGGCGGGGCAGCGGCGCCTCGCCGTCCGGCTCGTCGCGCAGCTCGCCGAGGTCGATCAGGGTCATGCCCGCCCCTCCCCGCCGGTCATCCGGGCAGCTCCCAGACCCCGTACGCGCCGCCCTCCCGGCGGCAGAGGACGAGCGGCCCGTACGCGCCGCACGCCCCGACCACACCGTGCAGGGCCGCCAGCACCCGGATGCCGTCCCCCCGCTCGTCGAGCCGGGCGACCAGGACCCGCCCGTCCCGCTGCCGACGGTGCAGGATCGCGCGGTCCTCCCACGGCGCCAGGTCACCCAACTGCCAGCGACCCAGCTCCCGCACCGGGCGACCGGTCGCCGCGTCGAGCAGCACGTGTTCCGCCGCACCGCCGCGCGGATAGCCAGCCGCCAGCAGCCGATCGCCCACGGGAGTCAGCAGCGGCCAGTCGTCGGCGCGCCAGCGGGCGCTGCCGGTGGCGGGGTCGAGCAGCCGCAAGCGCCCGCCGTCCCCGACGCAGATCACCACGCCGCAGCCGAAGGCGTACGGCCGGGCGGACGGGCCGCGCGGCACGCTCCACCGTCGACGCAGCGCGGCGGTGTCGTAGGCGGAGAGCACACCGGGCCCCTCGGACACCAGGACCAGGTCGTCGGTGACCCCGAGCACCTCGGGCGGCCCGGCCGCGGCGGGCAGGGCCGCCGCGTGCAGGACGTCGCCCGAGTCCGGGTCGCGCAGCTCCAGCCGCCCACCGTCGAGCACCGTCAGCAGCGTCACCCGGCCGTCCCGGGTCGACCAGCGCAGGGCCCCCGGGGGCAGCCGCCGCGTCCAGCGGACCGCACCGCTGGCGGCGTCGACCGACCGCAGCACCGGCGCCCCCGGCCCGGCGCCGGCGGACCCCCACACGAGCAGGTTTCCAGCCGGCGTGGCGCCGTCCAACTGCCCGTCGACGCGCCAGCGCACCGCGCCGTCGGCGGCGGCGAGCCCGACGACCTGCGGCCCCGCCGGCTCCTCCGGCATGCCGAGCACCACCACGTCGCCGACGCGCACGACGGGGAAGGGACTCACCAACCCGGTCAGCGGCAGCTGCCACAGTGGACGGCCCAAGGGCAGCTGATGAGCGGCCACCCGGGGCGCCGGGCCGGGGCCGGGCGCCACGCCGGGCCCGGTGCGGTCCACCACCAACAGCAGGTCGCCCGCGACGACGACGTCGGCGTCCGGGCGGGCCGGGATGACGGCGCCGGGCGGCGGCGCGGCCCGTGGCGCGGCGGCGGTCAGCACGGCCAGGCAGAGCAGGGCGAACAGGGCGGGAACCCAGCGGCGGACCGCCCGGCCCGGCCCGGGGTCGACCGGCGGCGGGACGTCCCGCCGCTCACCGAGGTCGATGACCGTCACGCGCCGTCCTCCCCGTCACACCCCCGCGCGGGCCGGCAAACCGGCCGGGGAGGCACCGGCCCGGCAAAAGCGACGCATCCGCGCCTGTACGATGGCGCGTCGTGGCTGTGCCGGTGATAGACCCCTCGCTGAACTCCGTCTCCGCGCCCGTCGCGGCCGAGCCGTCGCGGCGGCCCCGGCGGTGGCCGGCCCGCGCCGACGTACTGGCCATCGGAGCCTATGTCCTGCTCGGCGTTCTCGTGTGCCTGAACTACTGGGTGGACGTGCAGAACCGGGTGTCGTCGCACCTGCCCACCGACCACAGTTGGTTCGAGTGGCTCTTCTCGCACGGCGCGTACTCGGTGCGGCACCTGGAGAACCCGCTGTTCACCGCCCGCCAGAACGCCCCGGACGGGGTGAACATGATGGCGAACACCTCGCTGCTCGGGGTGACGCTCCCGCTGGCGCCGCTGACCATGCTCCTCGGCCCCCAGGTCATGTACGCGCTCTACCTGGGCGCCGCGCTGGCCGCGACGGCCGGCACGTCGTACTGGGTGCTGTCGCGGCACCTGGTGCGCTCCCGCGCGGCGGCCTTCGTCGGCGGCGCGTTCCTCGGCTTCGCGCCCGGCATCGTGCACCACGCCAACGGCCAGCCCAACTTCGTCTCGAACTTCCTGCTGCCGCTGATCGTGCTGCGGGTGTTCCGGCTCGGCGAGCCCGGCCGGTGGCGGCGCAACGGCGTCGTGCTCGGGCTGCTGGTGGCGTACCAGATCTTCATCAACGAGGAGATGCTGCTGCTGACCGCGCTGGCCTGCCTGGTCGCCGTGGTCGCGTACGCCGTGATGCGGCCGGCGCGGACGCGGGCGGTGGCCGGCACCTTCGCCGCCGCGCTCGGCGTGGGCGGCGGGTTGGCCCTGGTGCTGACGGCCTACCCGATCTGGTTCCAGTTCAACGGCCCGCAGTCCTACCGGGGCCTGCAGGGCGGGGTGTTCCACAACTGGGGCGAGGACCTGGCGGCCTTCGTCACCTTCGCCCGGGACACCGTCGCCGGGGACGAGGCGGTGGAGAAGACCATCGGGCTGACCGAGCAGAACACCTGGTTCGGCTGGCCGCTGGTGCTGCTGTCGCTGGTGGCGCTGGTGCTGCTGGTCCGCCGCTCGCTCGCGGCCCGGATCGTGGCGGTGCTGGTGGTGGTCTTCACCGTGGCCTCGATCGGCCCGAAGGTGCGCCTGAACGGGGTGGAGACCGAGACGGACGGCCCGTGGTCGTACATCCCCGACGACCTGCCGCTGGTCGAGATGATGATGCCGACCCGGCTGGCCCTGGTGGTGGGGGCGGCGGTCGGCGTGCTGCTCGCGCTGGCCTGGGACGCGGTGGCCCGCGACGGCCGCCCGCCGGTGCCGGCCCCCCGCGTCGGCGACGACACCACCGGTGGCGTCGGGCCGCGCCGCCGGTGGCTCCGGCCGGTCGGGTACGCGGCCGTCGCGCTCGCCGTGCTGCCGCTCGTCCCCCGCCCGCTGCCGGCGCAGCCCGTCGAGCCCCCGCCGCACTTCATCACCGCCGGCGGTTGGCGCCCGTACGTGCCGGCGGGCCGGACGCTGGTGCCGGTGCCGATCCCGAGCAACGTGCACGGCCTGCCCACGCTGCGCTGGAGCGCCCTGACGCAGCACGCGTTCCCCATCCCCGGCGGCTACTTCATCGGGCCGAACGAGCTGGGCGAGGGCGTCTTCGGCGCGCCGAACCGGCCGACCAGCACCCTGGTCTACACCACCATGGACTCCGGCGAGGTGCCCCCGCTCACCGACGAGAACCGCCGCCAGGCGGTCGAGGACCTGCGCTTCTGGAAGGCGTCCGTGGTCGTCCTCGGCGCACACCCGCGCGAGACGGTCCTCCGGGAGCTGATGACTGCGCTGATCGGCCCGCCGCAGCGCGTCGACGACGTCTGGCTGTGGGACGTGCGCCCGCTGGTCGGCTAACCCGTCACCCCACCAGCGGGCGCACGTCCCAGACGTAGGCGCCCGCGACCTCGCGGCCGGGGCCGAGGAGCGCCTCGACCGTACGCCGGACCGGGTCGCCGTGGTGCAGTCCACCCTGGACCACCACGGCGGCGCGCCAGTGGCGCAGGTCCTCCACCGCGCGCCGGCGGTCGGCGTCGGTGACCGCCGGCACCTCGCCGGTCTCCGCCGCCCGGCGCAGCAGCACGGCCGTGGGACGATCCGGCGCGCCCCAGCGGGCGGCCGGGTCGTCGGCGGCCCGGGGGCCGATGAAGTAGCCGCCCGGCGTCGGGAAGGCCAGCCCGGTGCGGGCCGACCAGAGCATCGCCGGGCTGATCCCGGCGCCGGTCACCGGCGGCACCGGCACCAGGGTCCGGCCCGGCGGCACGTACGCGCGCCAGCCGCCCTCGGCCACGAAGGCCGGCACCGGCCAGGCCGGCACGGTCCGGATCGGGGTGGGGAACAGCGGCAGCAGCGCCGCGGCCACCGCCCCGCCCCAGAGCAGCCGCACCGGCACCCCGCCCGCCCGCGGTTCGGCCCCTGCGGCGGCGCGGAGGCGGTCCAGGGAGAGGGCGAGCAGGATGCCCAGCACCGGGATGCAGACCAGCGGGAAGCGCGCCGGCACCGCGAGGTCGAGCAGCGGCAGCTCCGCGACCAGCCGGTACGGGCCGGGGATGCCGGTGGCCGTGCCGTCCAGGCGCACCTGCGCGCCGAGGGAGAGCAGCGCGAACAGCACCCCGCAGACGGCCAGCGCGCGGACCGACGGCCGGCGCCACAGCCAGATCACGATCACCACGGCGAGCACCAGCAGACCCGGCCCGAAGAAGGAGTTCTCCTCGGTCGGGTTCGGCGCGAGCAGGCCCGGCAGGTGGTCGTCGCCGAACACGGTCTGCCGGGCGGAGGCGGTGAACGACGCGGCGTCGAGCTGGTAGCCGTACGCGTGGAAGGGCATCCCCCGGTAGTGGCCCGGGCCGAAGAACTGGAACCACAGCGGGTACGCCAGCAGCGGCAGCGAGACCGCCACGCCGACCCCCAGCCGCACGAGCAGCGCGGGCGCCAGCCGGCGGGCCGCCGACCGGTCGGCCGCCGCGTACGCGAGCGCGAACGTCCCGGCCGCCAGCACCAGGAAGACCAGCACCTCCTCGCCGAGGAAGACCTGGTACGCCACCAGCAGCCCCAGCAGCGCCCCGTGCCGCACCGCCCGGCGCGGGTCGGGGTGGAACACCAGCGCCAGGATCGCCGGCACCAGGAACTGCGCGGCCATGTGCAGGTGCGCCCCGGCCTGCGCGACCATGCCCGGGGCGAAGCCGCAGAACAGGCCGCCGACGGCCGCGGCCACCCGGGAGTCGACCAACCGGCGGCGCAGCAGGACGTGCCAGGCGGTCGCGGTGCCGGCGAGGCAGCCGACCACCGCCACCAGGAACGCCGCCTGCGAGCCGAACAGCAGGGTGACCGGAGTCAGCGGCACGCCCAGGCCGAGCACCGACGTGTTGGCCATCAGGTTCACGCCGTCCGGCGCGTTCAGCGCCGAGCTGTACAGCGGGTTCTCCAGGCCCGTCACGGCCCGGGCCGCGCGGGCCAGCATCCACTCGAAGAGGATCTGGTCCCCCGCCTGGTGGAACAGCCGCCCCGGCCGCCCCCACTGGCCGACGGTCAGCAGCACCGCCAGGGCGAGGTAGCCGGCGACGACCAGCGCGTCGGCGGCGCGGGCCGGCAGCCGGCGCGGGCGCCGGGCCGGTGCCGCGTCGACGGTGCCGGCCGCCGCCGGGGCGGCCATCAGGCCGGTTGGTCGGTCAGCGCCCGGACGTCCCACACCCAGACGTCCAGCTCCCGACGGCCGGGGCCGACCAGCTGCTCGACGGTGCGCCGCAGCGGCTCGGCGTGGTGCTGGTCGACCGGGAGCACCAGGATGGCCGCCCGCCAGTGCCGCAGCTCGTCGAGCGACCGGCGGCGCTGCCGGTCGTCCAGTTCGGGGGTACGGCCGGTCGACGCGACCTCCTCCAGCAACTGCCCCACCCCGCTGGGCCGGCCACCGAAGCGGCCGGGGTCGCCGGTGTTGCCGTTGCGCGGGGCCAGGAAGTAGCCGCCGGGGATCTTGAAGTCGAGGTTGGTGGACGCGGCCCAGCGCATCCCGTGGGTGTGGCCCATGTTCGGCACCGGGATCGGCACCAGGGTCTGGTCCGGCCCGACGTAGCCGCGCCACCGGTCGGCGGTGATGAAGTCCGGCACCGGCGGGCGCGAGGTGACCTTCAGCGGCATCGGCGCGATCGGCAGCAGCGCGAGGACGAGCCCGGCGACGGTGAGCGTACGCAGCGTCCGCGGCTCGACCGGCAGCGCCCGGGAGCGCTCGACGGCCAGCGCCAGCAGGATGCCGACCACCACGCCGGTGATGAGGCCGAACCGGGTCGGCACCACCGCGTCGAGCAGCGGCAGCCGGACCAGCCACTCCCACGGCCCGGTGACCAGCTCGCGGTCCCACCAGGACACCCGCTCACCGAGCGAGAGCACGGCGAAGAAGACCCCGGTCACGGCGAGCGCCCGGACCAGCAGCTCCCGCCGCAGCCAGGCCACGATGCCGACGGCGATCAGGGAGAGGCTCCAGCCGAAGAAGGCGTTCTCCTCGGAGTAGTTCGGGGCGAGGTTGACGTTCGCGCGCTCGTTGCCGCCGAGCGTCGGCGAGCCGGGGGCGAAGAACGCGGCGATGTCGTTGCCGTAGTCGCGGACCGCGTCACTGAGCCCGTGGTACGCCATCGGCCCGGCGAACTGGATGTAGAGCGGGTACGCCAGCAGCGTCCCGGCGACGACGGCGCAGGTCGCCAGGGCCTTCGCCAGCGGTCGCCAGGCCGCCGACCAGAGCGCCGGACGCTGGGCGAGCACGGCGAGCAGGAACACCCCGCAGGCCAACGCCGTGAAGAGCAGGATCTCCTCGTTGATGAACGCCTGGACGGTGACCAGCAGGGCGAGCACCAGACCGTCGCGCCACGGCCGCCGGGACCGGGTGATGACCAGCACCCGCCAGACGATGAACGGCAGCAGGAACTGGGAGATGATGTTGGGGTGCCAGTTGGCGTGCGACAGCATCGCCGGCGAGAACCCGCAGAACCAGCCGCCGACCGCCGCCGCCAGCGGGCTGCGCACGACGTGCCGGGAGAGCACGAAGTACCAGGCCGAGGCGGTGCCGGCGAGGGCGAGGGTGACCAGCACCACGAACGTCACGGCCGGGCCGAAGAGCAGGGTCACCGGCACCATCGGGATGCCCAGCGCGAGGATGGCCGTGTTGGCCATCAGGTTGACCCCGTCGGGATAGTTGAACTGCTCGGTGAAGAACGGGAACTCGCCGTGCAGCACCACGCGTACCGAGTGGGCGAGGAAGAACTGCACCTGGGCCGGGTCGCTGCTGTAGAGCGAGGCCACCCGGCCGGCCGGGTCCACCCAGATCTGGCTGGTCACCCAGACCGCGGCGAGCAGGAACAGGCCGAAGACCACGAGGTCCTGCCGGCGTCGGGCCCAGCGCCGCGGCCGGGCGGGGGCCGCCCCGCCGTCCGCCGCCGGCGCCCCGGCCCCGCCGTCCGCCGCCGGCGCCCCGGCCCCGCCGTCCGCCGCCGGCGCCCCGGCCCCGCCGTCCGCCGCCGGCGAGGTGCCGGCGACGGTCTTCGACGGCGTTCCGGCGGCGGCGGCGACCTCGGCAGCGGCGCCCGACGGCCCGGTGGCCTCGGCCGGGGCGCGGGTGGCGGGGACGGGTGCGCCGCCGTTCGACGTACGGTCACCGGCGTCGCCGCCGTCGGGCCGGGCGGCGGGGTCGGACGCGGAGGCCGCGGCGGCGTCGGACGCGGAGGCCGCGGCGGCGTCGGATTCCGGCGAGGATTCGGCGCGGGTCTCGGCAGGCGTCACAGTCGGCGGAGTCTACCCGAGCGGGACATTCGCCCTGAAACCACGTCAGCGTCCGCTGTGGCGTGTGTCGGGCCGGCCGTGCGACCTGCGGCCGGTCGGCGGACGAGGCGCCGCGTCCGGGTGATCGGACATCTCGTACTATGGCGCTTTCCGTAGACCACGGCTGAGGCGATCGAGGGGGCGTACAGGTGGCTCCAGTCCGCCGGCGCGGCATCACGGCCACCGCACTGCTGACGCTGCTGCTCACCGCGACAGCCTGCGGTCCGGTCGCCGACCGGCAGCCGGGCGACCTGCGGGTCGGGTACGACAGCCTCGACGGCGACCTGGCGGTGTGGCCGCCGCGCGGCGCGCTCGCGGGCGACGCCACCGTGACCGCGGCGGTGACCGGGGCGGTCCGCGACTGGCGGTCGCCGGCCGAGGACCGGGTGCACCTGCCCACCTCCGGGATCCTCTGGTCCGGCGAGGTGGACGGCGCGCCGCTGGTGCTGGTGGCCGCCGACGTGCCCGGCGAGAGCGCGTCCTGGCTGCTCCAGGTCACCGCCGACGGCGGCCGGTACGCGGTCACCCGCGCCGCCGAGTACACCGACCCGGGCTACCTCGTCTACTCCGACGTGCTGCCCGTGCACACCGTCGCCGGCCGGCGCTACCTGACGTCGAGCCGGGTCGAGCGGCTACTCGGGCCGGACGGCCGCGCGCTGCGCAACGTCGACGGCCTCACCGAGCCGGTGGACGTGCCGGCCTGCCGGGCCGTCGGGGTGACCGCCACGCTGAAGGCGACCGAGTCGCTGCCCCGGGGCCGCTCCGCCGACCGGCTGCTCGACCTGGGCACCGGCACCACCGACCCGCGCTATCCGCTCGTGCGGGACGAGAGCGGCTCCGGCAAGCGGGCCCTCAAGGGCCTCGACACCTGCGTGCTCGCCGGCGAGGAGGGGCCGTTCGGCAGCGTCCCCCGCCGCATCGGCGACCGGGACGCCCCGCGCTCCACGCCGTCGTCCTGGCCGATGTCCAAGCTGGCGGTCCGCACCCTGGGCGAGGTCGCCCTCGGCGGCGGCGAGCCGGCGGAGCTGGAGCAGCTCAGCTGGGAGACCGCGGACGGGACGATGACCGCCGTGGTCTACCGCCCGTCCGACGGGGGCCCGCCGGTGCTCTCCCCCGCCGACCGGTCCAGCCCGCTGCAGGCGTACGCGCTGCCGGTGCCGGGGCAGCCGCTGGCGGTGCTGAGCTGGCGGTCCACCCGGGACAGTTCGCTGTCGACGCCGCCGGAGACCCCGCGCCTCGTGGACCGGCCCGGCCTGGTCGTCGTGCCGATGCCGGCCCGCTCGGAGACGTTCAGCCTGGCCAGCGCCGAGAAGACCCACTACCGCTCCCTCGGCGGGCGCTGACCCACCCTGCCCCACCCTGTCCGGGCATAACGGGCCATTGACGGCGCTCGGGAGGCTGGCGGGCGGGGTGTGCTGGTGCGTGGGGTGGGGTGGGGTGACGCGACGGCGGCGGGTGGCCCGGGAGGGCCGCCCGCCGCCGTCGTTCGGTACGTCAGTTCTGCGCGGTCGCGTCGTCGGCGGTGATGACCGGCTCGACCGGCTCGACGTCCAGCCGGGAGATCCAGCCGGTGACGTCGCGGGCCACGTCCTGGGCGGTCAGGCCGAGGTCGGCGAGGATCTGCGCGCGGGTGCCGTGCGGGTGCCAGTCCGCCGGCACGCCGAGGTCGCGCAGCGGCACCCGGATGTCGGCGTCCCGCATCGCCTGGGCGAGGGCGTCGCCGACGCCGCCGACCCGCACGCCGTCCTCGACGGTGACCACGAGGCGGTGCCCGGCGGCCAGCTCGACCAGCTCCGCCGGGACCGGCCGGACCCAGCGCGGGTCGACCACGGTGACGCCGTAGCCCTGCTCGGCGACGCGGGCGGCCACCTCCATGCCGAGGTGCCCGAAGGAGCCGACCGCGACCAGCAGCACGTCCGTACGCGCCGACTCGGCCAGCACGTCGACGGTGCCGACCCGGCGCACGGCCGGCAGGTCGGCGGCGACGGTGCCGGTCGGGAACCGGACGATGGTGGGGCCGTCGTCGACGGCCACCGCCTCGCGCAGCTCCTCGCGCAGGGTGGCGGCGTCGCGGGGCGCGGCGATCCGCAGGCCCGGCACGACCCCGAAGACGGACATGTCCCACATGCCGTAGTGGCTCGGCCCGTCGGGGCCGGTGATCCCGGCCCGGTCCAGCACGAAGGTCACCGGCAGCTTGTGCATCGCCACGTCCAGCAGGACCTGGTCGAAGGCGCGGTTGAGGAAGGTCGCGTAGACCGCCACCACCGGGTGCAGCCCGCCGAGCGCCAGGCCGGCGGCCGAGGTGGCCGCGTGCTGCTCGGCGATGCCCACGTCGTACACCCGGTTCGGGTGCTTGCGGGCCAGCTTGGCGATGCCGGTCGGCTCGGCCATCGCGGCGGTGATGCCCACCACGTCGGGCCGCTCGTCGGCGATCGCGACCAGCTCGTCGGCGAAGACGTGGGTCCACTTCACCGAGGGCCCGGCGAGCGACTTGCCGGTCTCGGCGTCGAAAGCTCCCGGGCCGTGCAGGCAGTCCGCCTCGTCCTCCTCGGCCGGGCGGTAGCCGTAGCCCTTGCGGGTGACGGCGTGCACGATCACCGGGCCGCCGAAGTGCTTCGCCGCGCGCAGCGCCGACTCGACCGCCACCACGTCGTGGCCGTCGACCGGGCCGACGTACTTGATGCCGAGGTCCTCGAACATCGCCTGCGGGGCGACCGCGTCCTTGATGCCCTTCTTGACCGCGTGCAGCACCTCGTACATCGGCTTGCCGACCAGCGGCGTCGAGCCGAGCGCGTCCTTCACGGTGTCGAGGACCTTCTCGTAGCCGGGGTTGAGCCGCAGCGAGGAGAGATGGTCGGCGAGCCCGCCGATGGTCGGCGCGTACGACCGGCCGTTGTCGTTGACCACGATCACGAGCGGGTTGCCGGCGGTCGCGATGTTGTTCAGCGCCTCCCAGCACATGCCGCCGGTGAGCGCGCCGTCGCCGACCACCGCGACGACGCTGCGCTGCTCGCCCCGCAGGGCGTACGCCTTGGCCAGCCCGTCGGCGTAGGACAGGGCGGTGGAGGCGTGCGAGTTCTCGACCAGGTCGTGCTCGCTCTCGGCCTGGCTCGGGTAGCCGGAGAGGCCGCCGCGCTGGCGCAGCTTGTCGAAGCCGACCTGCCGCCCGGTGAGGATCTTGTGCACGTACGCCTGGTGGCCGGTGTCGAACAGGAGCCGGTCGCGCGGCGAGTCGAAGACGCGGTGCATGGCCAGCGTCAGCTCGACCACGCCCAGGTTGGGGCCGACGTGCCCGCCGGTGCGGGAGACCTTGGCGATCAGGAAGTCACGGATCTCGGCGGCGAGGATGTCCAGCTCCTCGGCGGACATCCGCTTGACGTCCTGCGGACCCCGGACGGTGGCCAGCAGCCCGGCGTGGTGGACCGTGCCCTCTTCAACACTCATGACGGAAGAGTCTATCGGCCGCCGCACAGTCCGCAGCCTGGCCGGGATCATCGCCGCCCGGTCGGGGTGCTGAGCGCCCGGTCAGCCGCGGATCCGCCCGGCCCGCTCCACCCGGCCGGGCGGAGCCCCCGGTCCGCCCGCCGTCGTCAGGGGCGGATCCGCAGCCGGCGGGGCGCGGCGGCCGGCGTGTGCCGGCCCGCCGGCCCGGACGGGGTCCAGGAGCCGAGCACGGCTGCCCGGGTGGCGCCGGTCACCGAGGGCAGCGCCCCGGGCAGCCCGTGCCAGGAGAGCCAGCCCAGCAGCGCGAAGGCGTACGCCTCCTTGGCCTGCGCCGGGACGCCCAGTTCGTCGGTGGTGCGCAGCCGCCACCGCCCGGCCCCGAGCGCGGCCAGCCGGGCCATCAGGGTGGGGTTGCGCACCCCGCCGCCGGCCGCCACCACCTCCGCGACGCCGTGCCGGTCGCACTCGGCGGCCACCACCCGGGCGGTCAGCTCGGTCAGGGTGGCCAGCACGTCGTCGGCGGGCACCGGCTCGCCGAGGGCGGCCAGCCGCGCGTCCAGGTAGCCGGCGTGGAACAGCTCCTTGCCGGTCGACTTGGGCGGCGGCGCCGCGTAGTACGGCTCGGCGAGCAGCGCGTCGAGCAGGCCGGGGTGCACCCGGCCGGCCGCCGCCCGGGCGCCGTCGAGGTCGCAGGGCCGGCCCAGGAGGCGCCGGGCCGCCGCGTCGAGCAGCGCGTTGGCGGGCCCGACGTCGTACCCGAGCACCGGCGCGCCCGGCACGACCACGGTGAGGTTGGCGATGCCGCCCAGGTTGAGCGCGGCGCGCGGGGCCGCGCCGTCGGCAGGGTCGAGCAACAGCGCGTCGAACGCCGGGACCAGCGGCGCGCCCTGCCCGCCGGCCGCGACGTCCGCCGAGCGCAGGTCACTCAGCACGGGTACGCCGACCCGGGCGGCCACCCGCGCCACCGTGCCCAGTTGCAGGGTGCCCCGGGCCCGCCCGCCGTCGACCCAGTGGAAGACCGTCTGCCCGGGCGAGACCACGGCGTCGACCGCGCCGCCGGCCAGCTCGACGCCGATTGCCGCCGCCTCGGCGAAGACCTCGCCGAGGCGGTTGTCCAGCCGGCAGACCGCCTCGATCGTGGTGGCCTGCGGCGGCAGCAGCGCCCCGATCTCGGCGCGCAGCGCGTCGTCGTAGTCGAGGCCCCGGTGCCCGAGGGGGCGCAGCCACAGCGTGTCGCCCTCGACGGTGAACTCGGCGGCGGCCACGTCCACCCCGTCGTACGAGGTACCCGACATCAACCCGACGATCTTCATCGGGTCAGGCTAGCGGGCGGCTCAGCCGGGCGGCAGGAGCAGACCCACCAGCTCGACGTGCTGGGTCATCGGGAACAGGTCGAAGCCGCGCAGCGCGGCGAGCCGCCAGCCCGACCCGGCGAAGGTGCGCACGTCGCGGGCGAAGGCGGCCGGATCGCAGGCCACGTACGCGACCGCGCGCGGACCCGCGGCGACGACGTCCCGCACCACCCGGGCGCCCGCGCCGGAACGCGGCGGGTCCAGCACCACCACGTCGACCGGGCCGGTGATCCGGCGGCGCGCGAGCGCGGCCTCCACCCGGGCCGGCACGATCTCGACCCGGGGCAGGTCGCGCAGGTTCTCCCGGGCTGCGGCGACGCCCTGCTCGGCCGACTCCACGAGGGTGACCCGGCCGGCGTCGCCGACCCGGCCGGCCAGCGCGGCGGCGAAGAGGCCCGCCCCGCCGTAGAGGTCCCAGGCGGTCTCCCCCGGCCGGGGGTCGGCCAGCTCCAGCACGGCGTCGACCAGGGTGTCGGCGGCGGCCGGATGGACCTGCCAGAACGACGACGCGGGCAG
Source organism: Micromonospora sp. NPDC047465 (assembly GCF_040643125.1). Lineage (NCBI taxonomy): Bacteria > Bacillati > Actinomycetota > Actinomycetes > Micromonosporales > Micromonosporaceae > Micromonospora > Micromonospora sp. NPDC047465. Next base: position 84,039 of record NZ_JBEYTP010000006.1, read on the forward strand.
GACCCACTCCCGGCCGGCGGCGACCTCCCGGACCCGCTCCGGGCCGCGCACCGGGCGCGGCGCCCCCTCGGCGACGGCGGTCACCGCCACGTCCCCGCCGGTGGAGGCCACCGTCTCGACCCCGTCCGCCGCCGGCCAGCGCGCTCCGCTCGGGGCCAGCACGGGCAGCTCCTGGATCGCCGGGTGCGCGATCAGGCAGCGGTCGATCGGCACCACCTCGTGCGAGCGGTGCTTGAGCAGCCCGGCCCGGCCGGCCCCGTCAACGGCGTAGCGGACGCGGGAGCGCCAGCCGAGCGGCCCGCCGGGCAGCGCCTCGACCCGGACGCCCAGGGCGTCCACCTCCGCGTCGGTCAGCCCGCCCAGGCGGGTGAGCTGCTCGCGCACCACCGCGGCCTTCCAGCCGAGCTGGGCGGCCGGGGCGACGTGCTGCAGGTCGCAGCCGCCGCACCGACCCGGCTTCGCGTACGGGCAGGGCGGCTCGACCCGGTCCGGGGCGGCCTCGAGCACGGTCACCGCGTCGGCCCGGACGAACCCCTTGTGCACCTCGGTGACCTCGGCGACCACCCGCTCGCCGGGCAGCGCGTGCCGGACGAAGACCACCTGGCCGTCCACCCGCGCCACGCAGTGCCCGCCCGGGGCGACCGCCCCGACGGTCAACTCGACCCGCTCGGCCTCCTCCAGCCCCCGGCCCTCCCGCGCCCCGGTCACCGCTCACCCCCACCGCTCGGGCCGCCCTCGCCGGGCGGCGCGGACACGACCGGCGGGACGCTCGGCGGCAGGGTGCCACGCGGCGCCACCCGGGGCCCGCGGGCCGGTCCCCGGCTCAGCGTGGCGTCCAGCCGGTCCAGGTCCTTGCTCGCCGTCGAGGCGAGCTGCCACGGCACACTGGTCACCATCACGCCCGGCTCGAACAGCAGCCGGCCCTTGAGGCGCAGCGCGCTCTGGTTGTGCAGCAGGTTCTCCCACCAGCGCCCGACCACGTACTCCGGGATGAAGACCGTGACCACGTCGCGGGGCGACTCGCGGCGGACGCCGGCCACGAAGTCCAGGATCGGGCGGGTGATCTCCCGGTACGGCGAGTCGACCACGGTCAGCGGGACGGGCAGGTCCCGCCGCTCCCACTCCGCCTGCAGTTCCCGGGTGTCCTTGTCGTCGACGTTGACGGTCACCGCGGTCAGCGTGTCCGGCCGGGTGGCCCGGGCGTACGCGATCGCCCGCAGCGTCGGCTTGTGCAGCTTGCTGACCAGCACGACGGCGTGGTTGCGGGCGGGCAGCACGGCGCGGCCCTCGTCCGGCGGGGTCAGCTCCGTGGCGACCCGGTCGTAGTGCCGGCGGATGGCCAGCATCAGCACGTAGATCATCGCCATGGCGGCGATGGCGATCCACGCGCCGAGCAGGAACTTCGTGACCAGCACGATGACCAGCACGGTGCCGGTCATCGCCATGCCGAAGGCGTTGATCGCCCGGGACCGGAGCATCCGCCGGCGCGCCTGCGGGTCCCGCACGGTCCGCAGGTGCCGGTTCCAGTGCCGGATCATGCCGGCCTGGGAGAGGGTGAAGGAGACGAACACGCCGACGATGTAGAGCTGGATGAGCCGGGTCACCTCGGCCTGGAAGCCGACGATCAGCACGATCGCGGCGACGGCCAGGAAGAGGATGCCGTTGGAGAAGGCCAGCCGGTCGCCGCGGGTGTGCAGCTGCCGGGGCAGGTAGCGGTCCTGGGCGAGGATCGAGCCGAGCACCGGGAAGCCGTTGAACGCGGTGTTCGCGGCCAGGAAGAGGATCAGCGCGGTGACCCCGGCGACCACGAAGAGCAGCACCGAGCCGGAGCCGAAGACCGTCTCCCCGAGCTGGGCGGTGACGGTCTTCTGCACGTACCCCTCGGGGCCGGAGACGATCTGCAGCTCCGGGTCCTCGACGAACTGCAGGCCGGTGAGCTTGGACAGCCAGATGATGCCGACCAGCATCGCCACCGAGATGGTGCCGAGCAGCAGCAGCGTGGTGGCCGCGTTGCGGCTCTTGGGCGCCTTGAACGCCGGCACCCCGTTGGAGATCGCCTCCACGCCGGTCAGCGCCGCGCAGCCCGAGGAGAAGGTGCGCAGCAGCAGGAAGACCAGGGCGAAGCCGGTGACGCTGTGCTCGGCCTGGATCTCCAGGCCGGCGCTGGGCGCCCGCAGGTCGTCACCGAGCACGAAGACCCGGACCAGCCCGGTGAGCAGCATCCCGACCATCACGATGATGAAGCCGTAGGTGGGGATCGCGAAGGCCGTGCCGGACTCCCGTAGGCCGCGCAGGTTGACCGCGGTGAGCAGCACCACCGCGGTGACCGCGATCAGCACCTTGTGGGTGGCCACGAACGGCACCACCGAGCCCAGGTTGGCCACCCCGGAGGAGACCGAGACGGCGACCGTGAGCACGTAGTCGACCAGCAGCGCGCTGGCCACCGCGACGCCCGCCCGGGGGCCGAGGTTCACCGTGGCCACCTCGTAGTCGCCGCCGCCGGAGGGGTAGGCGTGCACGTTCTGCCGGTAGCTGGCGACGACGGTGAGCATCACCACCACGACGGCCAGGGCGATCCACGGCGAGAAGAGGTACGCCGAGGCGCCGGCGATGGAGAGGGTCAGCAGGATCTCGTCCGGCGCGTACGCGACGCTGGAGAGCGCGTCGGACGCGAAGACGGGCAGCGCGATGCGCTTGGGCAGCAGCGTGTGCTTGAGCCGGTCGGACCGGAACGGTCGACCGAGGAGCAACCGCTTCAGCAGCGAGGTGGGTCTGGCCACAACCGCCAAGAGTACGACGACCCGGGCGGGCGGCGCGGGGTGGCCGAGCACGGGGCGGTGAACCGGCGGAGTACCGTCGGTCCCCGCCCCCGCCGGGAACGTGGCAGGCTCGCAGACGACACGCTCACCGGTCGGGCGGTTGCGCACCTTGAGGAGGGACGCGGTGCATGTCGTGATCATGGGTTGTGGCCGGGTCGGCTCGACCCTCGCCCACAGCCTGGAGTCCCGGGGCCACTCGGTCGCGGTCATCGACCAGGACTCCGACGCCTTCCGCCGGCTCGGCCCCGAGTTCGCCGGGATCACCGTCACCGGCGCCGGTTTCGACGGCGAGGTGCTCCGGCAGGCCGGCATCGAGCGCGCGGACGCCTTCGCGGCGGTCTCCAGCGGCGACAACTCCAACATCATCTCGGCCCGGCTGGCCCGCGAGACGTTCGGCGTCTCCCGGGTCGCGGCCCGGATCTACGACCAGCGCCGGGCGCAGGTCTACGAGCGGCTCGGCATCCCCACCGTGGCCACGGTCCGGTGGACCGCCGACCGGATGCTGCGGCACCTGGTGCCCGAGGGGAACGTGGAGATCTTCCGCGACCCGACGAGCACGGTGTCGATCGTCGAGGTGCCCGTGCACAAGGACTGGATCGGCCGGTCGGTGCTCGCCCTGGAGGAGGCGACGGGGGCCCGGGTGGCGTACCTGATCCGCTTCGGCATCGGCACGCTGCCGACCGTGTCCACCGTCGTCCAGGAGGGTGACCAGCTCTTCATGCTCGTCACCGACGACATCGCCGGGACGGTCACGTCGGTGGCGGCGGCGCCGCCGGAAGGAGGGCTCTGAGCCATGCGCATCGCCATCGCCGGCGCCGGCAACGTGGGCCGCTCGATCGCCCAGGAGCTGATCGACAACGGCCACCAGGTGATGTTGATCGAGCGCCAGCCCAAGATGCTCCGGCCCGACCGGGTGCCCGCCGCCGAGTGGGTGCTGGCCGACGCGTGCGAGCTGACCAGCCTGGAGGAGGCCAACGTCGCGGGCTGCGACGTGGTGGTCGCGGCCACCGGGGACGACAAGGTCAACCTGGTGGTCTCGCTGCTGGCCAAGACCGAGTTCGCGGTGCCCCGGGTGGTGGCCCGGGTGAACCGGGCCGAGAACGAGTGGCTCTTCACCGAGCAGTGGGGCGTCGACGTCGCGGTGAGCAAGCCGCGGGTGATGGCCGCCCTGGTCGAGGAGGCGGTCACCGTCGGCGACCTGGTCCGGCTGATGACCTTCCGGCAGGGCGAGGCGAACCTCGTCGAGATCACCCTGCCGCCGACCGCGCCGTACGTCGGGCAGCCGCTGCACGCGGTGCCGCTGCCGCGCGACTCCGCGCTGGTGGCGATCCTGCGCGGCAAGCGCGTGCTGGTGCCCAGCCCGGACGACCCGCTGGAGGCCGGCGACGAGCTGATCTTCGTCTGCACCGCCGAGGTCGAGGACGCGGTCCGCGCGGTGGTGCTCGGGCCGGACAGCGTGGAGCGGACCCGCGAGCAGCGCTGACGGCGCGGCGGCGAGCACCCGCTCGCGGGGCTCCTCCACCCGGGCCACCGTGCCGCACCGGGCCGTCGGCCACCGCACTCGGCCGCCGCGCCGCCGCGCCGCCTGGCGGGGGTGCGGGTGCGGACCGAGTGGGCGCGCCCGTCAGCCGGGCAGCGGGGCGGGCCGGGGCTCCCGGGTCACCCGGCGGACCGTCCAGACCGTGATGAGCAGCAGCAACGCGTACGGCGGGTAGCCGAGCGCCAGCCGGGCGACGCCGAGCGCCGTCTCCATGTTGGCCGCGGCGGCCTCGTTGCCGGCGTCGTCGAAGTGGCGGGCGGCGAGGTAGAGCGCCGCCTGCACGCCGACCTTGGCCAGCCAGACGACGCCCCAGAGCACGGTCAGCCCGGTGAACGTCCGCACCAGGCGCGGGTCGTCGCGCCACTCGGAGCGCCCCTTGGCCACCAGCACCGACCAGATCCACCCCACCAGGGGCTGCCGGACGGCCGCCGAGACCAGCAGGGCCAGCCCGTAGCCGATGCCGTAGAGGATGCCGGGGAGGTAGAAGTCGCGTTCGTCGCCGGTGCGCCAGGCGATCGCGGCGCCGATGGCGACGCCGAACAAGCCGTTGACCGCGTGCCGGACGGGCCGCCGCTGGGCCAGCCGGAGCCCGGCGATCACCAGCGCCACCGCCACCGAGGCGATCACGGCGGGCCGCAGCTCACCGATGACGTTGGCCACCACGAAGACGACCACCGGGATGCTGGACTCGACCAGGCCCCGCCAGCCGCCGAGTTGGTCGGCCATCTGCTCGGCGAGGGTCGGCAGCTGCTCCTCGTCCTCCGGACCGCTCTCCGGCTGCGCCGCCCGGTGCTGTCCCGTCGTCATCGCACGCCTTCCGTCCGCCGCCGCCACCGGGTCACTTCGGCGGTTCCAGCTCGTAGTACGGGTTGTAGATCACCTTGCGGTCGTCACGCACCGCCACCCGCCCACGGGCGGTCAGGTGCCGGCCCGGCTCGATGCCGGCGATGTGCCGCCGGCCCAGCCACACCAGGGTCACCACGTCGCTGCCGTCGTAGAGGTCCGCCTCCAGCGTGGGCAGGTTGGTCCGCGGGGTGTAGACCACCGTGCGGAGCCGGCCGGCGACCGACACCACCTGGCCACGCAGGCACTCCCCGACCGGCACACCGCCGTGCTCGGCGCACTCCCGGCGCAGCTCCTGCGCCTCGATCTCCGCCTCGCTCGCGGTGAGCCGTCGCAGCATGCGGCGCAGCGAGCCCCGGTCCTCGTCGGTCGACATGACCTCCGCGTCACCCTCTCCACGCTGGCCGGCGCTGCCGGCACGGGCCCGGCACCCGGCGACGCCGGGACCGTGCCGCCAGCGTACGCCGACGGGGCCCGGTCCTGGCGGCGCCGGTGACGGGCGGTCAGGCCTCGCGCGGCCCGGGAGCGGGGTTGCCGCCGGCCGGCGCCCCGGCACCGGCCTGGTCGGCGACGTCGCGGGGCAGCCGCAGCGGCAGCGGCTCGCGCACCGGCTTCGCCTCCTGCCCCCGGTCGACCACCAGGCCGTCGAGGCACTCGGCGAGCGGGCCGGCGGCGGCCGGGTTGGTCGCCGCCTCACCCTGGTAGACGCCGCGGACCATCCAGCGCGGCCCGTCGATGCCGACGAACCGCAGGTCGGTGATCCCGTCCTGGGTGCGCACCCGGGCGTGCAGCTCGGTGCCGAACTCGCCCTCGACCTCCTGAGCCGCCGCGCCGTCGTTGAACAGCGACTGGCGGATCTCCTCGCGCACCTCGTCCCAGATGCCCTCGGAGCGCGGCGCGGCGAAGACGCCGAGCTGGAGCGCGTTCTGGCCGTGCACCAGCACGACCTGCTGGATCACGCCCTCCGGGTCCGCCTGCACCCGCACCTCGACGTCGCGCACCGCGGGGATCTGCAGGCTGCCCAGGTCGAGCCGCTGCACCCCGGCGGGCGCCTCCGAGACGTCGTACGGGCCGCGTGCCAGGGCCGCCGGGGCCGACTCGGTGGAGTCGAGGACCTCGGTCGTCCGCTCGTCACGGGCGTTCCGTCGGGCATCGTCCCGTTTACGGGAGAAGATCACTGCGCCAACCCTCCGCTGTTCGCACTCACCCTGCCACCTCTTCCGTCCGTCCGCCTGCCCGGTCCCGCTCGTCCGGCCGCCCGGCCGGCCCGCCCGGCGCCCGGAGGGCCGCCGGGGACGGCACCAGGCCGGCGTGTCCGCCGGTGGAGCCGTGCCCGCCGGTCCCGCGCCGGGACGTGGGCAGCTCGGCCACCGGCTGGAAATCGGCCCGCGCCACCCGCTGGACAACGAGCTGGGCGATCCGATCGCCACGGGAGATCTTCGCCGGCGCCTCCCGATCATGATTGATCAGGTTGACCAGGATCTCACCCCGATAGCCGGCGTCGACCGTACCGGGCGCGTTGAGCACCGTCACGCCGAGTCTGGCCGCGAGCCCCGATCGGGGGTGGACCAGGCCCACGTACCCCTCGGGCAACGCGATCGCCATCCCGGTCGGGACCAGGGCCCGACCGCCGGGTGGCAGCTCGACGTCCGCGGCCGCCACCAGGTCGGCCCCGGCGTCACCGGGATGGGCGTACGCCGGCAGCGGCAGCTCCGGGTCGAGCTGCCGTACGGGCACGGGTACGACGTCGGTCACGGTTCCCCTCTTCCGTCCGGTTCGTGGGGTGACCCTGACATCCTGCCGGGTCCGCCGGCTGCCGTGCGCCGTACCCTGGCAGGAGTGAGCCTGTCGCCATCCTCGCCGTCCCCGGCGTCGCCCGCCGCGGCGCCCCCGGAACACACCGAGCGGCTCGGCCTGCCCTGGTGGCTGTGGCTGGGCGGGCTGGCCGCGGCCACGCTGCTGGCCGTGGAGCTGTGGATGGGCGCCCCCGGCGTGCGTGCGTGGCTGCCGTTCGCGGTGCTGCTGCCGGCGACCGCCGCCGGCCTGGCCTGGCTGGGCCGGATCCGGATCGCGGTACGCGACGGCGAGCTGCGGGTGGACGACGCCCGGCTGCCCGTCCGGTTCGTCGCCGACGTCGTCCCGCTGGACGCCGCCGGACGGCGTGAGGTGCTCGGGGTCGGGGCCGACCCGCTGGCGTTCGTGGTGCAGCGGCCGTGGGTCCCGGGCGCCGTCCAGGTGGTCCTCGACGACCCGGCCGACCCCACCCCGTTCTGGGTGGTCAGCACCCGCCACCCGGTCGAGCTGGCCGAGGCGGTCCTCGCCGCCCGCGACGCCGCTCGTTCCTGAGCCACCCGTCCCGCCGCCCGGCTGTCCCGCGCCCGTCTCCCGGCCTGGCCTTCGGCCCCCGGTCCTGGCCCTCCCACGTCCTTCCCCGCCCTGGCAGGGCGTCAGGCGGGGCCGGGCAGGGCCGACGGGCCGCCGGGGAGGGCGGGGCTCCTGCGGCGCAGGTCCCTGCGGAGCTCGTCGGCCATCGTCCGCGTGGCCCGGCGGTTGAGGTAGCTCGCCACCACCGCCCCGGTGAGGAAGGGGCCGAGCGTGGTCAGGTTGCGGCCGAAGCGCTTGAGCAGCATGTCCCGCAGCTCCTTGCGGGCGGCGGTGCCGAGCACCGCGCCCACCCCGACGCCGGGCATCATCGGGTTGATCCCGCGCTGGCCGGCCCAGGACTGCACCAGCGCGACCGCCCGCTGGGTGCCGCCGGGCGCCAGCGGCACCCCGTAGACCTCGTGCAGCTCGCCGATCAGCTTGAGCTCGACGGCCACCACGGCGACCGTCTCGGCGGCGAGCAGGACCGGCGCGGAGAGCAGGGTCGGGGTGACGGCCCACTCGACCGCGGCGACTCCGCCGCCGGCGGCGCCGATCCCCGCCGTCGTCCGCGCGGCGTTGCGCACCAGCCGCTCGGCCAGCGCCTCGCCGTCCAGGCCGTCGAAGTGGCGACGCAGGGTCGCCAGGTCCCGCACGGGCACGTGCGGGGCGATCTCGGCGACCGTGTCGACCATCCACCGGACGGCGGTCTTCGGCTTGAACAGGTCGCCCAGCCCGCGCGCCCGCGCCTGCCCGACGAGCCGGCCGAGCAGTTGCCGCCGGCGGGCCGGTGCGACGTCGTCGGCGGTCAGGGCCGCGACGGTCGCGCCCAGCTCGTCGTCCGAGCCGGGCAGGGTGTCCGCGCCGGGCAGGGCGTCCGAGCCGGGCAGGGCGTCCGCGCCGGGCACGGCGTCGCCCCGGCTCCCGTCCGGGTCGCCGTCGCGTGCGCCCTCGGCACGGGTCCGGTCCGCGCCGCGCGTGCCGCGGGGCTCGCTCCGCTCGCTCATGGGTCCGACCTCCCGAATGGACTGTCGCCGGCGTGGCGGCACCCGTCACGAGTGAAGCAGGTCCCCCGCCGCGTCGCACGGCAACTCGGGCAGCGGCGGCCCCACGAGGGAGCCGCCGCTGGTGGAGGCGCGTCGTGTCAGACGCACTCGCGGCAGATCAGCTCGCCGTTGCGCTCGACCGCCAACTGGCTGCGGTGGTGCACGAGGAAGCAGCGGGCGCAGCGGAACTCGTCCTGCTGCATCGGAAGCACCTTGACCGTGAGTTCCTCGTCGGCCAGGTCGGCGCCGGGCAGCTCGAAGCTCTCGGCCACCTCGGCCTCGTCGACGTCCACGGCGCCCGACTGTGAGTCGACGCGTCGGGCCTTGAGCTCTTCCAGGCTGTCCTCGCCGAGGTCGACCTCGTCGCGACGCGGAGCGTCGTAGTCGGTGGCCATCGGTTTCACTCTCCCATATCGATGTTGTCGCTTCCGGTTGTAACGCCGGACGACGCTGTTTCGGTTCCGCTGGCCGGCCACCACTTGTGTCGGTCACCCGACCCGAAGACAGCACGGGCGGAGACCTCCGGAGGAACCCCCAGCGAGCGCGGAACCTTACCCCCCCTTTGGGCGAGGCATGTATACCGCCCTCGTGGCTGAGATGTACGCCCCCGCACGCGAAGTTGTTCCCAATGTGACTCAGGCGACACGAAGATAGGGGTAGTAGTACCCGGTTCCCGGATGGCGCGCCGGCATGTCGGACTGTTTCCACGCGACGGCCGGACAACCGTTAACCTCAGCGGCGTACTCGACGGCCGGCGGGGCGGCCCGACCGCCGGCGGCCGCCGCCACCCACCTCTGTCCGGGGAGCGCCCTGATGAGCTTTGCGCGAGTGCGAGCACTCGTTGTCGTCGGCCTGCTGGCGGTGCTGGCCCTGGTCTTCGTGGTGGTCGCCATGGTCCGCGACACCCAGGGCGACGGCGGCCTCGCCGGCGGCTGCCCGGAGGGCTGGCCGATGGCCGACGTGACCCTGCGCGAGCCCAAGGATGTCAAGATCAACGTGCTGAACGGCACGGACCGGATCGGCCTGGCCAGCGCCATCGCCGACGACTTCCGCAACCGGAAGTTCCAGGTCAAGAAGACCGGCGACGAGAAGAAGCAGATCGACGACATCGCGGTGCTGCGCTACGGCCCGAAGGGCGTCGGCTCGGCGCACCTGCTGCGGGCGTACTTCCTCGACAACGCCGAGTACGAGTACGACGCCACGCGCACCGACGACGTCGTCGACGTGGTGCTGGGCAGCGGCTTCCAGCAGCTCGCCACCACCACCGAGGTCAACCAGTCCCTGGGCGACCTCGGCGCGCCGGTCGCCCCGGCGGGCTCCTGCCCGACGCGCGAGGACGACTGACGCACGGTGCCGCGCCCCGGCCCGGCCGGGGCGCTCACCACGCCCACACGACGCGGGAGCCGTACCGGCCACGTGAGGGCCGCACCCGGCCGTGTGAGGGCCGTACCCGGCACGTGGGGGCCATGCCGGCCAGCGTTGCCGCCGGAGCCGTGCCCGGCAAGCCGGAGGCGCGAGATTCGCAGGCGGGGATCCGACCGGCCCACGACGCGGATCGCCGGTCCCGGGCCGCCGGAGGCGTCCGTCACGGGCCGCCGGAGGCGTCCAGGTCGGCGAGGCGGTCGTGCAGGGGCTTGAACAGGGCCGACGGGGCGGCGATCACCAGGTCCGGACCGGCCGGCAGCCCGCCCAGTCCGGCCACCAGCAGCCCCGCCTCGGTGGCCACGAGGGCCCCGGCGGCCTGGTCCCAGGCGGCCAACCCCTTCTCGTAGTAGGCGTCCACCCGCCCCTCCGCCGCCAGGCAGAGGTCCAGCGCGGCGGCACCGAGCCGGCGGATGTCGCGGACGTGCGGGATCAGCTCGGCGACCACCCGGGCCTGGTGCGCCCGGCGCGCCGGGTCGTAGCCGAACCCCGTGGCGACCAGCGCCTGGCCGAGGTCGGTCTCGGTGGAGCAGCGCAGCCGCTCGCCGTCGCGCCAGGCGCCACCGCCGGCGGTGGCGGTCCACTCCTCGCCGGTGTTGACGTTGCGCACCACCCCGGCCACCACCTCGCCGTCGACCTCGGCGGCGAGCGAGACCGCGCAGTGCGGGATCCCGTACAGGTAGTTGACCGTGCCGTCGATCGGGTCGATGATCCAGCGCACCCCGCCGGGGCCGGTCGGGCCGGTCTCCCCCGCCCCGTACTCCTCGCCGAGCACGGCGTCACCCGGGCGCAGCCGGCGCAGCGCGTCGACCACCTGCCGCTCGACCGCCCGGTCGGCGGCGGTCACCACGTCGGTGACCGTGCTCTTGGTCGCGGCCACCGAGACGCCCTCGACCCGCATCCGGTACGCGGTCGCCGCCGCCTCGCGGGCCACCTCGATCGCGATCTCCAGCAGCTCCGCAGGCGCCGAGCGGTCCATCGTTTCGTCCCCTTCCCGCACGGCCGGGGTGTTCCGGGTCACGCGCGGTACCATCCTTACAAAGTCCACATCTGCGTCGAATCGGCGGTCCCCGCCGCCGGTCCACCGTGCGGCGACGGATGATCGCCGCAGACGGCGTTACAATTCACCCCTGCCCACGCTGCGACGGACCGCCAACGACCGGCCGGCCCGGGACACGGGGGTCCTTCAACCACATCGCCCGGCAAGGTGCACCGCTCTGCGTCGGACGACCCGGCCGTGCTCGCTCTTCGCCTCCGGAAGGTCATTCGTGACAGAACCCCGCCAGACCGGCGCCGACGTTCGCTCGCTCACCGACACCCTGATCGCCCACGCGCAGAGCGCCGGCGGCCAGCTCACGTCGGCCCAGCTCGCGCGCACCGTCGAGTCCGCCGAGGTGACTCCGGCCCAGGCCAAGAAGATCCTGCGGGCGCTCTCCGAGGCGGGAGTGACCGTGGTGGTCGACGGCTCGGCGAGCACCCGCCGCCGCGTCGCCGCCGCCCGCTCGGCCACCCCGGCGTCCCGGGCCACCACCGCCAAGACGACCAAGAAGGCCGCGGCGCCCGCCCCCAAGCAGGCGCCCGCCGCCGACGAGGCCCCCGCGCCCGCCCCGCGCAAGGTCGCCGCCCGCAAGGCCGCCGGCACCACCGCCGAGGTGGCCGCCAAGGCCGCGGCGCCCGCGAAGGCGACCCGGTCCACCCGGGCCACCAAGGCCACCGTCGCCGCGGCGGCCGGCGCCAAGCCGGCCAAGGCCGGCGGCAAGGCCAAGGGCGAGGGCGCCGATGGCGACATCGACCCGGAGGAGCTGGCCGCCGAGATCGAGGACGTGGTGGTCGAGGAGCCGGCCGAGCTGACCCAGGCCGCCGAGACCGACGCCGCCAACTCGGCCAGCGACAACGACTTCGAGTGGGACGACGAGGAGTCCGAGGCGCTCAAGCAGGCGCGCCGCGACGCCGAGCTGACCGCCTCGGCCGACTCGGTCCGGGCCTACCTGAAGCAGATCGGCAAGGTCCCGCTGCTCAACGCCGAGCAGGAGGTGGAGCTGGCCAAGCGGATCGAGGCCGGGCTCTACGCCGCCGAGCGGCTGCGCGCGGCCGAGGAGGGCGAGGAGAAGCTCACCCGCGACATGCAGCGGGACCTGCTCTGGATCTCCCGCGACGGCGAGCGCGCCAAGAACCACCTGCTGGAGGCCAACCTCCGGCTGGTCGTCTCGCTGGCCAAGCGCTACACGGGTCGCGGCATGGCCTTCCTCGACCTCATCCAGGAGGGCAACCTCGGCCTGATCCGCGCGGTCGAGAAGTTCGACTACACCAAGGGCTACAAGTTCTCCACCTACGCCACCTGGTGGATCCGGCAGGCGATCACCCGCGCTATGGCCGACCAGGCCCGCACCATCCGCATCCCGGTGCACATGGTCGAAGTGATCAACAAGCTCGGCCGCATCCAGCGCGAGCTGCTCCAGGACCTGGGCCGCGAGCCCACCCCGGAGGAGCTGGCCAAGGAGATGGACATCACACCGGAGAAGGTGCTGGAGATCCAGCAGTACGCCCGGGAGCCCATCTCGCTGGACCAGACGATCGGCGACGAGGGCGACAGCCAGCTCGGTGACTTCATCGAGGACTCCGAGGCCGTGGTCGCGGTCGACGCGGTGTCGTTCTCGCTGCTGCAGGATCAGCTCCAGCAGGTGCTGCAGACGTTGTCCGAGCGTGAGGCGGGTGTGGTACGCCTGCGCTTCGGCCTGACCGACGGCCAGCCGCGCACGCTCGACGAGATCGGCCAGGTCTACGGCGTGACCCGGGAGCGCATCCGGCAGATCGAGTCCAAGACCATGTCCAAGCTGCGTCACCCGTCGCGTTCGCAGGTACTGCGGGATTACCTGGACTGATCGCGATCGTCAACCGAACGTGTCGTTTTGATCACCTGGCGTGCAACGTCGGAAGGTGATCGTTCGGTTGCACGATTGTGATCGTTGACGTGGCACCCTTGGTGCACGGCACACTGTCCCTGCCATGTGTGACCTCGGTCCCCCGCGGGCACACAGGGAAGGCAGCGCCGGGACAGGGTGTTGCACGATAGGTGAGCAACGACCGAAGAGATTGTTCATCGGTGACGACCAGAGGAGGAAGGCGATGACCCCGACCCTCACGCCGCCGCCCGAGACGGTGGCTCCCCCAGCCGCCGATGAACGGTGCGACCGCTGCAATGCTGCCGGCAAGCTCCGGATCACTCTGGCGGGTGGGAGCGAGCTGGTGTTCTGTGGGCACCACGCGAACAAGTACGCGGAGGATCTCGTGAAGATCACCGTGCGGTACGCGACGGACCCGGAGTTCAGCTGGCGTGGCGCCGATCTGATGGCGAACTGAATCCGCAAACCCACGACATAGCCGGCCGGAGGCCCCCCACGGGGAGCCTCCGGCCGGCTTTTGCGTACCCCCACCCTGTCTGACCCACGGCCGCAACGGGCCGCGGCGGAACGGAACGCTCGGCCGGGCCACCGGGCCACCTGACGGGTGCGGCGGGGCGCGGAGCGCGCGGCCAGCCCACGAGCGCCCCGACGGGGGTCCAGGGGGCACGGGCGGGCGATCCCACAGCCGGCCCACGGACGGCCTGACGGGGCACAGCGGGCGCGGGCGGAGCCGCCCGCACACCGCCCGGCCCACGGGCGGCCTGACGGGCGCAGCGGGCGCGAACCGCGCGCCGGGTCCACGGGCCACCGCACGGGGCGTGAACGGCATCGTCTGACGTAGGGCCCGAGACCGGCCCGCACCGCGCTGTCGAGCTGCCCGTCGGGTGGGGCGCGGGTGGGGGGGTGCGGGGCCGTCCGCCGTCAGAGGGTCTGGACGGTGGCGATGCGCTCCTCGAGCTGCTCGATCGTGGCCTGGGCGCTCGGCGGGCCGCCGCAGAGGCGGCGCAGCTCGGCGTGGATCTTGCCGTGCGGCTGCCCCGTCCGGTGGTGCCGGGCGGCCACCAGAGCGTTGAGCTGCCGACGCAGGGCGACCCGGCGCTGGGCGGCACTCATCGGTGCCGGCGGCGCCGCGGACGGCTCAGCGGCCGGCTCAGCGGGCCGCGCGGCCCTCCGGCGCTGGGCGGCGAGCTGCTCCTGCTGCCGCTTGGTCAGCAGCATGGCGACCTGGTCGGCGGTCAGCAGCCCGGGCAGGCCCAGGTACTCCTCCTCCTCGGGGGTGCCGGCCTGGGCGGCGGTGCCGAACGAGGCGCCGTCGAAGATCACCTGGTCCAGCTCGGCTGTCGCGGAGAGTGCGGCGAAGCGCTTCTCCAGCTCGCCGCTGGCCTGGTCGTCGCGCTGGGCGCGTTCCAGCAGGTCGTCGTCGAAACCCTCGCGGTCCTTCGGCTTGCCGAGCACGTGGTCCCGCTCGGCCTCCATCTCGCTGGCCAGCCCGAGCAGGTGCGGCACGCTGGGCAGGAAGACCGAGGCGGTCTCTCCCTCGCGGCGGGCGCGGACGAACCGGCCGATCGCCTGCGCGAAGTAGAGCGGGGTGCTGGCGCTGGTCGCGTACACCCCGACCGCCAGGCGGGGGATGTCGACGCCCTCGGAGACCATCCGGACCGCCACCAGCCACCGCTGCTCGGACGCCGCGAACGTCGCGATCCGCGCGGAGGCCCCCACGTCGTCGGAGAGCACCACCGCCGCCCGTTCGCCGGTCAACTGCTCGATGAGCTTGGCGTACGAGCGGGCGGTCTGCTGGTCGCTGGCGATCACCAGCCCGCCGGCGTCGGGCATCCCCGCGTTGCGCAGCACGGTCAGCCGGGCGTCGGCGGCCCGCAGCACCTGCGGCATCCAGTCGCCCGCCGGATCCAGGGCGGTACGCCACGCCTGCGCGACGAGGTCCTGGGTCATCGGCTCGCCGAGCCGCGCCGCCAGCTCCTCCCCGGCGTTGGTGCGCCACCGGGTCTCCCCCGAGTACGCCAGGAAGAGCACCGGGCGGACCACGCCGTCGCGCAGCGCGTCGGCGTAGCCGTACACCGAGTCGGCGCGGGAGCGGAGCAGGCCGTCCCCGCCCCGCTCGTACGTGACGAACGGGATCGGGTTGTCGTCGGAGCGGAACGGGGTGCCGGTGAGCATCAACCGGCGCTCGGCGCCCTCGAAGGCCGCCTTCACCCCGTCGCCCCAGGAGCGGCTGTCCCCCGCGTGGTGGATCTCGTCGAGGATGACCAGCGTGCGCCGGGTCAGGGTGCGCCGCTTGTGCACCTGGGGTGCCACCCCCACCTGCGCGTACGTCACGACGGCGCCGTGGAAGTCGGCGGCGGAGTGCAGGTCGGCGTTGCGGAAGGCGGCGTCGAGCTGGATGCCGACCCGGGCCGCCGCCTGCGCCCACTGGGTCTTCAGGTGCTCGGTCGGGGCCACCACGGTGACCGCCTCGACGGTGCCGTCGGTGAGCAGCTCGGCCGCGATCCGCAGGGCGAAGGTGGTCTTGCCGGCGCCCGGGGTGGCGACCGCGGTGAAGTCGGGGTCGCGCCGGCGCAGGTACTCCACCAGTGCCTTGCGCTGCCACGCGCGCAGTGCCGGAAACGTCTCGATCGCCGGCAACCGGGCCGCCACGCGAAGCTCCTCTCCGACCGCCTGAAGGCGGACCCCGGCCGAGGGCCACGGGTGCCGCCGCCCATGAAAACGCCTCCGCGCCGATGGTGCCGCGAAGGCCGACTCAGCATAACCAGCGGGGCCCGCCCGACCCAGCCGACACCACGCGGCTCACACCCGCCGCACCCGCGACCCGACGGCATCGCCTCGGTGGACGACCCCCGCGATCTTGCACCTTCGGCCCCCGCTTCGCACCCTGAGCGCCGTTTGACCGGGCAGAAAGTGCAACGGAGGCGAGGGGGCCGGGGTCAGGGGTCAGGGGTGGGGGCCGGGGGCGTGGGTACGTGGGGGCCGGAGGGTGGCGATCGGAGCCGACCAGCGCCGGCGCAGGGCGACCAGGCGGAACAGGAAGACGAACACCGCCGCCGCGGTCAGCCAGGCGGCGTTGGCGTGCCCGAGCGCGTCCAGCAGCGCCACGGCGATCGAGCCGGCGAGCGCGGCGACCGCGTAGATCTCGCGCCGCAGCACCACCGGGATCTCGGCGGTGAGCAGGTCCCGCCCGAGGCCGCCGCCGATCGCGGTGAGCATGCCGATAACGCACGCCCCCACCGCCGGCACCTGGGCGTCGAGGGCCTTGACCGTGCCGGTGACGGTGAACAGCCCCAGCCCGGCCGCGTCCAGCACGAGCACGGTGGTGCGCAGCTTGGCGAGCTGGGGGTGCAGCCAGAAGATGGCGGCGGCGGTGACGGCGGCCGTGGCGGCGTACCGCCAGTCGGCGAAGGCCAGCGGCGGCACCTCGTCGATCGCCAGGTCCCGGAAGATCCCGCCGCCGAGCGCGGCGACGAAGCCGACGAAGACGACGCCGAAGAGGTCGAGCCGCTTGGCCACCGCCGCGGAGGCCCCGGAGGCGGCGAAGACCGCCACCCCGGTGAGGTCGGCGAGGAGCAGGGCGGTGGAGGTGGTCACCGCCGCAGGTTACGTGGGCGGCCGTCCCGGCCGCCCTGGTTCACTCGGCGTACGAGTCGTAGATCTCCTTGCACTTCGGGCAGACCGGCGAGCCGGGCTTGGCGGCCTTGGTCACCGGGAAGGTCTCCCCGCAGAGCGCGACGACGAAGGTGCCCATGACGGCACTCTCGGCGATCTTCTCTTTGCGCACGTAGTGGAACATCTCGGGACCGGTGTCGGCGTCCTTCAGCTCCGGACGCTCGAGAACCTGTGTGCTCACTTCTACACCTCCGACCGTCAAGTCTGGCAGGTCACCACGGCCCGGTCCACTTCAGGCCACCCCCGGCGGAGGCCGTACGGTGGTGACGTGACCGACTTTCACATCCACTACGGCACCGAGGTGGCCGAGGCGCTGCGCGCCGGACGCCCCGTCGTCGCCCTGGAGAGCACCATCGTCTCGCACGGCCTGCCCCGGCCGGACAACCTCCGGGTGGCCCGGGAGATCGAGCAGGCGGTCCGGGACGCGGGCGCGGTCCCGGCGACCATCGGCATGGTCGGCGGCCGGCTCGTGGCGGGCCTGGACGACGCGGAGCTGACCCGGCTCGCCACCGCCGACGGGGTCGCCAAGCTCTCCGTACGCGATCTGGCCGTGGCGGCGGCCACCGGCGCGGACGGCGCCACGACCGTGGCCGCGACCAGCGCGGTGGCGGCCGCCGCCGGCATCGGGGTGTTCGCCACCGGCGGCCTCGGCGGGGTGCACCGGGAGGCCGCGCAGACCTTCGACGAGTCCGCCGACCTGGTCACCCTGGCCCGGACCCCGATCGCGGTGGTCTGCGCCGGCGTCAAGTCGATCCTCGACGTGAGCGCCACCCTGGAGCGACTGGAGACCCTCGGCGTCGGCGTGGTGGGCTACCGGACCCGGCGGTTCCCCGGCTTCTTCATCACTGACGGCGGCTTCGACCTGGACTGGTCGCTGGACTCCGCGGAGCAGGTCGCCGACGCGCTGGCCGCCCGGGAGCAGCACGGCGTGCACCACGGCGGCCTGATCGTGGCCAACCCGCTGCCGGCCGACGAGCAGCTCGACCCGGAGCTGCACGACCGGACGCTCGCCGACGGGCTGGCGCTGCTGGAGCGCGACGGGGTGACCGGCAAGGCGGTGACGCCCTACCTGCTCGCCCACTTCCACTCGGCGACCGAGGGGGCGAGCCTGGCGGTGAACGTCCGGATCATCCTGCGCAACGCCGACCTCGCCGCCCGGATCGCGGTCGCCGCGGCCGCCCGTCGCGCCGACGCATGACCGCAGGCCGCGTCCTCGTCGTCGGTGACCTGATCACCGACGTGGTGGCGGTGCTGGACGGGCCGCCGGCCACCGGGTCCGACACGGCGGCGGCCATCCGGTTCAGCGGCGGCGGACAGGCCGCCAACACCGCGGCCTGGCTCGCCGCCCAGGGCGTGCCGGTGACGCTGGTGGGCGCGGTCGGCGACGACGGCCAGGGGCGGGAGCGGGTGGCCGAGCTGGAGCGGGCCGGGGTCGACTGCGCGGTGACGCGGCACCCGGAGCACGCCACCGGCACGGTCATCGTGCTGGCCACCGCAGGGGAACGGACGATGATCACCGAGCGGGGCGCCAACCTGCGGCTGGCCCCGGCGGACGTCGACGCGGCGCTGGCCGCCGCGCCGGACGCGCGGCACCTGCACCTGTCCGCGTACACCCTGCTGGACGCCGGGTCCCGCCCGGCCGGGCTGCGCGCGCTGGCCGCCGCCCGCGAGCGCGGGCTCACCACCAGCGTCGACGCGGCCTCCGCGGCGCCGCTGCGGCGGGTCGGCGCGGCGGCCTTCCTGTCCTGGGTACGCGGGGTCGACCTGCTCCTGGTCAACGCCGACGAGGCGACGGTGCTGGCCGGCGGACTCGACCCGGCGGCGCAGGGGCGGGCGCTGTCGGCCTCCGCCCGGCGGATCGTCGTCAAGCAGGGCGCGGCGGGAGCGGTCTGGGTGGACCGGGACGCCACGGTCGCCGTGGCGCCGGCCCGCCGCGTGGCGGTGGTGGACGTCACCGGGGCCGGGGACGCCTTCGCGGCCGGGCTGCTGGCCGCCTGGCTCGCCGGCGCGGATCCGGCGGTGGCGCTGCGCCGCGCGGGCGACCTAGGCGCCATGGCGGTCTCGCAGGTGGGCGCCCGCCCCACTCCCTGACCCGAACCCGCGCCCCGCCCCGCGGGGAACGGGTCGGTCAGGGCTCGGCGTCGATCACCTTGTGCGGCCGCTCCTCGGCGGTCAGGCTCATCGGCGGGGTCTCGTCGCGGTGCCGCGGCTGGAACCGGGACGCCAGCCGGTGCTGCTCCTTCGGCGGCCGGTCGTTCGCCAGCAGCACCGCCAGCCAGGGGATGAGCACCATGCCGAGGGCCACCAACGGCAGCCAGAGCCAGAGCAGCGGGGCCTGCACGCCGACCAGGACGGCACCGACGATCACGCACGCCACCCGGATCCCCATCATCAGCACGTAGCGCCGCTGACGGCTGGTGAGCTGGTCGTCCTGGCTGCGCGAGGCGTCGGTGATCAGGATCGGCTGGTACGCCTGACGCTTCACCACGGACCTCCTCGAGGGGGTTACGCCCCATCCTGTCACCTCGAACGCGTGATCAGCGAAAATCGGCACAGCCGGGTTCGTGTTACATCCGTGGTACGCTCGCGCCGTGGGCAGCAGGTTCAGCTTCACCGACGAGGCGTTGGCCAACCTGAGGGTCTACGACGTCACGCCCGGGGAAGTCTGGGAGGCGCTGCACAGCACCCGCCGGGTGATCCGTCACCTGGGCGACGACGTGATGGTCGTCTACGCCGCCGCCCGCCGGGGGCGCCGGCTGGCCGTGCTGCTCGCCGAGGCCGACGGCACCGACAACGACTGGGACATCCTCTCCGCCCGCGAGCTCAGCGACGCCGAGGCGAAGCGCTACGACGAGGCCGTGCGGAGATCTCGCCGATGAGGAGGCGGTGACGATGAACCGTAACGACGCGACCAAGCAGTTCCACAGCGGCGGTGACCGGCTCGCGGAGCTGATCGACGAGACTCAGCCGGTGGAGCTGCCCACCCCCGACACCGACACCCCCATGGTCAGCCGCTCGGTGCGCCTGCCCCTGGAGACGTACGAGCGGGTCCGCGCGGCCGCCGACGCCCGCGGCATCGGGGTCACCACTCTGATGCGGCAGTGGATCGAGGCCGGCCTGGCCGACCTGGACGACTCGGCGACGGTCTCCCTCGCCGACGTCCGGCGGGCGCTGGCCGCCCTGTCCCGCCCGACGGCCGCCTGACGTCGCGGCGCGCCGAGGCACACCCACGACCGCCGCCTGACGTCACGGCGCGCGGAGGCACACCCACGACCGCCGTCTGACCTCGGCCCGCACGGGGCCGCCCCGGAACTCCCGTCCAACCGGCCTCGCCGCGCGGCAGCGGCGTCAGCCCTGGGCGGCCTTCGCCTTCGCCGCCGCCTTCACCTGCTGCTTGTAGTCACGCACCCGGCGCAGCGATTCCGTGTCGACGACGTCCGCCACCGACCGGTGGGCGTCCAGGTCGCCGTACCCGCCGGCCGCCTCCCGCCAGCCCTCCGGCGTGACCCCGAACCGCTTGCCGAGCAGGGCGAGGAAGATCTGCGCCTTCTGCCTGCCGAAGCCGGGCAGCTCGGCGATGCGGCGGAACAGTTCCCGGCCGTCGGCGACGTCGGACCAGAGCCGGGCGGCGTCGCCGTCGTACCGGTCGACGAGGACCCGGCACACCTCCTGCACCCGGGCCGCCATCGCCTTCGGGAACCGGTGCAGTGCCGGCGGCTGGGCGAACAGGGCCACCAGTGCCTCGGGATCGTGGTCGGCGATCTCCCGGGCGTCCAGGTCCCGTCCGAGGCGCTGGGTCAGCACGTACGGCGAGGAGAAGGCCTTCTCCATCGTCACCTGTTGGTCGAGGACCATCCCCAGCAGCAGGGCCAGCGGGCTGCGCTCCAGCAGCCGGCTGGCCTCGGGGTCGATGGGCAGCGCGAGCGTCATGGGACCATCCTGCCCAATGGCGGAGCCCGGGCGGAGGGGCCACGCCGATCCGTCCGGGCCTTCCCCGCCGGCAGCCACCGACGCCGGGCAGGGCGTCGCCGCCCCGACCCCGGGGTGTGCCCGGCCGGCGGCCCTACGCGGGTGACCGCCGGGTGCCGGGCCGGACGAGCCCGAGGTCGTAGGCGCGGATCGTCGCCTGCACCCGGTCCCGCGCACCCAGCTTGCCCAGCAGGGCGTTGACGTGCGCCTTCACCGTGCCGGTCGCGACGCCCAACTGGGCGCCGATCTCCGCGTTGGTCAGCCCGGCCGCGAGCCGGACGAAGACCTCGCGCTCCCGTGCGGTGAGCGCGGCCAGCTCGGCGGGCTCCGCCGGCGGGGTGAGTGCCCCGGTGGCGAAGGCGTCGATCAGCCGGCGGGTGACGGTGGGTGCGAGCAGCCCGTCGCCGGCGGCCACCACCCGGATCGCGTGCAGCAGGTCGACCGGTTGGGCGTCCTTGAGCAGGAAGCCCGAGGCGCCCACCCGTAGCGCCTCGAACACGTGGGCGTCCAGGTCGAAGGTGGTCAGGACCAGCACCCGGGGGCCGGCCGGGTCGGCGGTCAGCCGGGCGGTGGCGGTGAGGCCGTCCATCCCCGGCATCCGGATGTCCATCAACACCACGTCCGGTCGGCTCCGGGCGGCCTGGTCGAGCGCGTCGGCGCCGTCGGCGGCCTCCCCGACCACCGTCAGGTCCGGTTCGGCGTCGACGATCGCCGCGAACCCGGCCCGGACCACCGGCTGGTCGTCCACCACCAGCACCCTGATCATCGCGCCCCCTCCGGAACTCGTTCTCCCCGCTGCCCGGGCCCGGCGGCGACCACGGGGACCGGCGGCAGCGGCAGCCGCGCCCGCAGCTCGCCGCGGCGCAGCGCGAGCCGGCCGCCGAGCGCGTCGACCCGGGCCCGCAGCCCGGCGACGACCAGCGGGTCCGACGCGGTGGGCAGGCCCGTGACCGACACCCGCAGCTCACCGCCGGCCAGCCGCAGCACCACCCGGGCCGGCCCGACGCCCGCGTCCAACGCGGCCTCCACCAGCCGGTACGCCGACACGTCCACGTCGGTCGGCAGGGCCGGCACGGTCGCCGGCGCGTCCAGCAGGACGTCACGGCCGTGCGCCTGCCGCGACGCGCAGAGCCCGCCCACGTCGGCGAGGGTCGGTTGCGGACCGTGCGGCACCGGCCGGTCGTCGGCGCGCAGGTCGTCCAGCAGGCCGCGCATCGCGGCCAACGTGGCCCGTGCCTCGACCAGGATCTCGGCGAGCCGGCCCTGGTCGGCGACGACCACCAGGCGGCCGGCCCGGTCCAGCACCGCCGAGCGCAGTCCGACACCGACCCGCTCCCGCTCGGCCTGGGCCGCCGCCACGGCCCGGGCGGTCGCCGCGGCCAGCGCGTCGCCCTCCCGGCTGAGCACCCGCCGCCGCCGGCCCCGGACCAGCGCGCCGCCGCCCCAGGTCAGCAGCATCGGCGCCAGCAGCAGCCCGGCGACGAAGACGGCCATGAAGACGGTCACGGGCACGTGCACGGGCTCCCCGGCGATCGAGCCGTCCGCCGCCGCCGTACCGACCAGGCCCACGGCGAGCACCGTGGCCGCCACCGGCGCGGCCAGCCACGTCGGGCCGGCCCGTCGGGCGTACGCGGCCACGGCCCAGACGGCGGCCAGGTCGGCGAAGCCGGCGGTCAGCAGCACGAACTCCGCACCCCGGGGCAGCCCGACCAGCAGCGCGGTGACCGGCCAGAGCAGCACGGTCCCGGCGACGCCCGCGAACGCGGCCCACGGCCGGCGGCACCGCCACGCCAGCGGCGCGGCGTGCGCCACGGAGAGCAGCAGGAGTTGGAGCAGGACGATCGGGTCGCGCAGCCCCGCCAGTTCGGCGTCGGTCTCCACCGAGACGAGGGCCGCGGCCACCGGAAGCACCAGCGCGTTGCCGACCAGCGCGGCGGTCACCAGGGACCGGCCGTTCTCCGACCGGACCGGCGACGGCAGGCTGCCGGGATCCGCCCCGACGGGCAGGCGTGCCTCGACCCGCCAGCCGTCGCCGTCCGGGCCGGCTCGCAGGGTGCCGCCCCGGGCGGCGACGCGCTCCCGCAGGCCGCTGATCCCCCGCCCGGCGCCCAGCGTGAAGGCGGCCGCCGGCCCCGGTACGCCGGTGTCGGCGACCGTGACCGTGACGGTCCCGGCGTCGACCGCGACCCGGACCGAGACGTCGGCTCCGGCGGCGTGCCGCACCACGTTGGTCAGGGACTCGCGGACGACGGCGTGGACGACCCCGGCCAGGGCGGCCGGCGGTTCCGGACCGGTGCGGTCGAGGCGCACCGGCTGGCCGAGCCGGTGGAAGCCGGCGACCAGGTCGTCGAGCCGCCGCCGCAGCGGCCGGTGCGCCTCGGTGTCGTCGCTCATCACCGCGACCAGGCGGCGCAGCGCGACCAGGGTCTCCCGCCCCGTACGCGCCGCGAACCCCACCGCCTCCGCGACCAGCTCCGGACGCCGGGCCGCGAGGCGCTCGGCCGCTCCCACCGTCACCACGATGGAGGTGAGGTGGTGGGCGCTGACGTCGTGCAGCTCCCGGGCGAGCCGATGGCGTTCGGTCTCCGCCGCCTGACGGGCCTCCGCCTCGACGGCGACGAGCCGGCCGGCCACCGCCGCCCGCCCGGTCATCCAGTGCCGGCGGCTGCGCCCGAGGCCCGCGGCCAGCAGGTAGCCGAGCACGGCGACGACGACCTCCCCCAGGTAGGCCGCGGCGGTGTCGAAGCGGGGGAGGTTGACCGACGCCACCCACAGGGCGCTCACGGTCAGTGCCACGCGCACCACCCGTCCGGGCGCCCGGACGGCCACGGACCAGATGGCGACCAGCTCGGCGAGGCTGAGCACCAGCAGGTCGTCGGGAGAGGCGCCCAGCCGGCCGACGGTCTGCGCGGCCAGGACCACGGCCAGCGCCGGGAGCGGCCGATGCTGCCGCCAGCCCAGCGCCAGGAGGGTGACCACCGCGGCGACCAGACCCGCCGAGGTCACCGTGACGTCCGGTGCGTCGCCCCGCAGCAGCGGCAGGCCGGGCCAGAGCAGGAGCTGGGCGCCGACCAGCGCCGACGGCAGCAACCAGGTCCGCAGGAGAGTCATGATGAGGCAACCCTACGGAGGCCCGCCGACCGGTCACGTCGCCCGCGGGCACGAGGTGGCCTATACCCCAGGGTGGGTGCCGAATTCGGTCCGCACGTCGACCCGCCGGCCCGTCGGCGGCGGCAGGCTTGCTCCCATGATCAGTAGTACTCCCCCGGGCGCCCCGTACCACCGGCTGGCCCGGACCGGCCGGCAGCGATGGTGGCGGTCGCTCGTCGGCGTCCTCGCCCTGCTCGGCGGCGCGCTGCTCGTCGGCTGCGCGCTCTTCGGCGTCGCCACCGTCGTGGCGGAGATCACCGGTACGCCGACGGACGCCGACGGGCTGCCCGTCTTCGGTCCCGTCGTGGACACCGCCCTCCTGGTGCTGTCGGTGGCGGTGGCCCTGCCGGTGACGATGGCCGTCACCCGCGGGGTGGAACGCCGGCCGGCCGGCAGCCTCTCCTCCGTGCTCGGCCGGGTCCGGTGGCGCTGGCTGGGCACCTGCCTGCTCACGGCCACCCCGGCGATCACGGTCATGCTGCTCGGCACCCACCTGCTCCTGCGGGCCACCGGGGACGAGATGGTCCTCCTCGGCCCGCTCGACGCCTGGGTCGGCTGGCCCGCTTTCGTCGCCGCCCTGCTGATGGTCGTCGCGCTGGTCCCGTTCCAGGCCGCCGCCGAGGAGTACCTGTTCCGCGGCTGGCTGCTCCAGGCCTTCGGGACGTGGCTGCGCTCACCCTGGCCGGGAATGGTGGTGCAGGCGGTGCTCTTCGCCGCGGCGCACGGCTGGGGCACCGTCTGGGGCTTCGCCGACCTGGTCGTGATGGGCCTGCTCTGCGGTTGGCTCACGGTGCGTACCGGCGGCCTGGAGGCGGCCGTCGCGTTGCACGTGGTCAACAACGTGGGCGCGTTCGGTCTGGCCGCGGCGTTCGGCGGGCTGGCCGTGGACGAGACGATGGCCGACGCGCCGTGGCAGCTGGTGCTGGTCGACGTGCTCGTGCTGCTGGCGTACACCTGGCTGGTGGCACGGGCGGCCGACCGGCGCGCGCTGGCGACGGTGGCGCCGATCTCCCGGGTGGTCGAACACCGGCACGCGGCGCCAGGCAGGATGACGGCGTGGACGGACACGACATGTTGCTCTCCCCCGCCGGCGTCGAGGCGCTGCGGACCGCGCTGACCAGGGCCGGGTTCACCTCGAACGGCATCGCCACCCGGCTCGGCCCGCAGGCCACCGGCGGGGTGGCCCGCAACGACTTCCGGGCCGCGCTGCGCGCCACCGAGGACCGCGACCCGCTCGGCACGCTGATCCGGGTGTTCGTCTGCGAGCAGACCGAGCCGGAGGCCGCCGTGGCCGCCGCGCTCGCGCCGTTGTCGCTGGACGAGGCGCTCGCCGGGGGCCTGGTCGAACGGCACGGCGACGGGCTGCGGATGGGCCTGGACCTGGAGCCGTACGGGGACGACTGGTGGGTGCTGGCCGACGTGCCCGCCAGCGCCCGCCCGGGCCGCCCGTTGCACGCCCACCACGTCCTCGGCATCGGCGGGGCGACCCAGACGCTGATCGGCGCGACCGTCCGCCGGCCGGTGGAGACCGCGCTGGACCTGGGCACCGGTTCCGGCGTGCAGGCGCTGCACCTGGCCACCCACGCCCGGCGGGTGACCGCCACCGACGTCTCCGAGCGGGCGCTGCGCTTCGCCGCCACCACCGCCGCGCTCAACGGCCAGGACTGGGAGCTGCTCCGCGGCGACATGGTCGCCCCCGTCGCCGGGCGCCGCTTCGACCTGGTGGTGAGCAACCCGCCGTTCGTGGTCGGGCCGGGCACCACCACGCACGTCTACCGCGACTCCGGCCGGGTCGGCGACGCGATCGGCGCGGAGCTGGCCGCCGCCGCGCCCGGTCTGCTCACCGAGGGCGGCACCATGCAGTACCTGGCCAACTGGGTGCACGTCGCGGGCGAGGACTGGGCCGAGCGGGTGACCGGCTGGTTCGCCGGCACCGGGCTGGACGCCTGGGTCGTCCAGCGCGAGGTGGCGGACCCGATGGCGTACGTCAACCTGTGGCTCACCGACGTCGGCGAGGCCGCCGACCCGCAGCGGATGGCGGACTGGCTGGACTGGTTCGACGCGCACAAGGTGGAGGCGGTCGGCTTCGGCATCGTCTCGCTGCGCCGCTCCGGCCACGACGACCCGGTGATCCGGGTGGAGGAACTGCGGCAGCGGGTGGAGGCGCCGCTGGGTGACCGGATCGGCGCCTGGTTCGACCGCCAGGACTGGCTGCGCGCCCACGACGCCGACGGGTTGCTCGCCGCGCGCTACCGGGCGGCTGACGGCCTCCAGCTCCGGCAGGAGGCCACGATGGGCGACGAGGGCTGGGCGGTGGACCGGCAGGTGCTGGCCATGCCGCACGGGCTGCGCTGGACGGAGGAGATCGACCCCCTGGTGCTCGCCCTGGTGGGCGGGGCCGACGGGCGGCTGCCGCTGCGCGACCAGCTCGCCCTGCTCGCGGCCGCGCACGACGTCGCCCCCGAGGAGCTGGCCGACGCCGCCGGCCCGATCGTGGCGCACCTCGTCGAGCGCGGCTTCATCGAGCCGGTGACCGGCTGATGCGGGCCGTGGTGCAGACCGTCGGCCGGGCGGGCGTGACGGTCGACGGCGAGGTGGTCGGCGCGATCGACGACGGGCTGCTGGTGCTGCTCGGGGTGACCCACACCGACACCGTCGAGACCGCCCGCACGATGGCCCGCAAGGTGCACGAGCTGCGCATCCTCGACGACGAGCGGTCCGCCGCCGACACCGGCGCGCCGATCCTGGTGGTCAGCCAGTTCACGCTCTACGGCGACGCCCGCAAGGGGCGCCGTCCGACCTGGACGGCGGCGGCCCCGGCCGAGGTGGCGGAGCCGCTGGTGGCGGCGGTCGTGGAGGCGCTGCGTGCCCGGGGCGCGAAGGTCGAGACCGGCCGCTTCCGCGCCCACATGCTGGTCGAGAGCGTCAACGTCGGTCCGTGTACGGTCCTGCTCGACCTGTAGGCCCTGGCCTGTCCGTCGACCGTGAGGTCGGCGGCGTCGTCGGTCTCCTCTGACGCCGCCGACCTCGTGATCCACCCGTCGTCGCCCCGGCGGGTGGGCGGGTCAGGAGAAGAGCCCGCGGCGCTGGAGCGACTGGCGGATCCAGGCGTCCAGCTGGGCCGTCCAGTCGGTGCGCTCGGCGGTGGCGTGGTCGATGGTGAAGCGGCCGAAGGCGTCCCGGCCCTCGGTGAACAGGCCGCCGCGCTTGTCGAGCTCCAGCACCACCTGGATCTGCTGCGGGTCGGTGACGAAGGTGACCTCGAGCTGGTTGATCGCGCCGGCGTACTGCGGGGCGGGGCCGAACTCGATCTCCTGGTAGAAGGGCAGGCTCTGCCGCACGCCGTAGATATGGCCGCGCTCCACGTCGGCCCGGGCGAACCGGAAGCCCAGCCGCAGGAACGCCTCCAGGATCCGCTGCTGGGACGGCAGCGGGTGCACCGCCACCGCGTCCAGGTCGCCCTTGTCGACGGCGCGGGCCACCTCCAGCTCCGTACGCAGCCCCATCGTCATCCCGTGCAGGTGCTGCCCGTACAGCTCGGTGAGCGGCGTCTCCCACGGCACGGCGAAGCGGAACGGGATGTCGTGGCGCTGGCCGGGCTCCAGCCGGAACGCGCCGGTCGCCGCCTGCCGGTGGAACTCCTGCGTGGTCTCGTAGTCGTTGTCGCCGCTCTCCACCTCGACCCGGGTGACCAGGCCCAGGGACACGTAGGAGATGTCGACGGGGTGCTCGCCGCCGGCCACGTGGACGACGCCCTCCAACTGGCCGCCGGGGCGGCAGTTCGGGTTCGCCAGGACCGTTTCCACCGACGGGCCACCCACGCCCATCGCCTGCATGAGCCGCTTGAAGACCACGACACCCTCCAAAACCCGTTCCGGTGCGCCGACGTCGCCGGCGGCGCCGGCCCCACTGGCCGACCGCTGGCACGGTAACCGCACGCCACAAGGAACCGTCGGCGACGACACGCGCACGGTGCGCAGGACCGGGACCGGATTCGTGTCGGGTCCCCGATCGCCTCACTCCCGTTTCACGCCCCGCCCGCCAAGCTGTGTGTCACACCGGCACCACTGGGCCGGAACGAGCGGCACAGACGTGGACACGGGGAGAAGACGAGATGGCCCTGCAGATGATGGAGCACCGGATGCGCCCGGCCGGCACCACCGAGGCCGACCACGCCACCGACACCCTGACCGACCTCGACGCCATGGACGAGCGCGGCGTCTCCACGGACCTGGTCCGGGCATACCTGAACGGGATCGGGCGGACGAAGCTGCTGACCGCCGCGCAGGAGGTCGACCTGGCCAAGCGGATCGAGGCCGGGCTGTTCGCCGAGGAGAAGCTGGCGACCTGCACCCCGGTCTCCGTCGAGCTGCGGGCCGACCTGGAGCTGATCGTCGCGCAGGGCCGGGCGGCGAAGAACCACCTGCTGGAGGCGAATCTCCGCCTTGTGGTCAGCATCGCCAAGCGCTACACCGGTCGCGGCATGCCGTTCCTCGACCTCATCCAGGAGGGCAACCTCGGCCTGATCCGCGCGGTCGAGAAGTTCGACTACGCCAAGGGCTACAAGTTCTCCACCTACGCCACCTGGTGGATCCGGCAGGCGATCACCCGCGCGATGGCCGACCAGGCCCGCACCATCCGCATCCCGGTGCACATGGTCGAGCAGGTCAACCGCATGGTCCGGGCCCGCCGCGAGCTGTCCGTCTTGCTGGGCCGCGAGCCCACGGTCGCCGAGGTCGCCCGGGCCATGGACATCCCGGAGTTCCAGGTGATCGAGCTGATCTCGTACGACCGGGAGCCGGTGAGCCTGGACCAGGCGGTCGGCGAGGACGGCGAGAGCGCGCTCGGTGACTTCGTGGCCGCGGTGGACCCGAGCGCCGAGCCGGGCGACGCCGCCGCGCAGGGCGAGCTGCGCAACGAGGTGAGCATCGTGCTGGCCACCCTCTCCCAGCGGGAGCAGGCGGTGATCCGGCTGCGGTTCGGTCTCGACGACGGCCGGCAGCGCACGCTCGACGAGGTCGGCCGGGAGTTCGGCCTGTCCCGGGAGCGGATCCGGCAAATCGAGAAGGTGACCCTGCTGAAGCTGCGCGACCCGGAGCGGGCGCAGCGCCTGGAGGCGTACGCCTGCTGACGTTCCCTGAGCCACGCGAGGCCCCGGCGGTTCGCCGGGGCCTCGCGTACGTCCGGGCCGGGGTCCTTGACGTGGCCCGTCGGACGGGCTACCAACGGGTGTGAACTGGACTTTGGAAGTGGTGGTCGTACCGGTCTCCGACGTGGACCGGGCCAAGGCGTTCTACGCCGACCAGCTCGGCTTCGCCGTGGACCACGACACGGTGGTCGGTGCCGGCGCGCGGGTCGTGCAGCTCACCCCGCCCGGCTCCGGCTGCTCGATCGTGATCGGCGAGGGCGTGCTGCCGGACATGCCGCCGGGCTCCCTGAAGGGCCTCCAACTGGTCGTGCCCGACCTGCGCAGGGCCCGGGCCCAGCTGGTCGAACGCGGCGTGGCGGTCAGCGAGATCCAGGTGGTGGGCGAGAACCCCCGCCCCGTGCCGGACCCGCTGGACAACGTCGGCTTCGTCTTCTTCACCGACCCGGACGGCAACGCCTGGGCGGTGCAGCAGATCTCCTCCCGGGCCTGACGCCCTTTACAGGCGGCGGGGGCCGGTGTCGGGGCGGGCGACGGCGGAGCCGATGCGTACGGTGGCGTGCAGCACCGAGATGCCGTCGGGGCGGGCGAGCACCGGGTTGAGGGTGAGCGCGCGCACCCGGGGCTGCTCGTCGGCGAGCCGGCCGACGCGCAGCAGCAGGTCGGCCAGGGCCGCCCGGTCCACCGGCGCCGCGCCCCGGTGCCCGCGCAGCAGCGGCGCCGCCCGTGGCTCGTCGACCAGCTCGGCCGCGTCCAGGTCGGTCAGCGGCACCGCGCGCCAGGCCCGGTCGCCGAGCAGCTCGGTGGCGACGCCGCCCAGCCCGAAGCCGACCACCGGGCCGAACGCCGGGTCCTCGACCAGCTCGACCACGCAGGCCACGCCGGGCGGCACCATCGGCTGCACCAGGACGTCCGCGCCGAAGACCGCCGACATCTCCGCGTACGCGCGGTGGACCGTGGCGGCGTCGGGCAGGTCGAGCCGGACCGCGCCGAGGTCGAGCCGGTGCCGCAGGCCCGGGGCGGCGGCCTTGAGGGCCACCGGGAACCCGAGCCGGGTCGCCGCGTCGACGGCCTCCCCGGCGGACCGCACCGGCGCCGACTCGACCACGTCGATCCCGTACGCGGCGAGCAGCCCCACCGGGTCGAGGGCCTCGGGTCGCAGGGCCGCGTGCGCCGCCACCCGGTCGACCCGGGGCAGCTCCGGCAGCAGGCCGGCCGGGCGGCGCAGCCAGTCGGCGTACGTGGCGACCCGGGCGAGGGCGCGAACGGCCTCCTCCACGCTCGGGTACGCGGGCACCCCGGCCGGCGCCCGGCCGACCAGGAACGTCGCCACGGTCGGCTTGCCGGCGGCGAGCGCGGCCGGCAGGGCGGCGGTGAAGTCCGCCTCGGTGTCGGTGAGCTGGCCGGGCAGCGGCGGGGCGAAGACCACCACCAGCGCGTCCACGTCCTCGTCGGCGGCGGTGTCGGCGAGCGCGGCGGCGAACTCGGCCGCGCCGGCCCGGGGCCCGACGTCGTGGGGGTAGCCGCGGGCGACGGTGAGCCCCTGCGCGGCGCAGGCGGTGGCCGCGAGCCCGGTCAGCGCCGAGGAGTTGCCGACCACGCCGACCCGCGGCCCGGCGGGCAGCGGCTGGTTGGCCAGCAGCACCCCGACGTCGAGCAGCTCGGCGACGGTGTCCACCCGGATCACCCCGGAGTGGGCGAACAGCGCGCCGACGGCGACCTCGTCCGGCCCGGCGGAGTCGCCCACACCCGGCGGGCGGGCCGGGGAGGCGAGCGCCACGACCGGCTTGTCCCGGCCGATCCGGCGGGCCAGCCGGGCGAACTTGCGCGGGTTGCCGAAGGTCTCCAGGTACAACATGATCACGTCGGTGCCGGGGTCGTCCTGCCAGTACTGGAGCAGGTCGTTGCCGGAGACGTCGGCCCGGTTGCCGGCCGAGACGAAGCTGGACAGGCCCAGCCCGCGCCGGTCCGCCTCGGCCAGCAGCGCCACCCCGAAGGCGCCGGACTGGCTGAAGATGCCCACCCGGCCGGGCACCGGCAGCCGCGGGGCGAGGGTGGCGTTGAGGCGTATGGTCGGGTCGGTGTTGGCCACCCCCAGGCAGTTCGGGCCGACGACGCGCATGCCCGCCGCGTGCGCCGCGCGGACCAGCGCGCGCTGCGCGGCCGCGCCGTCCGGGCCGGCCTCGGCGAAGCCCGCGGAGATCACCACCAGGGCGTGCGCGCCCGCGGCGGCGGCGTCGTCGACCGCCTCCCGCGCCGTCTCCGGCGGCACCGCCACCACGGCCAGGTCGACCGGCACGCCCGCGTCGGCCGCCGACGGGTACGCGGGCAGCCCGGCGACCGTCGCCGCGCTCGGGTGCACCGGCACCACCGAGCCGGTGTAGCCGCCGTCCCGCAGGTGCCCGAGCACCGCCGCGCCGACGCCCTGCCCGGTGGCGCTGGCGCCGTAGACGGCGACGCCGCGCGGGGCGAGCAGCCGGGCGACGGAGCGGGCCTCGGTGCGGTGCTCGCGGCCGCGCTGCACCTCGAGCGTGGCGTCGGTGGGCGCGATCGGGAAGGTCAGGTGCACCACGCCGTCGGCGAACTGGCGCTGAAGCTGGTAGCCGAAGTCGGAGAAGACCCGCAGCATCGCGCCGTTGGCCGGAAGCACCTCGGCCACGAAATTCGCGATGCCGGTCCGGCGGGCCGCGTCGGCCAGGTGCTCCAGCAGCACCGAGCCGATGCCCCGGCCCTGGTAGGCGTCCTCGACCACGAACGCCACCTCGGCCTCGGGCGCGTCGGGGCCGAGCCGCTCGTAGCGACCGACGGCGACGATCCGGTCGCCGGCCAACACCACGAACGCCTCCCGGTCGCGGTGGTCGACGTTGACGAAGCGGCGCAGGTCCCGCTCTGGGATGCGCGGGTACGGCGAGAAGTACCGCAGGTAGCGGGTGCGCTCGGAGAAGCGCGAGTGCATCGCCACGATCCCCGGCCCGTCCGACGGGCGGATCGGTCGCAACTGGACGGTGGTGCCGTCGCTGAGCAGCACGTCCACCGGTTGTTCCACCGCGGTCACCTGTTCGGCCCTCCCCGGCCGGCTCAGTCGCGCGGGTCGTGCGGGTCGAGCCCGAACAGCGGGAAGGCCGTCTTGCGGGCCGCCGCGATCGCCCGATCCACCGCGTTCGGCTCGCCGGTCGGCTGCCACGGCTCGTACGACGGGTCGACGTCGTCGGTCATCCGCAGCGGGATCTCCCGGCCCGGCCGGCGCGCGGCGGCCAGCTCCCGCCAGGCCGGCGGGGTCAGCGTGGCCGGCGCGATCGGCTCGCCCGTGGCCACGGCGAGCAGGTGCGTCCAGGCCCGCGGCACCACCTCGACCAGCGCGTACCCGCCGCCGCCGGTGGCCACCCAGCGGCCCTCGCACAGCTCGTCGGCGAGCGCCCGCAGGGCCAGGTAGGTGGCGCGCTGACCGTCGACGGAGAGGTGCAGGTCGGCGAGCGGGTCGAGCCGGTGCCCGTCGGCCCCGCACTGGGTCACCAGCACCTGCGGCCGGAACGCGCGCAGCACCGACGGCACGACCGCGTGGAAGGCGCGCTGCCAGCCGGCGTCGTCCACGCCGGGCGGCAGCGGGACGTTGACGGCGCTGCCCACCGCGCCCGGCCCGCCGGTCTCGTCGGGGAAGCCGGTGCCCGGGAAGAGCGCCAGCGGCGTCTCGTGCAGGCTCACCGTCAGCACCCGGGGATCGTTCCAGAAGATCTGCTGCACCCCGTCGCCGTGGTGCACGTCCACGTCCACGTACGCGACCCGCTCGGCGCCGAGGTCGAGCAGGCGGGCGATGGCCACCGCCGGGTCGTTGTAGACGCAGAAGCCGGCGGCCCGGGCGGGCATCGCGTGGTGCAGCCCGCCCGCCACGTTGACCGCCCGCCGGGCCTCGCCCCGCCAGACCGCCTCGGCCGCGGCCACACTCGCCCCGGCGACCAGCGCGCTCGACTCGTGCATCCCCGCGAAGACCGGGTTGTCCGAGGTGCCCAGCCCGAAGCCGGCGAAGAGCGGGTCACGCGGGGCGACCCGCACCGCGTCGAGGTAGCGCGGGTCGTGCACCCGGGTCAGCAGCGCGTCGTCGGCCGGCTCGGGCTTGACCAGCCGCACCCCGGGACGCTCCAGCACGCCGAGCTCGCGGGCCAGCGCGACGGTCAGCTCCACCCGCACCGGGTCGAGGGGGTGATCCCCCATGTCGTAGGCGAGCAGGGACTCGTCCCACACCACCACCGTGTCCTCGGACATGGCCTCATCGTCGCACGCGCGCCCGCACGCCCCGAGCGCAGGCGCTGGGGGCGTTCCCCGGTCTCGGCCTGCCCACGTGCCCTCGTGTCGCCCGGCGCACGGGCCGCTCGGCCGGCCGGCGTCGCCGGGGCGGGCGTGCCCCTCAGCCCTCCCCGGTGGCGACCGGTCGGGACGGGTCGGCGACCCAGTTGCTCCACGACCCGACGTAGAGCGCCGCGTCGGGCCGACCCGCCAGGTGCAGGGCGAGCACGGCCTGCGCGGCGGTCACCCCCGACCCGCAGTACGCCCCGACGGCGGCGCCCCCGACCACCCCGGCGGCGGCGAACCGCGCGCGCAGCGCGTCGGCGGCCGGGAACCGGCCCTCGGCGACGTACTCACCGGCGGGCAGGTTCACCGCGCCCGGGACGTGCCCGGCGACCGGGTCGATCGGCTCGGTCTCGCCCCGGTAGCGGGGCGCGGCGCGCAGGTCCAGCAGGACGCCCTCGTCGGCGGCGGCCAGCCGGGCGGCGTCGCCCGCGTCGAGCACCGGCAGCGCGCCGGGGCGCACGTCGACGTCGCCCGGCGCCGGGGTCGGCTCCGCCGTGCTGGTGGGCAGTCCGGCGGCCCGCCACGCCGGGAAGCCGCCGTGCAGCAGGCGTACCGGCCGGTGGCCCGCCCAGCGCAGCGTCCACCAGGCGCGGGCGGCGGCCATGCCGTCGCCGCCGTCGTACACCACCACGGGGTGACCGGCGCGGACGCCGGCGGCCCGCAGCGCGGCCTGGAGCGCGGCCGGGTCGGGCAGCGGGTGTCGGCCGGCCGGGCCGGGCGGGCCG
This sequence comes from Micromonospora sp. NPDC047465, assembly GCF_040643125.1. NCBI lineage: Bacteria > Bacillati > Actinomycetota > Actinomycetes > Micromonosporales > Micromonosporaceae > Micromonospora > Micromonospora sp. NPDC047465. Next base: position 117,985 of record NZ_JBEYTP010000006.1, read on the forward strand.
CAGAGCGCGGTGTCGAGGTCGACGAAGACCGCGCCGGGCAGGTGACCGGCGGCATAGTCGTCCCGGCCGGGCGGGCCCGTCAGGCGCCAGCGGACGTCGAGCAGGGTGGGCGGGTCGGCGTGGTCGAGCTCGGTCGCGAGCCGGTCGGCCTCGACCAGCAGCTCCTCGGTTCCGGACATGAGGTCAAGTCAACACCATGCGGGCCCGTGCCTCGCGGTTCGTCAAGGGTCGTTCGGCCTGCGTCGGGGTACCATCGTGGGCCGGAGGGCCGCTGATGTGAGGCATGATCTGGTCGGCACGACCGAGCCTGAAGTTACCTCCGCGGCAGGGAGGGATGAAGGTGTCTAAAACGGATCTGGTCGACACGACCGAGATGTACCTCAAGACCATCCTCGAACTGGAGGAGGAGGGCGTGCCGCCCCTGCGCGCCCGGATCGCCGAGCGGCTGGGGCAGAGCGGGCCCACCGTCAGTCAGACCGTCGCCCGGATGGAGCGCGACGGCCTGCTCACCGTGGAGGGCGACCGGCACCTGGCGCTCACCCCGCACGGTCGCAGCACCGCCGTGTCGGTGATGCGCAAGCACCGGCTCGCCGAGCTGCTGCTGGTCAACGTGATCGGGATGCCCTACGAGGAGGCCCACGAGGAGGCCTGCCGGTGGGAGCACGTGATGAGCGACGCCGTCGAGAAGCGGGTCTACGACCTGCTCAACCGGCCGACCCGCTCGCCCTACGGCAACCCGATCCCGGGGCTGGAGGCGCTGGGCACCCCCGGGCCGGAGACCCCCGACGCCGTCGAGGGTGAGCGCAACCTGGCGTTCCCCGGCCTCTCCGGGCCGGTCGTGGTCCGGCGGATCTGCGAGAGCGTGCAGACCGACGCGGACGTGCTGCGGCAGTTGCACGCGGCCGGCGTCGACCCGGGCGCGACGGTGATGGTGGCGCAGGAGCGCGACGGGGTGTCGATCGACCGCTCCGGCGACCGCGTCCGCCTCCCCCGCGAGGTCGCCTCCCGCGTCTTCGTCGCCGCCCACTGACCCACCCCACCCCCACACCCTCCGCGCGAAGGGTGTGGGGTCAGATGGCGCCGGTGTCGAGTTGCTTGGCCAGGGCGATGAGCGCGTCCGTGAGCTTGTCGGCGTCCGCCTTGGCCGTGTCGGCCGGGGTGGTGTAGCGGAGGGTGGCGAGGCGGCCCTCGGTGGCCAGCCAGCCCACCTCCGCGACCGGGCCGAAGGCACCCTTGGCCGAAAGGGTGCGCCGGTACGCCTTCTGGCCCAGCCCGGTGACCTTGCCCGCCTTCTCCGGCACCACGTCCGCGGTGAAGGTGGCCGCGTCGATCGACGCCTCGGTGACGATCAGCGTCAACTCCGGCAGGGTAGCCTGCTCGGCGCGGACCACGCAGGTGTGGCTGTCGCCCGTCTCGCTGGCGGCGGCGATGTCGAAGCGGACCCCCGCGTGCTGCTCGATCACGCCGAAGTCCAGCAGCCGGCACGCCCCGCCCGACGAGGCGGCCGCCACGTCGACCGCGATCGGTGCGGGAGGCGGCACCGCCACCGGTTCGGCCGCCTCCGCGCCGCAGCCCGTCGTCAGCAGTACGGCCACCCCGGCGCCCACGATCCGCCCCCGCACGACCACTCCTCCACAGTCCACCCCGACGTGTCCGCCGGACACCGTACGGCCTGCCCCGCCCCTCGCGGTAGCCCTCGATCAGCCGGTCGCCGTCAGTCGTCGACGTACGGGCAGTGCCGACAGCCGCGACCGCAGCAGGTGCCGCGCCGGGCCAGGAACCCCGCGCTCAGCACGAACAGGCCGGTGGCCGGGTCGAGGTAGCCGGCCTCACCGGCAGCCAGCGCGGCGGCGTGTGCGGCCAGGATCCGCTCCCGATCCGGATGCTCCGGCGGCAGCCGGGACGGGTGTGGCTCGGTCAGCGGCCGGTCCGCCAGCGGTCGTCGCTCTCCGGTCACCGGCGCAGTCTAGAGAGCGGTCAGCCGTGCCGGGCCAGGGCGGCGGCGACCTCCTCGCGGCCCGCGCCGCCCGCGAGCAGCAGCCGCAGCAGCACCTTCGCCTTGTACGGGTCGAGCAGCCCACCGTCCAGCAGGCCCCGGCGGCGCAGGTCCGTCTCGGAGCCGACCGCGCCATAGGTGTGCCGCAGCACCGAGCCGGCACCGGTGCGGGAGGTGAGCACCACTGGGATCCGTTCGGCCAGCGCGCCGAGCACCGGGGCCAGGACGGCCGGGACGTGCCCGACCCCGAAGGCGGCGACGACGAGCCCGTGGTGGGTGTCGGCGACCCGGTCGAGCAGCCCGCCGTCGTCGTCGAGCGTCACGGTGTGCAGCGCGACCCGGGTGGCGTCGAGCCGCGCCGGGTCGACCGGCGGCAGCGGCTCCCGCCGGGACGGGCGGGCCAGCACGCGTACGCGCCCCTCGACCACGTGCCCGACCGGGCCGGCGTTCGGCGAGGCGAACGTGCCGGTGCTGGTGCTGTGCGTCTTGCGTACCCAGCGGGCGGCGTGGATCTCGTCGGCGAACGCGACCAGCGCCCCCAGGTCGCGGGCGGCGGGGGCGGCGGCCACGCGGGCCGCCGCGAGCAGGTTCGCCGGGCCGTCCGGGCCGGCGAGGGTCGGGTTGCGCATCGCGCCGGTGAGGACCAGTGGCGCGGCGTGCGGCCAGACCAGGTCGGCCAGGAACGCCGACTCCTCCAGCGTGTCCGTGCCCTGGGTGACCACCACACCGGTCGCCCCGTCGGTCACCGCCCGCGAGGCGGCGTCGACCACGTCGAGCAGTTGGCGGTACGTCAGGTGCGCGCTCGGCACCGCGTGGGTGTCGCGGACCTCCAGCGGCAGGCCCAGCTCGTCGAGGCCCGGCACGGCGGCGGTGAGGTCGGCGCCGGTCAGCCGGGTGACCACCCCGGCCCGGCCGGGGTCCACCCCGCCCATCGCGATCGTGCCGCCGAGGGTGAACAGGGCGATGGACACGCCGGGGCCTCCCGTCCGCCGCCATGGCAAGGCGGCCCGCAAGAACGTACCCTCCGGGTCGGATAACCGGTGGCGTCGGTCTGCGGGCGGCCCCGCCGGCGCTGGTGGTTCCGACGGCGGCGGGGGCGTCCTGCTCCGCCACCAGCGCGTCCACCACTGGCGGGCCGCCCGGTCGGGTGAGGCCGGATTCCGGGCGGACGGAAGCACGTTGGTTTTCCGTTCCGCCCGGCCTATGGTGGCTCCATGTGTTCGTTCGGTCAGCAGAGGAGCACCGCCGTCGTGGTGACGGCGGCGTCGGCTGCTGCCCGTCGGCGTGCCCTGTCGGTGACCGTCGAGACCCGGGTGGTGCGATCCGCGGTCGCGCCGTCGCCTGCCGGCGCGGTGGCCTCCGGACTGCCGAGCCCCGTCCCCGCCGGACGTAGCCCTCCGTGAACCGCTTGCAACTGTGCGAACGGCCACCAGGGCGAAGCTTCTCAGCTTCGGCCCTTTTCTTTTTTCAGAGGGAGCTACGCCATGACCACGCACACCCAGCCGGACCAGCAGTGGCTCGATGAGCTGCGGGCGACACTGACGACCGACTTCGAGGCGCAGACTGTCCGGCTCACGCAGCTGACGGCCGACACCGGCGACCCGGGCGAGGCGCACACCCAGAGCGCGATGATCGCCGCGACCCGGCAGAGCCTGGACCAGATCACCGGGGCGCTGCGGCGCATCGCCGACGGCCGCTACGGCATCTGCGAGAAGTGCGAGGCGCCGATCCCGCGGGAACGCCTGGAGGTGCTGCCGCACGCCCGCTTCTGCGTGCCTTGCCAGCAGAAGCAGTACTGACGGACGGGGCCAGGGCTGCCTCGTCGGCGGAGGCAGCCCTGGCAGCCGGGGTCAACCCCACCAGGTCATCGCCTGGCCGTGCGTGCGGGTCCAGGCGAGGGGCACGCCGTCGAGCGACAGCACGTTGTGCAGCGCCTCGCCCGGTTCCTCGGGCAGCGCGTCGTGGGGCAGCACGCCCGGCGTCTCGTTCGCGATCCAGTGGCCGGGCAGTCCGCGTACCACCTCCGCGAACGCCGCCCGGCGCGGCGCCGGCACCTGGTAGAGCACGGAGGTGTGGAACACCACCAGCGTCGCGCCGGGCGGCGCCTGCGCGGCCAGTGCGGGCAGGTCGTCCACCAGGTCGCCGCGCGCGAGCAGCGGCGGGTCGGTCGCGGCGACGGCCGCGGCGGCCCGCAGCCGGGCGCGGCGGTGCGCCTGCTCCGGCCAGACGAGGGCGTCGAGCCAGGCCACGTCCGCGGGGTCGGTCACCCGCAGCGGGTTCAGGTCCAGGCCGGCCCGCCACACCACCGCGGGTAGCCGGTCCGGCGGCGCGGTGCCGGTGAGCGCGCATTCGAGGACCGGCTGGCCCGCACCGAGCAGGTGTTCGCCGTAGCGGTAGGCGTACCGGTCGGGGTAGAGGCAGAGCCCGGCGGACGCGCCGACCTCCAGCAGCGCCAGCGGCTGCGGCAGCGCGGCGAGCACCGGCAGCAGGACGGCACACCGCCCCGGCTCGTTCGTCTGGACGGCCCGGGCGCGCAGTTCGGCCTCGATCGTCGGCCAGTTCGCCAGCGTGAAGTCATGGAACGCGGCCGGGTCGTCGACGGGCCCGCCGAGCAGTCGTACGACACCGAACAGCAGGTTCGGCTGCCGCTTGGCCGGCGGGAGCATTTCGACCAGCGCGAGAAGTTCCTCGTCACGGGAGGCCGCGAGAGAGAGGCGCTCGTACGTCGGCGACACGCCGCGCGCCTCACGGGTGCCGAACTCGACGTAGCTCTCGGCGGTTGTCATGTCGATGATCGCCAACTAGGTCACCGGCTCCCGCTTGACCCACTGATCCAGGGCCCGCGTGAATTCGATCACCGCAGCCTTGGCGGAGGGCGGCATCGACGTCCGGGACGCTTGGCGGTACTTCAGGCACACCGCGAGGTTGTTGACGCGAAAGTAGACACGCACGTCGCGGTCGTGCCAGCCGTGCTCGTCGAGGTCCCCCTCTTCGGAGATGTACGCCTCCTCGCCGATGCCGGGAAGCCGCTCGCCCTCGGTAGGACAGCCACCCAGGTTGGCGGGGAGTAGGGGGGCCTCCACGTCGAGCTGGGTGAGTTCCCCGTCGTCGGGATCCTGGCCGGGCTCCCATTTGCAGCTGTTCGTGGCCTGGTGTGCGGACCAGAGCTTGGCCTTGGGAATCAACGGCGCAATGACCTCGGGGTGGTCGGCCAGGTACAGGCACACGCTCGGTGGAGTCGTGAACCGTCTGGCCGACGGCGATGCGGACGAGGCTGCGGGCGTGGTGGCCGACGGGCTGCCGGACTGTTGGTCCCCACCCCGGCCGGTCTCCCGATTCGGCGTCCCGTCCGGCGCGAGCGCGTAGCCGGTCGCCAGTGCGCCGGCCGTCAGGGCTATGGCGAAGATGATTGCGGCAATGCGCGTGGGCGCGACACGCCGGGCACGCGGGCCGTTCCCCTCGGACAGCAGCGGCTCGGTCAGCTTCTTGGTCGCCCCTGCGGCCTGCTCATTGGCTGGCATGGTGACGCGAACCGTCGGGTGGTCGCCGGCCGGGACGCCGACGGCGACCTCCCGCAGACGCTCCGCGGCCACATCGGCAGACAGCCGTTCGTCCGGGCGACGCGCCATCAGGCCGAGCAGCGTCGGACTCAGCAGACCAGCACGTTCAGCCGGCCCGGGGTCGCGGCTCAACACGGCAGCGACCAGTTCTGCTGGATCGTCCGAGTCGTACGCGGGCCGACCTTCGACTGCGAAGTACAGCGTCGCACCGAGCGACCACAGATCGGATGCCGGATCGGCACCCTGCCCGGTCAGCCGCTCGGGCGCCACATAGCCCAGCGTGCCCATGACCGAGCCAGTCCCGGTGAGACCCCGGGTGGCGCCGATGACCGCGGCGATCCCGAAGTCCGTGAGTACGGCGCGCCCGTCCCGGCCCAACAGGACGTTCTGCGGCTTGACGTCGCGATGCAGGATGCCGGCAGCGTGAGCGACCCGCAGTGCCGCAAGCAGTTCCTCGCCGATCTCCGCGGTCCGCCGCGGACTCAGCGGTCCGTCCTCGCGCACCACCGAGTAGAGAGACGACCCCTCGACCACGCCCATCACGATCCACGGGTGGCCATCCTCGATCAGAACATCGTGAATGGTCACGATGCCGGGGTGGTTCAACCGCCCGGCCGCCCGTGCCTCGGTTATCGCGCGCTCTCGGAGCGCCTCATGTTCAGATTCGCTCAGGCCCTCGGGCAGTCGTAACTCCTTCACTGCCACGTCGCGGTCCAGCAGGGTGTCTACAGCTCGCCAGACCACCCCCATGCCCCCGCTGCCGATCGGCTTGGCCTGCAAGACATACCGGCCCCCGGCCAGGGTCCGCCGCTCCTCCGCCATGTTCGGAAGGATAGCCAGCGTCAGCCGGCGAGAAAGCCATCGAGGGTTGTTGCTCCCGCAGCCCCAACTCGACACCTACCTGCTGCCCGGTGCGGTCGGAGATGCCCGGCGGCGACGCCTCATATTGTCCGCTTCTGGTGACGCGGCTCCCTGCGCCGCGAGATCTCCGCCAGGTGCTGGCGCTGATGCTGCCGCACCATCTCGTCCCAGACCTCCTGGTCGTAGTCGGGGTCGGGCGGGATCCACTTGTGGGAGCCGTCGCTGTAGTGGAAGCGCTCGTCGCCCCGCCGGATCACGCTCACCGCACCCACCCGAGGAAGCGCCGGTGCAGCAGCCCGGCCGGCACCCAGGTCAGGTCCTCGGCCGCCCAGACCAGGTAGGACCCCATGTAGAGGGCGAGCAACACCGGCGCGCCCTCGAACTCGGCGTGCAGTTCCCTGCGCCGGGTCTGACACGGCCAGGGCGCGTCGCAGCCGCCGCAGGTCCACAACGGAAGGACCGGGCCGTGGGCGGTCACGACAAGCCGTCCAGGAACAGCCGGGTGGCGACGCGGGCACGCCAGCGGGCGGCCCATTCCGCCTGATAGCAGGGGTACGGCGCCAGCCGCGCCCACCACCAACGGCACCCGGCGCACAGGCCGTCGACGCCGGGCAGATGCACCGACAGGATCTGCCCGACCTGATCCTCCGTCACTGCTGCTCCTCCCCCGGCCAGTGACCTCGACGTATCGGCGTGCGGTGGCGGACTCGGCAGGGCAACTCCGACCCGCACCGGCAGACCCGACGCCACCGCCGCCAAGACCAGACCGGCCGGTGCCGACGGGCCAGAGTGAGCGCCACCGCCAGCAGGTAGTCGTCGTACGACACACGCCTTGGCATCCGAACTCCTGGCGACCTGTCCCGCCGTCAAAGGCGAGCCCTGCTTGCCCACACGTGAGCTCGTATGAGTTGTCAATCTGTAAGTGACAATAGCAAAGACGGGACCACACTTACCTTCAGGCCGTGAAGCGACCGCGCTTGTACGGGCCCGGCGAGTTGGCCGCCCTGTTCGGCGTGTCACGACAGCGGGTCCTACAGATCACCCGCAGGCCCGGCTTTCCTGAGCCTGTCGCCCGCCTGATCGGGACGACCATCTGGGACGCGGACGAGGTGGACGAGTGGGCCAGGCACAATCGCCCGCCCCGCCCGACCGAGGGCGACGAGGACCGTTGATAACGCGCTGCCGCTGAGTCTGGCTCGCCGATGGCGGCCTTCAATCGCGCCCGGGCGCACAGACCAGATCGAGACATCAGCTCGTCCGTGCTGATGTCCCACGCCTGCGCAGACAGCCGGCCTAGCGGAGATCGACCTCGATCCCGTCCTCGGCGAACCACCGGAGAAGCTGGTCGAAAGTGGGGGCAGATGCTGCTCTCCGCCCAGAGTCAGGGGCCAGATGGGTTCGCGCCACTTCGGCGTCATGCCAGATCAGGCGGAACGGCCACTCGGCGCCCCATCCTCCGGTCGTGCAGTCATGCAGGGCGTCGGCGTTCCAACCGAAGTAGCCACCCGGGCCATTGATCGCCTCGCCGACGGCGCAGTAGAAACCCTCCAGGTCGGTGATGTGGCGTCCATCTAGGTGGTACGTCGCTCCGGCCGGCTTGTCGGCTCCTTCCGGCCGGTGATGGGCCAGTGCCGCGCCCGCCCACTGGTGCCGCAGTACGGAGTCGTAGCGCGCCCACAGGCCGACCTCTGCCGGGCGACCGGCATGCCAGAGATCCCAGATCTGCCGGGCCCCGGTGGGCATGGGGTCGGCGATGGCGCTGTCGAGCGTGACGTCGAACAGTCCGTTCCCAAGAATCGAGGGCCGGACGCCAGTCACTTCGGCGTTGATCCAGGCCCCGAGCACGCGAGCCGCGACGCCGTCTGCGGCGACGCCGTAGAACGAGGCGCTGATCCGGCGGCGGCGGAGAGCACCACCAGGGTTGCCGGCCCCTCGGGACAGCGCGTCCAGAGCGGCTCGCAATGTCGGCTGCGGCTGGCATCCGACCAGCGTCGCTCCCGGCCAGCCGGACGGCGTTTCCACGAAGAGTCCGTCGATGTCGGCACAGACCGCGAGTGCCGGTTCCCCTTCGGTGGATTCGTCCACCAACAGCCATCGAAGCGGAACTGCCCTGTTCCAGCGCCATCGCACGACCAACGGATCCGCCTGCTCATCGGTCACGCCGCGACTGTACCGTCCCCTCGGTGACGCGCCGCCACATTGCTGCTGTGCCCCCGTCGACGACTCCAGGCGAGCGCCACCGGCTGCCCGTACACCCGCGCGACGCACGCCGCCCCACGACGCGGATGCCTCCCACCCAGGTCGGGTGGGAGGCATCCGTTCTAGTTGCTCACTCGATCCGTCGACTGCCTGCGTCTCACGGGATTGACGGAGACGAGCGTCAACTCATCGACGTCAGCTGCAGCCGCTGGTGGAGCCGCAGCCCTCGCAGACGTAGCAGCTACCGGCCGGGCGCATCTTCGTACCGCAGGTGAAGCAGAGCGGCGCGTCGGCGGCCTTGCCGATCACGGCCTCCAGCAGCTCCGTGCTGGAACCCACGGACGGTGCCGGCTTGACGGCGGCGACGTCCGCGACCTCCTGCGCCGGCTGCGCGATCGGCCCGGTCTTGGGCTCGGTCGGCGCTTCGACCGGGGCGGAGGCGGCCATCGCGGTGAGGTCCGCACCGTTCGCCTCCGCCTCCGCCTCGGCCGCGAGCTGGGCGGCCCGCTCCTTGGCGGTGAAGATGCCCAGCTCCGCGCGGCGCTCGTACGGCAGGAAGTCCAGCGCCAGGCGACGGAAGATGTAGTCCATCACCGAGGCGGCCATCCGCACGTCCGGGTCGTCGGTCATGCCGGCCGGCTCGAAGCGCATGTTGGTGAACTTGCTGACGTACGTCTCCAGCGGGACGCCGTACTGGAGACCGATGGAGATGGCCACCGAGAAGGCGTCCATCACGCCGGCCAGGGTCGAGCCCTGCTTCGACATCTTGAGGAAGACCTCGCCGAGGCCGTCGTCCGGGTAGGACGACGCGGTGAGGTAGCCCTCGGCGCCGCCGACCGAGAAGGAGATCGTCTCCGACGGGCGCTTCTTCGGCAGCCGCTTGCGCACCGGGCGGTACTCGACGACCTTCTCGACGACCTTCTCCACCTCGGCGGGGGCGGCCTCGGTGGCCTTGTTGGACTTCGCCACCGAGAGCGGCTGGCCGACCTTGCAGTTGTCCCGGTAGATCGCCAGCGCCTTGAGGCCGAGCTTCCAGCCCTCGAAGTAGATCTTCTCGACGTCCTCGACGGTGGCCGCCTCCGGCATGTTGACCGTCTTGGAGATGGCGCCGGAGACGAACGGCTGGATGGCCGCCATCATCCGCACGTGACCCATCGGGGCGATGGACCGCTCGCCCATCGCGCAGTCGAAGACCGGGTAGTGCTCCGGCTTGAGGCCGGGGGCGTCCACCACGTGGCCGTGGTCGGCGATGTGCTCGATGATCGCCTCGACCTGCTCCTCCGGGTAGCCGAGGCTGCGCAGGGCGCGCGGCACGGTCTGGTTGACGATCTGCATCGAGCCGCCGCCGACCAGCTTCTTGAACTTGACCAGCGCCAGGTCCGGCTCCACACCGGTCGTGTCGCAGTCCATCATGAAGCCGATGGTGCCGGTCGGCGCGAGGACGCTGGCCTGCGAGTTGCGCCAGCCGTTCTTGTCACCGATCTTGTTGCCCTGGGTCCACTGCTTCGTGGCCTCCCGCTGGATCGCGGTGGCAACAGTGCCGGCCGGCTTGATCGCGTCGTTGGCGGCGGCGTGCTTGCGCATGACCCGCTTGTGCGGCTCGGCGTTGCGGGCGTAGCCGTCGTACGGGCCGACGACACCGGCCAGCTCGGCCGAGCGGCGGTAGGCGGTGCCCGTCATCAGCGAGGTGATCGCCGCGGCGACCGAGCGGCCCTGCTCCGAGTCGTACGGCAGGCCCGACGCCATCAGCAGGGCGCCGAGGTTGGCGTAGCCGATGCCGAGCTGCCGGTAGGCGCGGGACGTCTCGCCGATCTTCTCGGTCGGGAAGTCGGCGAAGCAGATCGAGATGTCCATCGCGGTGATGACGAACTCGACCGACTTGACGAACTTCTCCACCTCGAAGCCGCCGTCGGCGCGGAGGAACTTCATCAGGTTCAGCGAGGCCAGGTTGCACGAGGAGTTGTCCAGGTGCAGGTACTCCGAGCACGGGTTCGACGCGGTGATCCGCCCGGTCTCCGGGCAGGTGTGCCAGTCGTTGATGGTGTCGTCGTACTGGAGGCCGGGGTCGGCGCACTCCCAGGCGGCCTGGGAGATGGAGCGGAACAGGTTCTTGGCGTCGATGGTCTCGATCACCGCGCCGTCGAGCCGGCCGCGCAGGTCGAAGCCGCCGCCGTTCTCCACGGCGGTCATGAACTCGTCGGAGACGCGGACCGAGTTGTTGGCGTTCTGGTACTGCACGCTGACGATGTCGGCGCCGCCCAGGTCCATGTCGAACCCGGCGTCGCGCAGCGCGCGGATCTTGTCCTCCTCGCGCGCCTTGGTGACCACGAACTCCTGGATGTCCGGGTGGTCCACGTCGAGGATGACCATCTTCGCCGCGCGCCGCGTGGCGCCGCCGGACTTGATGGTGCCGGCGGAGGCGTCCGCGCCGCGCATGAAGCTGACCGGGCCGGAGGCGTTGCCGCCGGAGGAGAGCAGCTCGCGGGAGGAGCGGATCCGGGACAGGTTGACGCCGGAGCCGGAGCCGCCCTTGAAGATCAGCCCCTCCTCCTTGTACCAGTCGAGGATGGAGTCCATCGAGTCGTCGACGGCCAGGATGAAGCAGGCGCTGACCTGCTGCGGCGAGGGCGTGCCGACGTTGAACCAGACCGGCGAGTTGAAGCTGAACACCTGGTGCAGCAGCATCCAGGTCAGCTCGTGGGCGAAGACCTCGGCGTCGGCCTGGCTGGCGAAGTAGCCGTACTCCTCACCGGCGGTGCGGTAGGTGGTGACCACCCGGTCGATCAGCTGCTTGAGCGACCACTCCCGCTCCGGGGTGCCCACCGCGCCCCGGAAGTACTTGGTGGTCACGATGTTCGCCGCGTTGACGCTCCACGACTCCGGGAACTCGACCCCGCGCTGCTCGAAGTTGACCGAGCCGTCGCGCCAGTTCGTCATCACGACGTCGCGGCGCTCCCAGGCGACCTCGTCGTAGGGGTGCACCCCCTCGGTTGTCCAGACCCGCTCGACCTTGAGCCCCGCGCCGGCCTTGCTCCGTGCCCTGCTCGTCGTCACACCATCCCCCGACATCTCATCCGCCCCCTCGTCCGCGCGGCCAACTCGCCACGCGATCCGACTGTCATCAACTGCGAAAACTTCAACTGGTACGGCCGGCGGCCTCGGCCGCGTCGGCCCCGGCGCCCTCCCGGGCGCGTGCGGCGGCCCGCAGCGTCTCGATCTCCCGCTCGAAGTCGGCGAGCGAGTCGAACGACCGGTAGACGCTGGCGAACCGCATGTAGGCGACCTCGTCCAGGTCCCGCAGCGGGCCCAGGATGGCCAGCCCCACCTCGTGGCTGGGGATCTCGGCGGCCCCCTTGGCCCGGACGGTCTCCTCGACCTTCTGCGCGAGCAGCGCGATCGAGTCGTCGTCCACCGGCCGGCCCTGGCACGCCTTGCGCACCCCGCCGATGATCTTCGTGCGGCTGAACGGCTCGGTGACCCCGCTGCGCTTGACGACCGCGAGGACCGCCTCCTCCACCGTGGTGAACCGCTTCCCGCACTCCGGGCAGGACCGCCGCCGGCGGATCAACTGGCCGTCGTCGGCCTCCCGCGAGTCGACCACCCGGGAGTCCGCGTGCCGGCAGTACGGACACCGCATCGGCCCGACCTCCTTCATCGACTGCGGGCACGCCGACCGCTCTCCGGGCACGCGTCAGCGCGACGGAGCCATCTGTCGATGGTCTTCGCCGTGTCGACGGTACGGGAGTGCGGTCGGTAGTCGGACCCAACCTGTAGGCGACTTACGCCCGTGTGACTACTACATCTAGGGGTCGACCGTATGCCGCCGACGATCCGCGGTCAAGTTGAGCGGCGTGTCCGGCGCGTCACCGCCATCCGGAGTCGACCGGCCGGCGTCGCCCGCCGCAGAACCAACTGTCCGGCGCCCCCCGGGGTTATTCGTCCGGTCGCGGCGAAACGCCGCCGATCGGGCAGGCGTCGAACACCCGTTCGACCCGACGTACCATTTATCAGAACGCGAGCACGAGCAGGGGCGCTTTTCACCCCGACACGCCGAGGTGATGTCGTACAGACGTTTGAAAATGACCGATCTCACCTATACGGTCATGAACAACCGGGCGCGGATCGTTCCGCCACCGGTCACCACGCACCGCCGCACGCACCACGAGCCGCCAAGGCACCCAGCGCCGACCAGGGAGGACGGACGTGACCGAGGACCGGGCCAGCCGGCCGAAGAGCCCGCAGCAGATCACCGAGGCGGGCCCGCCGGCCACCCGACCCCGGAGCGCCGCGCGCAGCCGGGCCGGGCAGCCCGCCGTGCGCCCGGTCACCCCGGTGGTGAGCGCCTTCCCCGACCCGGCGACGGTGGATCTCACCGCCCGGCAGCGGCGGATCCTGGAGTTCATCCGCACCTGGGTGGACCGGCACGGCTATCCGCCGAGCGTGCGCGAGATCGGCGAGGCGGTCGGCCTGGTGTCGCCGTCCAGCGTCGCCTACCAGCTCAAGGAGCTGGAGAAGAAGGGCTTCCTGCGCCGCGACCCCAACCGGCCGCGCGCCGTGGACGTCCGGGCCCCCAACGACGTCGACGACGAGCTGACCCGCTCGCAGCGCCCCGCCCCGGCGTACGTGCCGATGCTGGGCCGGATCGCGGCCGGTGGCCCGATCCTGGCCGAGCAGGCCGTGGAGGACATCTTCCCCCTTCCCCGCGAGCTGGTGGGTGAGGGCGAGGTCTTCATGCTCCAGGTCAAGGGCGACTCGATGCTCGACGCGGCGATCTGCGACGGCGACTGGGTCGTGGTCCGGCAGCAGCCGACCGCCGAGTCCGGCGACATCGTCGCCGCGATGCTCGACGGCGAGGCGACGGTCAAGACCTACCGCCGCCGTGACGGGCACGTCTGGCTGATGCCGCAGAACCCGGCCTTCGACCCGATTCCCGGCGACGACGCGACCATCATGGGCCGGGTCGTCGCGGTGCTGCGCCGCATCTGACCCCGTGACGCCTCCGGAGCGGTCGCCGACGGCGGCCGCCCGGGGACGTCAGTAGCGGTCGCCCCGGTAGCCGCGGCCGCCGCCCGGCGCGTGGCCGTTGGGGCCGCCGCGGCCGTCGTCGTAGCCCTGGTCGCGCCGGCGGGCCGGCCGCTGGCCGCGAGGATCCTGCTCGCCGCCGCGACGGGGCGGCTCCGCCCGGCCACCGCCGCCGTAGACGCCGGGGCCCGGTTGGCCCCCGCCGCCGTAGACGCCACCACCGGGACGGCCGCCGCCACCCTGCCGGCCACCGCCGCCACCGCCTGCCGGACCACCGGGGCCCGGCGGCCGGCCGCCACCGTAGGCGCCACCACCGCCACCGGCCGGGCGGCCGCCACCGTAGACCGGGCCGCCGGCCGGGCGGCCACCGCCGTAGACCCCGCCGCCGGCCGGCGCGGCCCCGCCGCGACCACCGCCGGCCGGGACCGCCCCGCCCCGCCCGCCACCGGGCGCACCGCCGTAGACGCCACCGGAGGGCGCGCCACCGTAGACGCCGCCCCGCGCCCGGTCGCCCGGCGGCAGGAAGTCGTCGTCCGCCGGGCCCCGCGGGCCGTCGGCGAGGTCGTCGCGGTCCGGCTCGTCGGCGTCCCGGCGCGGGGTGGCCGGTCTGCGCCGGGCCCGCAGGATGCCGAATACGCCGGCGGCCACCATCAGCGCGCCGATCACGCCGACCGCGGCGATGATGTACGTGATGTCGCTCAGGCTCAGGCCGTCGAGCCACGACTGCCCGGCCGCCTTCTTCGGCCCGTCGCCCTCGCCGGCGATCGGCTTCGCGCCCTCGGCGGACGGGGTGTAGCTGAGGATCTCCACCGGCTCGGCCTCGTCGAGCTGGCCGCCGTCGGAGACGGTGAGGAACGTCTTGCCGTCCGGGGTGTAGGCGATCGCCTCACCGAACGGATCGGTCAGCGCCGTCACCCGGGGTTTGGTGGAGGTCAGGGCCGCCACGATGTCGCCGCCGGACACGTCGTACTCGAAGGCGTCGGCGTAGGTGCGCACCACCACCCGGGACCCGTCGGGGGAACGGGCGGCTCCGGTGATCGCCACGCGGCCCGGAGCGCCGAGCCGGTTGTCCGTGTCCGTCCTCGGCAGGGCGATCTCGCCGACCTTCTTCATCGGCACCGCCTCGGTGTCCCCGCTCTTCATCTTCGCGGCGGGGGTGAAGATCTGCGCCTTGCCCGACATCACCTTGGTGATGATCAGCGGGTTGCCGTCGTCGCCGATGAGCAACGCCTCGGCGTCGTGCGGCTTGCCCTCGGGGTAGGAGAGCCGGTGCAGCACCGGCCGCTTGGACCCGTTGACCGGCATGCTCCACAGCGCCACCCGCTCGCGGCGCTCGCGGCTGGTGACGTTGTCACCGGTGTCGGCGATCCACAGGGTCTGACCGTTCGGCGAGAGCGCCAGGTCCTCCGTGTCGAACGGCCCCTGCCCCGAATAGCGGACCGGCTCCTTCGAGATCTCGCACTTGGCGTCGAGGAAGAAGACCCGCTTGCGGCTCTCCACCTCGGTGCCGTCGTTGATCACGATGTAGCCGCTCTTGGTGGCCACCAGGCCGGACAGCTCGCGCAGCCGCTCGTCGGTCACCGTGCACCGCTTCTTGCCGGCGGCGGCCGTGAGCGGGGAGGAGGCCGAGGCGGGCGCCGCCAGGGCGACCCCCGCACACGCCACGGTCGCCCCCAGCAAGCCGAGGGCGACCGTGACCGAAGAAACAGTGCGGCGCATTGAATCAGTGTCGCATGCCGCAGGTTTCCGCCGGGTGACGCCGGAACGCCGTTACCGTGCGGACGCGACCGCCTGGCTCTCCGCCGCCGCTCGGAACGGGGCCAGCTCGGCGGCGAGCGCGTCGCCCACCCGGACGTGCACCAGCGTCCCCTCGGGCAGGTGGGCGGTGCTCAGCACCTCACCCTGCCGGTGCACCCGCGCCACCAGGTCGCCCCGGTCGTACGGGAGCACCGCGCGGACCTCCACCGCCGGGCGGGGCAGCCGCTCCTCGACGGCCTCGCGCAGCCCGTCGATTCCGCGCCCGGTGTGCGCGGAGGCGAAGACCGCCTCCGGCCAGAGCCGCTTGAGCCGCAGCAGCGTCTCCTCGTCGGCCGCGTCGGTCTTGTTGACCACCAGCAGCTCGGGCAGCCGGTCGGCGCCCACCTCGGCGAGCACCTCACGGACCGCGCGGACCTGCTCCTCCGGATCCGGGTGGGTGCCGTCGACGACGTGCACCACCAGGTCGGCCTCGGCCACCTCCTCCAGCGTCGAGCGGAACGCCTCGACGATCTGGTGCGGCAGGTGCCGGACGAAGCCGACGGTGTCGGAGAGGGTGTAGAGCCGCCCGTCGGAGGTAGTGGCCTTGCGGGTGGTCGGGTCGAGGGTGGCGAAGAGCGCGTTCTCGACCAGCACACCCGCGCCGGTCAACCGGTTGAGCAGGCTGGACTTGCCGGCGTTGGTGTAGCCGGCGATGGCGACGGCGGGAACGGCGTTGCGGGACCGGCGGGCGCGCTTGGTCTGGCGTACGGTCCGCATGGCCTTGATCTCCCGGCGCAGCCGGGCGATGCGGTGGCGGATCCGGCGCCGGTCGGTCTCCAGCTTGGTCTCACCGGGACCACGCAGTCCCACGCCGCCGCCGGCGCCCCCGCCGCGACCGCTACCACCGGTCTGCCGGGAGAGCGTCTCACCCCAACCGCGCAGGCGGGGCAGCAGGTATTCGAGCTGGGCCAGCTCGACCTGCGCCTTGCCCTCCTTGCTCTTGGCGTGCTGGGCGAAGATGTCGAGGATCAGCGCGGTGCGGTCCACCACCTTGACCTTGATGCGCTGCTCCAGGTTGCGCAGCTGGGACGGCGACAGCTCGCCGTCGCAGATCACCGTGTCGGCGCCGCTGGAGAGCACGACCGAGCCGAGGTCGTCGACCTTTCCCCGGCCGATGTAGGTGGCCGGGTCGGGGCGGTTGCGCCGCTGGATCAGCCCTTCGAGCACCTGCGAGCCGGCGGTCTCCGCCAGCGCGGCCAGCTCGGTGAGGCTGTTCTCGGCGTCGTTCTGGGTGCCCTCGGTCCAGACCCCCACCAGGACCACGCGCTCCAGGCGCAGCTGGCGGTATTCGACCTCGGTGATGTCGGCGAGCTCGGTGGAGAGGCCAGGGACCCGCCGCAGCGCCTGCCGCTCGGACAGCTCGAACTCGCCGGTGGTGGCGTCGAGCTCGTCGTCGGTGTAGGGGAGGTAGGTCTCCTGGTTGGTCAAGCCGGTCTCCTGTCCGTTCTGTCACGTACCGAGCAATCCTGACATGTGTCAACGCCGGACGCACCCGCTATATGCCCGCGTGAAACGCCACAAAAGCGGGGGCGGCCGGTGGGCCGGCCCGGGTGGGCGAGTAGAAATGCGGTGCGAGCCGCTCAGCGTCGACGGAGGGATCCTGTGTCAATCACCCGACTTCCGAGTGCCGGATTCTCGATCACCATCCGGATCGCCGTGCCCGCGGACGCGTCCTCCATCGGCCGGCTGACCACCTCCGTCGGCGAGGCCGGCGCGATCGTCACCGCGCTCGACGTGGTCGACTCCGACCCGACGCACGTGATCGTCGACCTGACCTGCGACACCGCCGACGCCGCCCACGCCGACCAGGTGGTCGACGCGCTGACCGCGCTCGACGGCGTGGACGTGCGCAAGGTCTCCGACCGGACGTTCCTGCTGCACCTCGGCGGCAAGATCGAGGTCAGCTCGAAGGTGGCGCTGCGCACCCGCGACGAGCTGTCCCGCGCGTACACCCCGGGGGTGGCGCGGGTCTGCCAGGCGATCGCGGAGAACCCGGCCGACGCCCGACGGCTCACCATCAAGCGCAACACCGTGGCCGTGGTCAGCGACGGCTCGGCCGTGCTTGGCCTGGGCAACCTCGGGCCGGCGGCGTCCCTGCCGGTGATGGAGGGCAAGGCGGCGCTGTTCAAGCGCTTCGGCGGGGTGGACGCCTGGCCGGTGGTCCTGGACACCCAGGACACCGACGAGATCGTGCAGATCGTCAAGGCCATCGCGCCCGCGTACGGCGGGATCAACCTGGAGGACATCGCCGCGCCGCGCTGCTTCGAGATCGAGGCCCGGCTGCGCGAGGCGCTGGACATCCCGGTCTTCCACGACGACCAGCATGGCACCGCGATCTGCGTGCTGGCCGCGCTGACCAACGCGCTGCGCGTCGTGGGCAAGCAGCTCGCGGACGTCCGGGTCGTGGTCTCCGGCGCCGGCGCGGCCGGCACCGCGATCATGAAGCTGCTGCTGCGCCAGGGCGTGGGCGACATCATCGCGTACGACCGGCAGGGTGCCCTGCACCGCGGCCTGACCGGGCTCAACCCGGCCTGGCAGTGGCTGGCCGACCACACCAACAAGGACAACTACGCCGGTGACCTGCCCGGGGCGGTACGCGACGCGGACGTCTTCATCGGCGTCAGCGCGCCGAACCTGCTCACCGGCGACGACATCGCCATGATGGCCAAGGACTCCATCGTCTTCGCGCTGGCGAACCCGGACCCGGAGGTCGACCCGCGCGAGGCGCGCAAGCACGCCGCCGTGGTCGCCACCGGCCGTTCCGACCAGCCGAACCAGATCAACAACGTGCTCGCCTTCCCGGGTGTCTTCCGCGGCATGCTCGACGCGCACGCCGAGGAGTTCACCGAGGAGATGGCGATCGCCGCCGCCCGGGCCATCGCGGACGTGGTCGGCGAGGACAAGATCAACCCGACGGTGATCGTGCCCAGCGTCTTCGACTCCCGGGTGGCCCCGGCGGTCGCCGCGGCGGTGCGCGCCGCCGCCCAGAACCCGGCCCCGGCCCCGGCCGCGGACCCCGGCCCGGCCGACCTCCCCGAGATCGCCGCCGAGGCCAGCGCCACCCCCTGACGCCCCACACCCCGCCCTGCCCCGTCCCGCCCCGGCGATCTCGCACCGCGTGGGGCGGGAGGGCAGGAGGGGCTGGGGTCAGGCGGGCGTGGT
Source organism: Micromonospora sp. NPDC047465 (assembly GCF_040643125.1). Lineage (NCBI taxonomy): Bacteria > Bacillati > Actinomycetota > Actinomycetes > Micromonosporales > Micromonosporaceae > Micromonospora > Micromonospora sp. NPDC047465. Next base: position 136,582 of record NZ_JBEYTP010000006.1, read on the forward strand.
CAGGGCGGCGGGGTCGACCTCGCCGACCGCGACCAGGACGGCGGGGCCGGCCAGCCAGCAGGAGTCCTCGGTGACCGTGACCGTGAGGCGGCCGCCGGGGACGTCCACGGCGATCACCCCGGTGTCCCGGCCGGCGTCGCGCAGGGCCACGGCGGCCACCGCGCACGCGCCCGTGCCGCAGGAGAGCGTCTCGGCGGAGCCGCGCTCGTACACCCGCATCAGCACGTGCCCGTCGGCGCCGTCGACCGGCTCGCCGGGCGCGGTGAACTCGACGTTCACTCCGGCCGGGAAGGCAGCCGGGTCGAACTCCGGCGCGCGGGTGAGGTCGAGGCCGGTCAGGTCCAGCCCGGTCGGGAGCGCGCAGACCAGATGCGGGTTGCCGACGTCCACCGCCGCACCCGGCAGGGTCAAACCGCCCAGGGTGGCGGTCGAGGCGTCGTACACCCGGGGGCGGCGCATCTCGACGGCGACGGCGTCCCCCTCGACGCGCGCGCGCACGAGGCCGGCCCGGGTGGCCACCGGCACCGCCGCGCCGACCGGCGTGGCCAGCCCGGACGTGACCAGGTAGCGGACGAAGACCCGAGCACCGTTGCCGCACATCTCGGCGAACGAGCCGTCGGAGTTCCAGTAGTCCATGAACCACTCGGCCTCGCCGGCCAGGGCGACGCCCTCGGGGTGTTTCGCCGCCCGCACCACCCGCAGCACGCCGTCGCCGCCGAGGCCGCGCCGCCGGTCGCAGATCGCGGCGACCAGCCCGGGTGTCAGGTCGAGCGCCCCGTCCGGGTCGGGCAGGATGACGAAGTCGTTGCCGGTGCCGTGGCCCTTGGTGAACTCCACGCCCCCATCATCGCGCAGCGGCCGGCAGCAGGCGCAGGGCGGCCGGGATCAGGTCCGGCGCGGCCGAGTCCAGCCAGTGGATCCGCTGGTCACGGCGGAACCAGGAGCGCTGCCGGCGGACGAACCGCCGGGTGGCCCGGACCGTCTCGTCGTGCGCCTCGCCCTCGGTGATCTCCCCGGCCAGGAAGCGCAGCACCTGCTGGTACCCGAGCGCCCGGCTGGCCGTCCGCCCCTGCGGCAGGCCGTGACCGACCAGCTCGCGGGTCTCGGCGACCAGGCCCTCGGCCCACATCCGGTCCACCCGCAGCGCGATCCGCTCGTCCAGCAGCGCCGTGTCCAGGTCCACCCCGAGCTGCACGGACGGGTAGTACGGCGTCGGGCCGGGCAGCGACGCGGTGAACGGCGCCCCGGTCAGCTCGATGACCTCCAGCGCCCGGACGATCCGCCGGCCGTTGGTGGGCAGGATCCCCGCCGCGGCGGCCGGGTCGGCCTCCCGCAGCCGGGCGTACAGCGGGGCCGGGCCAGTCTCGGCCAGCTCCCGTTCGAGCCGCTCGCGGGCCGCCGGGTCGGTGCCGGGGAACTCGAACCGCTCCAGCACCGCCCGCACGTAGAGGCCGGAGCCGCCGACCAGCAGCGGCACCCGGCCCCGGGCCAGGATGTCGTCGACCGCCGCGCGGGCGAGCCGCTGGTATTCCGCCACGCTCGCCGGCTCGGTGACGTCCCAGATGTCCAGCAGGTGGTGCGGCACCCCCTCGCGCTCGGCCGGGGTGAGCTTCGCGGTGCCGATGTCCATGCCCCGGTAGAGCTGCATCGAGTCGGCGTTGACCACCTCGCCGTCGAGGGCGTGCGCGAGCGCGATGCTCAGTGCGGACTTCCCGGCCGCCGTCGGCCCGACCACCGCGACCACCGTCCCGACCGGCGGGTGGCCGCCGCCGGCGTCGGCCGGCCCGGTCACGCCGGCTCCCAGGTGGCCACGAAGTAGGCCACGCCGTAGGGCGCCGCGTCGTAGGTCAGTTCACCGTGCCAGCGTCCGCCCGCCACGCCCGCCGCGCCGGCGAGCACCTGCCAGGCCGCCCGACCGGCGACCTTCAGCTCGGCCGACAGCACCGGGTCCAGGCCGTGCAGGGCGGCGGCGTCCGCGTCGGCCAGGGCCCGGGCGACCCCCTCGTCGTACGCCTGCGCGCGCGGGTCGTCGTAGCCGGGCGCCTTCTCGCCCCGGCAGGCGGACCCGTCCCCCGTCACCAGCAGCGCGACCCTGCCCTCGGCGCGGCGCACCAACTCCGCCCCGAGCGCGGCGCACTCGCCGGGGGCGGCGTCGGCGGCGACCGACGTGGCGAACCGGGGCAGGTCGGTCCCCGCCCTGCCGAGCAGCCACGCGCCGACGGTCAGGCTCAGCGGCAGCCGCTCCCCGCCGCCGCAGTTGGTCTTCCACAGCCGGACGTGGCGGTCGACACCGTAGGCGCGCAGGGAGCCGTAGTCGGCGGCTCGGAAGCGGACGGTCTCCGGCCCGGCGCCGACCAGCACGATCTGGTCGGGCGAGGCGGAGAGCAGCCGGCCGACGGCCGCGTCGCAGGCCGTGCGGAGTTCGTCCAGCTCAGCGGCGGCGGCACCGGCCACCTCGGGCACGAGCAGGGGCGGATGCGGGCAGACTGCGGCGGCGACCAGGGGCACCCGTTCACCGTAGCGGGACCCCCCGGTGCGTCCCCGCGCCGATCCGGTCATTCGGGGGCTAGGACACCGTATGGTCACGGTCGGCGATAGGCGCTCGACGCGGACGGGGTCGGACCTGTGACAATGCCGGGAGTAACTTTGCTGCGCCGTGGCGGCGATCGTGGGACCGGTCCCCGACGCCGGGAGAACGAGGATGGGCACATGAGCGACTGGACGGCCTTCGGACGGGTGGACGCGGACGGCACCGTGTACGTCAAGACCGCCGACGGCGAGCGGGTGGTCGGATCCTGGCAGGCGGGAGCGCCCGAGGAGGGGCTTGCCCACTTCGCCCGCCGCTTCGACGACCTGGTGACCGAGGTCAACCTGACGGAGGCGCGGCTCAACTCGGGTGCGGCGGACGCCGGCCACTCGCTGACGACGATCCGCCGGATCCGCGCCTCGCTCGCCGAGGCGCACGTCGTCGGCGACATCGACGCGTTGGCCGCACGGCTGGACCGGCTCGCCGCCGTCGCCGAGGAGAAGGCCGGCGAGGCCAAGGCCGCCCGGGACGCCGCCCGGGGCGAGGCGCTCGCCCGCAAGCAGGCGCTGGTGGAGGAGGCGGAGAAGCTGGCCGCCGAGTCGACCGGCTGGAAGACCGCCGGCGACCGGCTCAAGGAGATCCTCGAGGAGTGGAAGACCATCCGCGGGGTCGACAAGAAGACCGACGGTGAGCTGTGGAAGCGGTTCGCCGCGGCCCGGGACGGCTTCACCCGCCGCCGGGGCGCCCACTTCGCCTCCCTGGACTCCCAGCGCAAGCAGGCGCAGTCGGTCAAGGAGGAGCTGGTCGCCGAGGCCGAGAAGCTGAAGGACTCCACGGACTGGGCGGCGACCGCCAACCAGCTCAAGGACCTGATGAACCAGTGGAAGGCCGCCCCGCGCGCCTCCAAGGAGGCGGAGCAGAAGCTCTGGGAGAGGTTCCGGGCCGCGCAGGACGAGTTCTTCACCCGGCGCAGCGAGGTCTTCTCGGCCCGCGACAACGAGCAGCGGGCCAACCTGGAGCGCAAGCAGGCGCTGCTCGCCGAGGCCGAGGCGCTGGACGTCGACGGCGACCCGAAGGGCGCGCAGGCCAAGCTGCGGGAGATCCAGGCGCAGTGGCACGAGGCCGGCCGGGTGCCCCGCGAGGCGGCGGCCGGGCTGGAGCGCCGGCTGCGGGCGATCGACGACAAGGTCCGCGAGGTGATGGACTCCGCGTGGCGACGCACCACCAAGGAGGACAACCCGCTGCTGGCCCAGATGCGGACGCAGGTCGCCGAGGCCGAGGAGCGGCTGGCCCGGGCCCAGGCGGCCGGGGACGCCCGGCGGATCAAGGAGGCCGAGCAGGCGCTCGCCTCGAAGCGGCAGTTCCTCCAGCTCGCCGAGCAGGCCGGCTGAGCTGAGCCACGCGAAAGCCCCCGGTCCGCACGGACCGGGGGCTTTCGCGTGTCCGGGTGTCCGGGCTGCCGCCGACGACGGTGGGATCGGCCGGCCCGTCGTGGGTCAGTGGGCGGCGCAGCCCGTCGTCGGCGCGGGCGCCGCGGCCGGCGCGCCGATCGTGGGCAGCCCGAGCAGCACCCCGGGCGTACGCGGGGAGCGCCCCGCCTCGGCCGCGTCGCCGGCCCGGGTGCGCCGGTGCGACAGCGGCTCACCGTCGGCGTTGAGGTGGTGCGGGGCCGCGTACGTGACGGTGGTGTGCACGATGTCGCCGGGGCGGATCTGCCCGGCGAGGGAACCCGCGTCGAAGTGGACGAGGCGGCCGTCACGGGCGCGGCCGGACATCCGGCCGGTGCGCTCGTCCTTGCGCCCCTCGCCGACGGCGACCAGCACCTCGGCGGTCTCCCCCACGAGCCGCTTGTTCTCCGCCCACGTGATCTCCTCCACGCAGGCGACCAGCCGCTCGTAGCGTTCCTGGACGACCTGCTTGGGGAGCTGGCCCTCCATCGTGGCGGCGGGGGTGCCGGGGCGCTTCGAGTACTGGAAGGTGAACGCGGAGGAGAACCGGGCCTCGCGGACCACGTCGAGGGTGCGCTCGAAGTCGGCGTCGGTCTCGCCGGGGAAGCCGACGATGATGTCCGTGGTGATCGCCGCGTCCGGCATCGCCGCCCGGACCTTCTCGATGATGCCGAGGTAGCGGTCGGCCCGGTACGAGCGGCGCATGGCGCGCAGCACGTCGTCCGAGCCGGACTGCAGCGGCATGTGCAGCGAGTGGCAGACGTTCGGCGTCTCGGCCATCGCGGCGATCACGTCGTCGGTGAAGTCCTTCGGGTGCGGGCTGGTGAACCGGACCCGCTCCAGCCCGTCGACGTCGCCGCAGGCGCGCAGCAGCTTGCCGAAGGCGAGCCGGTCGCCGAACTCCACGCCGTAGGAGTTGACGTTCTGCCCGAGCAGGGTCACCTCCAGCACGCCCTCGTCGACCAGGGCGCGCACCTCGGAGAGGATGTCGCCGGGGCGGCGGTCCTTCTCCTTGCCGCGCAGGGAGGGCACGATGCAGAACGTGCAGGTGTTGTTGCAGCCGACGGAGATCGACACCCAGCCGGCGTACGTGGACTCGCGCCGGGTGGGCAGCGTCGAGGGGAAGACGTCGAGGGACTCGATGATCTCCACCTCGGCGGCGGCGTTGTGCCGGGCCCGCTCCAGCAGCACCGGCAACGACCCGATGTTGTGCGTGCCGAAGACCACGTCCACCCAGGGCGCCTTGCGGACGATCTCGCCGCGGTCCTTCTGGGCGAGGCAGCCGCCGACGGCGATCTGCATCCCCGGGTGCCTGTCCTTGACGGGGCGCAGGTGACCGAGGTTGCCGTAGAGCCGGTTGTCGGCGTTCTCCCGGACCGCGCAGGTGTTGAACACCACCACGTCCGGGTTGTCGTCGGCCTCGGCGGCGCGCACGTAGCCCGCCTGCTCCAGCAGCCCGGAGATGCGCTCGGAGTCGTGCACGTTCATCTGGCAGCCGTACGTGCGCACCTGGTAGGTGCGCGGGCTGCTCGCCGCTGCGGTAGTCATGACCCGGACAGCGTATCCGGGCGAGAATCCCGAACCGAACGAGGAGGAGCCGTGTGCCGGAGCATCAAGACCCTTCGTGAGCCGTACGTCGCCGAGGTGAGCCCGGCCGACGTCGAGGCCGCCGCCCTGCAGTACGTCCGGAAGATCTCGGGCTTCCGCAGGCCCGCCGCGCACAACGCCGCGGCCTTCGACGCGGCGGTCGCCGCGGTCGCCGCGGCCACCGCGACCCTGCTGAGCGAGTTGGAGGTACGCGGCGGCCGCTCCGCCCGCCCGGCGAGCTGACCTCGCCGCCCGCCGGGCCGACGCGGGGAGGCCCCGCGTGCTGGCGCGGCGGGCCTCAGGCGGCGGCGAGCGCGGGCAGCACGGAGTCGGGGGCCCAGCGTGAGCGGTGGCACTGCGACCAGCCGCGGCAGCGGGGATCGGCCTCGGTGCAGAGCCGCTGGTTGCCGAGCACCTCGCCGTCGTCGGTCTCGCGGACGTCGAAGTGCACCGGCCGGATCGTGCCGTCGGGGGCCACGAGCAGGTGCCGGCCGGCGTCGAGGGTGTCGTCGCGCAGCAGGCAGTTGCGGTCCAGCAGCCGCGCCAGCGCGGCGATGCTGGCGTGCTCGGGGAGCCCGTCGGGCACGCCGTAGCAGTCAACGATGGTGGCGAACTCCCCCGGCGCCTGCCATACGTCGCAGATCACCGCGTGCGCCGGCAGCCGGGCCGGGTCGGCCGCCGCCAGGGGCATCACCACCCGGCCGAGTGCCTCGGCCAGTGCCGGGTAGACCTCCACCGGCCGCACCTGGTCGATTCTCCAGTTCCACAGCTCGGTCATGCCGCCTCCTCGCTGTGCTCGTCCCACCGGCCTCCGGATCGGGCCTTACTGACGATGGTGGGGGGCATATGACCTCAGCCGGGGGCAAGTTACCGGTCTGTGACCATTCCGGGCAAAATTTCCTCGGGCGTCATTGCTCCGAGTGGCCGGAAGGTGACAGTTTATCGGGTACGGTGCCCCGCCCGGAACTTCCCCGCTCCGTAGCGCGCCCGTTTCGACCGGGTCGGTCAGCGCACGACGACCCGGTGCTCGCCGGGGGGCAGCAGCTCGCCGACCACGGTGGCGCCCGGCAGTTCGCCGGCGACCAGCAGGCCGCCCGACGTCTGCGCGTCGGCCAGCAGCAGCCGTTCGTCCTCGGCGGTCCCGCCGAAGTCCGTCCACCCGGCGACCCACTCCAGGTTGCGGCGGCTGCCGCCGCTGACGTACCCGTCGCGCACCGCCTCCCGGGCGCCGGCCAGGTAGGGCACCCGGGCCGCGTCGATCGCCACCGTCAGCCGGCTCGCCCGGGCCAGCTTGGACGCGTGCCCGAGCAGACCGAAGCCGGTCACGTCGGTGCCGCAGCGCACACCGGCCGCCACCGCGGCCCGCGCGGCGTCCCGGTTGAGGGTGGTCATGGCGGCGACCGCCTCGGGGAAGCTCTCGCCGGTGGCCTTGTGCCTGGTGTTGAGCACCCCGACGCCCAGCGGCTTGGTCAGCGACAGCGGCAGCCCCGCCCGGCCCGCGTCCAGGGTGATCAGCTCCTCGGGCCGGACCACCCCGGTGACGGCCAGCCCGTACTTGGGGCCCTCGTCGTCGACGCTGTGCCCGCCGGCGAGGTGGCACCCCGCGTCCCGGGCCACGTCCTGCCCGCCGCGCAGCACCTCCCGGGCCAGTTCCAGCGGCAGCACGTCGCGCGGCCAGCAGAGCAGGTTGAGCGCGACGAGCGGGGTGCCACCCATCGCGTACACGTCGGAGAGCGCGTTGGTCGCGGCGATCCGCCCCCAGTCGTACGCGTCGTCGACGACGGGGGTGAAGAAGTCGGCGGTGGTGACCAGGCCGGTCCGCTCGTCGAGCCGGACCACCGCGGCGTCGTCGCCGTGGTCGAGGCCGACGAGCAGGTCCGCGGCGCCGGTGGCCGGGCCGAGGCCGGCGACCATGGCCTCCAGCTCGCCCGGCGGGATCTTGCAGGCGCAGCCGCCGCCGCGGGCGTACTCGGTCAGCCGCACCCGTTCCGTCACCCCCACATGATCTTCCACGCGTCCCGATGCCGCCACCGGGTGGACCGGTTTCGGAGTCAAAATCCGACTCCCGGGCCCGAGCGGAAATGGTGTTACCGCTCCGTGACCAACTGACTTGCGTTCCGCCACATCCCCCCGCCTACAGTTGCCCAACCGGGGGTCAACGGACCCCGCGCGCGACGACAGGGACGGTGGACGACGTGGCGACGGGCGAACCGCTCATCGTGCTGGATTCGGTCAACAAGTGGTTCGGGCCGCTGCACGTGCTGGACGACGTCTCGCTGTCGGTCGGGCGCGGCGAGGTGGTCGTGGTCATCGGGCCGTCCGGCTCCGGCAAGTCGACGCTCTGCCGCACCATCAACCGACTCGAGCCGATCACCTCCGGCACCATCACCTTCGACGGGCAGCCGCTGCCGGCCGAGGGCAAGGCGCTGGCGAAGCTGCGCAGCGAGGTCGGCATGGTGTTCCAGTCGTTCAACCTCTTCGCGCACAAGACGATCCTCGAGAACGTCACCCTCGGGCCGGTCAAGGTCCGCAAGGAGAAGCCGGCGGCGGCCCGCGAGCGCGGCCTGGCCCTGCTGGACCGGGTCGGCATCGCCAACCAGGCCGACAAGTTCCCCGCCCAGCTCTCCGGCGGCCAGCAGCAGCGCGCCGCGATCGCGCGGGCGCTGGCCATGCAGCCCAAGGCGATGCTCTTCGACGAGCCGACCAGCGCGCTCGACCCGGAGATGGTCGGCGAGGTGCTGGACGTGATGACGTCGCTGGCCCGCGAGGGCATGACGATGGTCGTGGTCACCCACGAGATGGGCTTCGCCCGGCACGCGGCGAACCGCGTCATCTTCATGGCCGACGGGCAGTTGGTCGAGGACGCCCCGCCCACCGAGTTCTTCGCCAACCCGCGCAGCGAGCGGGCCAAGGACTTCCTCTCCAAGATCCTCACGCACTAGGCGTCCGTACCTGGAGCGCGCCGTCCCCCGGCGGTTCCGTCGAAGAAGGAGATGAGTATGCGTATCACGCGCGTAGCGGCGCTCGCCGCGGCCGCCACCCTGGCGCTCGGCATGACCGCCTGCGGTGGCGACGACGCCGAGGAGGGCACCGGCGCCGGCAGCAAGTCCTTCGCCGCCGGCAGCACGATGGAGCGCCTGAACAAGGCCCAGTCCATCAAGATCGGCACGAAGTTCGACCAGCCCGGCTTCGGCCAGAAGGGCCTGTCGGGCAAGCCGGAGGGCTTCGACGTCGAGGTCGCGAAGATCATCGTCAAGGAGCTCGGCATCCCCGAGGACAAGATCGAGTGGGTCGAGGCCCCCTCGAAGGTCCGCGAGGACGTCATCGTGAACGGCACGGTCGACCTGGTCGCCGCGACCTACACGATCAACCCCAAGCGCAAGGAGCGCATCGCGTTCGCCGGGCCGTACTACGAGGCCGGCCAGAACATCATGGTGAAGAAGGACGACGCCACGATCACCGGGCCGGACTCCTTTAAGGACGGCACCAAGAAGGTCTGCTCGGTCACCGGCTCCACCCCGGCCGAGGAGATCAAGAAGCACGTCAAGGACGTCGCCACCCAGCTGGTGCTGTTCGACACCTACGACAAGTGCCGCGACGCCCTGAAGGGCGGCCAGGTCGACGCCGTCACCACGGACAACGTGATCCTGCTCGGCTACATCGCCAAGGACGAGGCGTCCTTCAAGCTGGCCGGCGACAACTTCACCAAGGAGCCGTACGGCATCGGGGTGAAGAAGGAGGACACCGACTTCCGCAACTTCATCAACGACACGCTGGAGAAGGCGTTCGCCGACGGTAGCTGGCAGAAGGCCTGGGACGGCACCGCCGGCAAGTTCGGCGCCCAGCTGGGCTCCGCCCCGACCGTCGACCGCTACTGATCTAATTCCTTCGATCTGGAGGGTGGGGAGGAAGACCGACCCGTGAGTGTGCTCATCGACAAGTTCGACGTCTTCGCGGGTGGTTTCTGGCTCACCCTCCAGATCTGCGTACTCGCCGCGATCGGTGCCCTGATCCTGGGCGCCGTCGTGGCGGTACTGCGGATCTCCCCGGTGCCGCCGCTGCGGGCGGTCGGCACCGCGTACGTCAACATCTTCCGGAACATGCCGCTGACCGTGGTGATGTTCTTCGCCGCGTTCGGCCTGCCGGCGCTCGGCTCCAACGCGGACTTCCTGCGCATCCCCGGCCTGGACGCGGTGTTCAGCCGGCTCGACACGGACCTGCCGTACTTCCGATTCGCGCTGATCGCGCTGGTGCTCTACACCGCCGCGTTCGTCTGCGAGGCGCTGCGGTCCGGCGTGAACGCGGTCCCCGCCGGCCAGGCGGAGGCCGCCCGGTCGCTCGGCCTCACCTTCGGCCAGAACCTGCGGTACGTGGTGCTGCCGCAATCCTGGAAGGCCTCGGTGGTGCCCCTCGGTTCGGTCATCATCGCGATGATCAAGAACTCGGCCCTGATCGGCTTCTTCGGCGTCGTCGGCGACCTCTCGCAGACCGCCGACCAGCTCACCTCGGCCGAGGGCTACGCCTTCGTCCCCGTCGCCATCGGCATCTCGATCGGATACCTGATCATGACCGTCCCCCTCGGCGCGCTCCTCGACCGGATCGAGAAGCGGCAGGCGGTGGCCCGATGAGCCAGCAGAACGCCGTCCTCTACGACGTCCCCGGCCCCCGGCAGCGCCGGATCACCCTCGTCAGCAGTCTGGTGGCGACGGTGCTGCTGCTCGCGGGCGCGTACTTCCTGATCTACAAGCCGCTGGACGCCAAGGGCCAGTTCTCGATGGAACTCTGGGGGCCCCTGCTCGACCCCTCCAACGAGAACTTCTCGCAGGTGTGGGAGCGGATCGGCCTCGGCTTCAAGAACACGCTGACCGCCGCCGCCCTGGCGATCGTCGCCTCGCTGGTGGTCGGCACCCTGCTCGCGGTGCTGCGGATCCAGCTCAAGAGCCTGACCCGCCGCCGGTTCACCGGGCTCGCCGCGCCGCTGGCCTACCTGCTGCGCGGGCTGAGCGTGCTGCTGTCGGCGGTCACCCGGGTCTGCGTCGAGGTGTTCCGGGGCCTGCCCGTGGTCATCACGATCTTCTTCGTGGCGCGCGGCTTCCCCGAGTTCGGCGTCTCGTTCGAGACGCTGTGGTACCTGGTCATCGGCCTGACCATCTACAACTCGGTGGTCATCGCCGAGATCCTCCGCTCCGGCATGGAGGGCCTGCCCGGCGGGCAGGCGGAGGCGGCGGCCGCGATCGGGCTCTCCCCGATGCAGACCACCCGGATGATCCTGCTGCCGCAGGCCTTCCGGATCATGCTGCCGGCGCTGATCAGCCAGCTCGTCGTGGTGCTCAAGGACACCTCGCTGGGCTTCATCATCAGCTACGAGGAGACCCTGAACATCGGCAAGCAGCTCATCGGCGTGCTGGACAACCCGATCCAGGTCTACGTCGTGATCGCGGTGATGTTCATCCTGGTGAACTACTCGCTGTCGAAGCTGGCCCAGTACGTCCAGCGGCGGCTCTCCCGGGGCCGCAAGACCGCCGGCACCCCGGCGCAGCAGCCTCCGGCCACCGCCCTCATCTCGCAGGCCGAGGGCGGCGGCGGGGGCGGCGGCGCGGGCGGCAACTGACCCGAACCCACGACACCGAAAGGGCCGGCCCGGTTTCCCGGGCCGGCCCTTTCGCAGTCCCTCGGCCTGGTGGCCGCCTCCCCCGGGTGCCCGGGGGCCGATGGTCAGCGGGCGATCTCGGTGACCCTGGACTCGCGGACCACGGTCACCCGGATCTGCCCCGGGTACGTCAACTCCTCCTCGATCTGCTTCGCCACGTCCCGGGCCAACACGGCGGCGCCGATGTCGTCCACGTCGTCCGGCTTGACCATCACCCGGATCTCGCGGCCGGCCTGCATGGCGAAGACCTTCTCCACGCCGAGCTTGCCGGCCGCGATCTCCTCGATCCGCTCCAGCCGCTTGACGTACGCCTCCAGGCTCTCCCGCCGCGCCCCGGGCCGCCCGCCGGAGCAGGCGTCGGACGCCTGGGTGAGGACGGCCTCGATGGTCTGCGGCGGCACCTCGTTGTGGTGCGCCTCGATGGCGTGGACGACGTCCTCGCTCTCGCCGTATTTGCGGGCGAGATCTGCGCCGATGATGGCGTGGCTGCCCTCCACCTCGTGGGTGAGCGCCTTGCCGATGTCGTGCAGGAACGCCGAGCGCTTGATGGTCGGCACGTCGAGCCGCAGCTCGGCCGCCATGATCCCGGCGATGTGCGCGGTCTCCACCAGGTGCTTGAGCACGTTCTGCCCGTACGACGTCCGGTAGCGCAGCCGGCCGAGCAGGGTCACCAGCTCCGGGTGGATCTCGGTGATGCCGACCTCGACCAGGGCGTCCTCGGCGGCCCGCTGGCACAGCTCCTCCACCTCGTGCCGGGCCAGGTCGTAGACCTCCTCGATCCGGTGCGGGTGGATCCGCCCGTCCAGGACCAGCTTCTCCAGGGTGAGCCGGCCGACCTCCCGGCGCACCGGGTCGAAGCAGGAGAGCAGCACCGCCTCGGGGGTGTCGTCGATGATCAGGTTGACCCCGGTGACCGACTCGAAGGCGCGGATGTTACGGCCCTCCCGGCCGATGATCCGTCCCTTCATCTCGTCGCCGGGCAGGTGCAGGACGCTGACCACGCTCTCCGCGGTCTGCTCGCTGGCGACCCGCTGGATCGCGTCGACGACGATGTGCCGGGCGCGCTGCTCGGCGGTGTTGCGCGCGTCGGATTCGATGTCCCGGACCAGCAGCGCGGCCTCCCGCTTGGCCTGGCCCTCGATCGCCTCGATCAGCTCCGCCCGGGCCGTGTCGGCGGTGAGCCCGGCGACCCGCTCCAACTCCCGGCGCCGCTGCTCCTCCGCCTCGGCCAGTTCCGCCTCCCGCTGGTCGAGCGCGGCGCCGCGGGCGGCCAGGGCCGCGCTGGCGGCCGTGAGCTGGCGCTCCCGCTCGGCGAGCCGCTCCACCTCCTCGGTGTGCAGCCGCTCGCGCTCGTCCATCCGGGCCGCCCGCCGCTCCACCTCGGCGGCCTGCTCCCGGGTGGTGGCGGCGAGCACCGCGACCTCGCGTTCGCCGCTGCGCCGGGCTGTGCTCCGTAGCTGCTCCGCGTCCGCCTCGGCCTGCTTGTGGGCCCGCTCCAGGATGGTGTCGGCCTCCGCCCGGGCGTCGTCGAGCACCCGGCGCGCCTCGGCGCGGGCCGCCTTCGCCTCGGCCTTCGCGGCAGCCGCCTCGGCCCGGGCCGCCGCGGCGGCGGACTTCGCCACGTCGATCGTGCTGTTGGCCTCGTCGGCGGCGCTGCGCAGCGCGGCCAGGGACTGTTCCTGCCGGTCCTTCTCGGCGATGAAGGCGGGATCCTCGGGCGCCGGCGCCGCGCCGAGCCGACGCAGCGTCCGTACGCCCAGCAGCACCGCCCCCAGCACGACCACGGTCAGGACCAGCACCACCGCGAGGATCACGACGTCGAAGCCGCTCATGCCGGCGCCCCGTTCCGCACGGCCACCACGCGGTCGGCCACACCCCGGTCGACCCGCGATCGGTGCGGGCCCGGCCCGACGTTCAGCCCGCTCATGTCGGCACCCCAGTGGACCTGCGCCGCCTCGCCATGGCCGCCTCCCCTGAACGTCGGAACCGCAGCGACGGTGCCGGTGGGCACGCACCCTGCGGCTGTGGACGCCCGACCGGAGCGACTGGCCGTGGGTAGGCGCCGTCGGCGGTGCCCACGCGGGGCATCGCCGGCGGCCGGGTGCAGTTGTCGCGCCAGCCCCGGACCGGCCTGTCCGAAGCTGCCGCCAGTGGCCGACGAATCGGCCAAAGTGATGCTGTTCCGTTACGAGATCTATGTTGTGCGCTTAGCCTGCGCTGGTCGGGCAATGTGAGCCTGTATGGCGAGGCTAGGTCTCCCGGGGCCGTCTGGTCAAGAACTCATGATCAAACCCCCCGAACGGAGAGAAGTTGCCGCGTTACGCAACGCCCACACCAGCCCGGACACCGGAGGACAAACGAGGCGAGTTGGCGGGAGGTCCGCCGGCCGGTCCGCCCAGCCGTACGGCCCGCCACGCAGCCGCCTAACCTATCCGGGTGCTGCTCCCCCTGCCGCCCGGCGAGTTCCGGGCCTACCTCTTCGACTGCGACGGCACCATCGCCGACTCGATGCCGCTGCACCACCTCGCCTGGGTCGAGACGCTCAAGGAGTGGGACTGCGACTTCTCGGAGGACCTCTTCTACGCCTGGGGCGGCCGCCCGGTAGCCGACATCATCGTCGAACTCAACGAGCGCCACGGCCTGGCCATGCCGGTCGAGGCGGTCGCCGCCCGTCAGGAGACGCTCTATCAGGAGTCCCTGCCGAGGCTCACCGCCGTGCCCGGCGTCCTGCGGCACATCGAGGACGCCCACGGACGGGTTCCCTTCGCCGTGGTCTCCGGCAGCACCCGGGAGTCGGTCACGGCCTCCCTGGACGCCCTTGGCCTCACCGGGAAGTTCGACGCGCTGGTTTGCGCGGGCGACTACGCCAGGGCCAAGCCCGACCCGGAGGGGTTCCTGCTCGCCGCCCGGCTCCTCGGCGTCCCACCGGAGTCCTGCCTGGTCTTCGAGGACACCGACCTGGGCGTCGCGGCGGCCACGGCTGCGGGCATGGCCGCCGTGCGCGTCCCGTCGCCCAGGCAGCGGTAGCTGCCACCCCGCGACCGGCCTCCGGCCACGTCGGTCAGGCCCCCGGCAGGTGGCTCGCCGTCGGCTGCGCTCAGTCGACGGAGCGGCTGTCGCGGTCGAGCTCGCCCTCGGCGTCGGCGAGCGCGTCGGCGTCGATCTGCTCGGCGAACTCGGCCGCCTCGGCGCTCTGCGCGGCGAGCGCGTCCTTCACCGCCCGGATCGCCACGCCGGGCGGGTAGCCCTTGCGGGCCAGCATCGCCACCAGCCGCCGGAAGACCGCGTCCGGCTCGCCGCGGGCGGACCGCAGCCTCCGCTCCACCAGGGCGCGGGCGGTCTCGGCCTCGGTCTCCTCGTCCAGCTCGCCGAGGGCCTCGCTGGCGACCTCGCCGTCGACACCGCGCTGACGCAGCTCGTTGGCGAGCGCCCGGCGGGCCAGGCCCCGGCCGGCGTGCCGGCTGGACACCCAGGCCCGCGCGAAGGCGGCGTCGTCGATGATGCCGACCTCGTCGTAGCGGTCGAGCACCGCCGCGGAGACCTCCTCGGAGATCCCCCGCTTCGCCAGTGCCCCGGCCAGCTCGGCCCGGGTGCGCGGCCGGACGGCGAGCTGGCGCAGGCAGATCTCCCGCGCCACCTCCGCCTCGTCGGGCGGCGGGGCGGGGGGCGCCTCGGGGTCGGTCTCCTCGGCACGGCCGCGGCGACCCCGGCGGGGTCGGGGCGTCGTGGTGCCGTCACCCGCGCGGGGCGGACTGGCATCCCAGCCCCGCCCCGTGCGGGCGCGTCGTCCTGCCACCGGTCACTGACCGGTCAGAAGTCGACCGGCGGCAGCTCCGGGCCACCGGCGGCGTCGCCCGCACCGACCCCGACGCCGAGCTTCTCCAGGATCTTCTTCTCGATCTCGGCGGCCACGTCCGGGTTCTCCCGGAGGAACTCGCGGGCCTTCTCCTTGCCCTGGCCCAGCTGGTCGCCGTCGTAGGTGTACCAGGCGCCGGACTTGCGGATGATCGCCTGCTCGACGCCGACGTCGATCAGCGAGCCCTCGCGGGAGATGCCCTTGCCGTACATGATGTCGAACTCGGCCTGCTTGAACGGCGCGGCGACCTTGTTCTTCACGACCTTGACCCGGGTGCGGTTACCGACCACGTCGGTGCCGTCCTTGAGGCTCTCGATGCGGCGCACGTCGAGCCGGACCGAGGCGTAGAACTTCAGCGCCCGGCCACCCGTGGTGGTCTCGGGGCTGCCGAACATCACGCCGATCTTCTCGCGGAGCTGGTTGATGAAGATCGCGGTGGTGCCGGTGTTGTTGAGCACACCGGTGATCTTCCGCAGCGCCTGGCTCATCAGCCGGGCCTGCAGACCCACGTGGCTGTCGCCCATCTCGCCCTCGATCTCGGCGCGCGGCACCAGCGCGGCCACCGAGTCGATCACGATGATGTCGAGCGCGCCGGAGCGGACCAGCATGTCCGCGATCTCCAGCGCCTGCTCACCGGTGTCGGGCTGGGAGACCAGCAGGGCGTCGGTGTCGACGCCGAGGGCCTTCGCGTATTCCGGGTCGAGCGCGTGCTCGGCGTCGACGAAGGCGGCGATGCCGCCGGCCCGCTGTGCGTTGGCCACGGCGTGCAGCGCGACGGTGGTCTTACCGCTGGACTCCGGACCGTAGATCTCGACGACCCGGCCGCGGGGCAGGCCGCCCACGCCGAGCGCCACGTCGAGGGCGATCGACCCGGTGGGGATGACCGCGGTCTGGATGACCGGCCGCTCCCCGAGCCGCATCACCGAGCCCTTGCCGAACTGCTTGTCGATCTGAGCGAGAGCAAGGTCGAGTGCCTTCTCCCGGTCAGGCCCTGCTGCCATCGTTGCCACCCCTGCCTTCGCCGGCGTCTTTCCTGAGCTTCGCGTCACGCGGACACGCTAGGCGCTGGGTCCGACAGAAAACCAGCCGACGGGCCGTGAGCTGTGGACGAGCACCCCGCTGTGGACAATAGCCGAACAGGTGTACGAGTCGGCAAGCGACACGCGGAAGCGACGAAATGGCTGCTCAGCGTAGTCGCGCGGGCACCCGGTCGGGATAGGCGGCGCAGACCGCCCGCCACACGACGTGCGCCTGCTCACCCGATGCCAGCGCCTGCTCGACGGTCCGGCCGCCGAGCTGGGAGAGCACCTGGTCGCGGGCGATGCTGGCCGCGTAGGCGGGGCCGAACGCCTCCTCCAACCGCGACCAGAAGTCGGTCAGCCGCACGTGATCAGTCCTCCTCGTCCGGTGCGCCCGCCGGCACCGGACGCAACGCTAGCGCCACCAGGGGCACCGCCGCGACCGCCGCGAGCAGGGCGAGCACCGGATAACCCGCCACCTCCATGACAAACCCGCTGACCGCCCCGGCGGCGGCGCCGGCCAGTCCCATGGTCAGGTCGGAGAGCCCCTGGACGCTCGGCCGGATCCCCACCGGCACCGACTCCGACAGCAGGGTGGAACCGGCCACCATGGTCCCCGACCAGCCCAGGCCGAGCAGGAACAGCCCGATCGAGAGCCGGGCCGTGTGGTGCCCGGCGGTGCCGGCGACCGCGCACGCCACGAGCAGTAGCCCGACGCCGCCGAGGATCACCGCCCGGCGGCCGAGGCGGTCCGTGAGCCAGCCGGCCACCGGGGCGAGGGCGTACATGCCGGCGATGTGCAGACTCAGCACGAGACCGACCACCCGCAGCACGTCGGCGTCGGCGTGCCACTCGTGCAGGCGCACCGGGGTCATCACCATCACCGCGACCATGACCAGGTGCCCGACCGCCACCGCGGCGATGCCGAGCCGGGCGGCCGGGCGCGCGCGTACGACCGACCAGGCGGCCCGCATACCCACGCCGCGCCGGCCGGTCGGTGCCGGCGCGACGACGGCGTCCGGCGGCGGGGTGACGGCGGGAACGGCGTCCGGCGACGGGGCGGCCGGGACGACGGCGTCCGGCGGCGGGGTGACCGGCGGGACGACGACCGCCGCCAGCCGGCGCGCGGTCAGCAGCGGGTCGGGCCGCAGCAGCGCCAGGATCACGCCGGCGGCCAGCGCCAGCGCGACGGCACTGAACGCGAACGGACCGGCCAGCGCCGGCAGCCCCCAGCCGCTGGTGGTGCGGTCCGCGAACGCGGCGAAGTTCGGCGCGGCGACCGCGCCGATGGTGGTGGCCCAGACGATCAGGGCGAGCTGACGGCCCCGCCGCGCCGGCTCGGCCAGGTCCACCGCGGCGTAGCGGGCCTGGAGGTTGGCCGCGCTGCCGCCGCCGAAGAGGAGCATGCCGAGGAAGAGCAGCGGGACCCAGCGGGTGACGGCGGCGAACACCACCAGGGCGCCGCCGGCCGCGCCGGCGAGATAGGCCACGACCAGGCCGGGCCGCCGGCCGTGGCCGTTCATGATCCGGGTGACCGGCACCGCGAGCAGGGCCCCGCCCACCACGGCGGCGCTGCTCACCAGCCCGGCCACGGCGGTGCCGGCGATGTCCGCGGCGAGCAGCGCCCCGACGGCGACGCCGACCGTCACCCCGATCCCGCCGACGATCTGGGTGACGAAGAGCAGCCGCAGGGTACGCCGCTGGATCGGCGTGACGTCGGGCGCGGCGAGTGGCGCGGCGAGGTCGGTGGCCATCGGCGGCTCCTTCGGCGGTAAGGGGCGGGGTGCCCGTCTCATCCTTGCGCAACCGGCACGCCGCCCCGCAGCCGGTCCGCCCCGGCCGCACCCCTCCCCCGCCTGTTCTACAGGCCCAGGCCGCGGCCGATGATCTCCTTCATGATCTCGGTGGTGCCGCCGTAGATCGTCTGCACCCGCCCGTCCAGCCACGCCTTCGCCACCGGGTACTCCAGCATGTAGCCGTAGCCGCCGTGCAGTTGCACGCAGCGGTCGGCGACCTTGTTCTGCAGCTCGGTGGTCCACCACTTCGCCTTGGCCGCGTCGGTGACCGAGAGCCGGCCGGCGTTGTACTCCGCGACGCAGTGGTTGACGAAGGTGCGCGCGATGGTGACCTCGGTGTCCAGCTCGGCCAGGAGGAAGCGGTTGTGCTGGAACGCGCCGATCGGCCGGCCGAACGCCTGCCGGGAGCGGGCATAGTCGAGGGTGACGGCGAGCAGCCGCTCGGCGGCGGCCACCGCGGCGACCGCGATGCTGAGCCGCTCCCGGGGCAGGTTGGCCATCAGGTGGTAGAAGCCGTGGTTCTCGGTGCCGATCAGGTTCTCCGCCGGCACCCGGCAGTCCGCGAAGAACAGCTCGGCGGTGTCGTTGGCCTTCAGCCCGACCTTGGCCAGCCGTCGGCCGCGGGAGAAGCCGGGGGTGCCGTCCTCCACGGCGACCAGGCTCACCCCGTGCGCGCCCTGGTCCGGCGCGGTGCGGACGACCACGACCACCAGGTCGGCCATCTCCCCGTTGGTGATGAAGGTCTTCTGGCCGTTGAGCACCCAACTGTCGCCGTCGCGGACCGCGCTCGTGCGGATCCCGGCGAGGTCGGAGCCGGCGCCGGGCTCGCTCATCGCGATCGCCGTGACGAGGTCGCCGGAGCAGAACCCGGGCAGCCAGCGCTTGCGCTGGTCCTCCGTGGTCAGCTCGGTCAGGTACGGCGCCACCACGTCGTTGTGCAGGCCGAGGCCGAGGCCGGTGCAGCCGGCGGCGACGATCTCCTCGGCCAGCACCGCGTTGAACCGGAAGTCCCGCTGCCCGCCGCCGCCGTACTCCGGGTCGACGTCCGTGCCCAGCAGACCGGCCGCCCCGGCCCGACGCCACACCTCGCGGTCGACGATCCCGGCGGCCTCCCAACGCTCGTGGTGGGGCACGGCCTCCCGGTCCAGGAACTCGCGGCACAGCTCGCGGAAGTCCTCGTGGTCGCGCTCGTAGAGATGCTGCTCCATGGCCGCCAGTGTGGCACCGCGCACCCGCCCTGCCCAGGGGCCGACGGGTGGCTCGGTGACGGCTCAGCCGGCGAGGGCGCGGGCGGCCACGGCAAGGTCGGCGACCAGCCCCTCGTACGCCTTGTCCTGGTTGTCGGCGCGGAGCACGGCGGACGGGTGGATGGTGGCCAGCAGCCGGGCCGGCGGGGCGTCGGCGACGGTGCCCTTCGCGTCCACCGGCACCCGCTTGAAGTCCTCCGGGTGCTGGGCCGACGCCGGCCAGGGCAGCAGCTCGCCGCGCTGCCGGGTGACCCGGAACGTGGGGCCGAGCAGCGCCTTGGCCGCGGTGGCGCCGAGCACCACCACGATCTCCGGGCGCAACTGGGCGAACTCGGCCACCAGCCAGGGCCGGCAGGCCGTGACGTGCACCCGGTCCGGGGTCTGGTGGATGCGCCGTTTGCCGCGCAGCTCGAACCTGAAGTGCTTCACGGCGTTCGTCAGGTAGATGTGCCCGGGATCGAGCCCGGCGTCGTCGACCGCCTTGCGGAGCAGCCGACCGGCGGGGCCGACGAACGGCAGCCCCTTCTGGTCCTCCATGTCACCGGGCTGCTCGCCGACGAAGACCACCCGCGCGCCGGCGTCGCCGCGACCGAACACGGTCTGCGACGCGTCCCGGTACAGCTCGCAGCCCCGGCAGCCGGCGGCGGCGGCGCGCAGGTCGTCGAGGGTGTCGGCCTGCGGCGGGATGAACTTCTGCGCGCCCGGCGCGGTCTCGGTCTGCTCGGCCATGTCGACTGTTATATACCCGTTCGGGCCGCGATGCCGGTCCGCCCTGCCTCCGCACGACGTCCCACCGCGGCCACCCGTCAGTATCCGCCGCCGCCGTCGCCGCCGCCGGACGCCAGCGCGATCACCACGATCACGAGCACGATCACCGCCACCACGACGGCGATCCAGACGCCCCTCCTCGATCCCGACGAAGCCATGGTCGTCCACCTCCGGCACCGCGCTTACCCACCCGGCGTCCGGTCACGCCCGCGCCCGGCACACCGGCACGTCGCCGGCCCGGGCGCGGGGTCATGCGGTGAAACCGGATGACACGGCGGGCCGGACGGCGCGGGCGACGGCGTCGGCGAGCGGTGCGACCTCGCCGTCGTCCAGCGAGCTGACGGTGATTCGCAGCCCCGGCGGGCCGGCGATCCGGTAGAGCGCGCCGGGCGCGACCGCCCAACCGGCGTCGCGCAGTGCGGTCAGCGCGCTGGTCTCGTCCGCCACCGGCAGCCACACGTTGATGCCGCTGCGCCCGTGGGCGGCGAGGCCGTGGCCGGCGAGCGCGTCGACCAGCGCCCCGCGCCGCCGCTCGTAGCTGGCGGCGGCCCGGTCCACCAGCCCGGCCACCGCCGGGTCGCGCCACAGCGACAGGACCAGCCGTTGCAGCACGGTGGAGACCCAGCCGGCGCCGACCCGGGCCCGGCCGGCCACCCGGGCCACCGTGGTCTCGTCCCCCACCAGCACGGCCAGCCGCAGGTCGGGACCGAACGGCTTGCTCACCGAGCGGACGAAGGCCCACGTCGGGGTCGCCCCGGCGAGCGGGTGCAGCGGTACGCGGGCCAGCTCGGCGGCGTGGTCGTCCTCGATCAGCAGCAGGTCGGACCGGCCGGCGAGCAGCGTACGCAGCTCCGCGGCCCGCCCGGCGGAGACCGCCGCGCCGGTGGGGTTCTGCGCCCGGCTGGTCACGATCAGCGCCCGGGCCCCGGCGGCGAGCACGGCCCGGACGCCCTCGGCGAGCGGGCCGTCGTCGTCGACCGGCACCCCGATCGGCCGCAGCCCGAGCGCGGCGACCAGGTCGAGCAGGTTGGCCCAGCCCGGGTCCTCGACGGCGACCGCGTCGCCGGGGCGCAGGTGCGCGCCGAGCAGCCGCTCGATGCCGTCCAGGGCGCCGCCGGTGAGGGTCAGCTCCGCCGCCGGCACGCCGTCGGCGGCCAGCCGCTCCCGGGCCGCCTCGGCCAGTTCGGGCAGCACCCCGGCGGCCGAGTAACCGACGGGCGGCCCGGCGTCGGCCGCGAGCCCGGCCAGGTGCGCCCCCAGCGGCGGCAGCAGCCGCGGGTCGGGCTCGCCCAGGGAGAGGTCACGCAGGCCGGGGGCGGGTGGCGGGCGCAGCGCGGAGCGGCGGGCCGCCACCGGCGGGCGGGGCCGGACCCGGGTGCCGTGCCGGCCGGCGGTGACCACCAGGCCCCGCTGGCGCAGCTCCTGGTAGGCCCGGGCCACGGTGGCCGGGCTGACCGCGAGCTGGGCGGCGAGCGCGCGCACCGCCGGGAGGGCGGCGCCGGGGGCGAGGGCGGCGGAACGGATGCCCGACTCGATGCTGGCCGAAATCTCGACGGCCGTCGCTCCGGTGACCTGATAGCGTGCTGACACAAATCGGAGATTGTACTAGAACAAAGGCGGGCGCATGTACGCACGCACCGACCGGACCACCGCCAGCCGCTCCCGGGACCGGATGAGCTACGACGCCGCCGCCGCGCACGCGATCCTCGACGAGGCGTACCACTGCGCGCTCGGGTTCACCGTCGACGGCGAGCCCCGGGTGCTGCCCACCCTGCACGTCCGCATCGACGACACCCTCTACCTGCACGGCTCCACCGGCAGCCGGCCACTGCTCGCCGCCCGGGGCGACGGGCTGCCGGCCTGCGTCACGGTGACCCTGCTCGACGGCCTGGTCTACGCGCGCTCCCAGTTCAACCACAGCGCCAACTACCGGTCGGTCGTCGCGTACGGCACCGCGCACCTGGTCACCGACGAGCGGGAGAAGGCGCGGGTGCTCACCGCGCTGGTGGAGAAGGTCGGCGCCGGGCGCAGCGCCGACAGCCGACCGCCGTCGCGCCGGGAGCTGGCCGAGACCGCCGTGCTGGCCCTCCCGCTGCGGGAGGTCTCCGTCCGCTCCCGCACCGGCGGGGTACGCGACGACGAGGCCGACCTCGCCCTGCCGCACTGGGCCGGGGTGGTGCCGCTGCGGCTCACCGCCGGGCTGCCCGAGCCGGACGCCGGGGTGACCGCGCCGGTGCCGGCGTACCTGCGGCCGGCCCTCACGCCGTGGCGGGAAGCCGCAGTGCTGCGCGGGGAACACGTGGTGCTGGAACCCCTCGACCTCGCGCACGCCGACGAGCTGCACGCGGCGACCGCCGATCCGGAGGTCTGGCAGCACCTGGGCAGCCCGCTGCCGGCCGACCCCGCCGGCACCGCCGAGGTGGTCGCCGCCGCGCTGGCCGCCCACCACCGGGGCGAGCGGGTGCCGTGGGTGCAGCGCTGCGCCGTCACCGGCGCGGTGGTCGGCACCACCTCCTACTACGAGGTGGACCCGGAGCGCCGGTCGGTGGCGATCGGCTACACCTTCCTGGGCCGGCCGTGGTGGCGTACGGGGATCAACACCGAGGCGAAGCTGCTGCTGCTCACCCGCGCCTTCGAGGAGCTGGGCGCGGTGCGGGTGGTCTGGCACACCGACATCCGCAACGAGCGCTCCCAGCGGGCGATCGAGCGCCTCGGCGCGTCCCGCGAGGGGGTGCTGCGGATGCACAAGCTCCGCCCGGACGGCTCGTGGCGGGACACCGTGCAGTATTCGATGACCGTCGACGAGTGGCCAAACGCACAGGTCGCGCTGCGGGAAAGGCTTCGCCGGACGGCACCCGTGGCCTGATGATGTCGGGCGTGCTGGGCATCACCGACATCTGGACGTACGTGCTGGGCACCGTGGCGATCGTGCTGTTGCCCGGGCCCAACTCCCTCTTCGTGCTCTCCACCGCCGCGCAGCGCGGTGTGGCCGCCGGCTACCGGGCCGCCGGCGGGGTCTTCGTCGGCGACGGGGTGCTGATGTTCCTCTCCGCCGCCGGGGTGGCCTCGCTGCTCAAGGCGTACCCGCCGCTCTTCCTGGTGATCAAGTACGCCGGCGCCGCGTACCTCGGCTACGTGGGGTTGACGATGCTGCGCGGCGCGTGGCGGCGCTGGCGCGACCGCAACGACCCGGCCACGCCGCGGCTGATCGACGCCGCGGAGCCGGTGGCGATGCGCAGCCCGTTCCGCAAGGCGCTCGTGGTCAGCCTGCTCAACCCGAAGGCGATCCTGTTCTTCGTCTCGTTCTTCATCCAGTTCGTCGACCCGGGCTACGCGTGGCCGGCGCTGTCGTTCCTCCTGCTCGGGCTGATCGCCCAGGTCACCAGCGCGCTCTACCTGACCGCGCTGATCTTCGCCGGGACGTTCCTGGCGGCCCAGTTCCGCCAGCGCCGCCGCCTCGCCGCCGGCGCCACCACCGGCGTCGCCGCCCTCTTCCTCGGCTTCAGCCTGAAACTCGCCACCGCCACCGTCTGACCTTCCTCCTCCCCGCTATCCCCGCCCGGCCTCCCCGCGATCCTGCACGTTCGGCCCCCGTTATGGGCGGTAGGTCCGATGTGCCGGGGCGCAAAGGGCAAGATCGGCGGGAGCGAGGGTGAGGGTGGGGGTGGGTGGTCAGGTGCCATCGCCGGAGCCGCCGATGCCGGCTCCGCCGGCGGTGCCGCCTAGCCCGAAGCCGGGGCGGGTGGGCTCGTCCGGCGGGCGGCTGACGTGCGCCGACTCCGCGATGGTCGCGGACCAGTCGGCGTGCGCGGCGGCCGCGGCGTGCCGGTTGATCGCCGCGCGCAGCCAGCCGTCCACCGTCGCCACCCAGTCCCGCCGGTCGGCGCCGACGTGCCAGATCCGGAAGCGACTGATGCTCTGGTGGGTGATCCCGGCCAGGGCCAGCCGCCGGTCCAGCCAGAAGATGACCTCCAGGCCGGCCGGGTTGGCGATGAAGATCAGCTCCAGCTCGGTGATCGGCCCGGCGTAGAGCGGCGCCACCCAGAATCCCAGCCGCTGGTGCAGCGGCAGGGTCTGTTCCACCCCCGGCAGTCGGGCGTCGACCAGGCCGGCCTGGCGCATGCTGAAGCCCAGCGTGTCGAGGGCGGCCAGGATGTGCGCCTGGGTGGGCAGCGGGTGCACGAAAACCGGCACCATCGCGCCCTGGTCGAGCTGCGGCTCGACCGCCACCTCGGTGCGCAGCCCCATCCGCAGGCTGAGCAGGGGCACCCCGCCGAAGATGGTCACCGGGGTCTCCCAGGGCAGCGGGAACTCGAACGGGATCGTGCGGCCCCGCCCGGCCCGCAGCACGAAGCCGTCGGCGAGGGTCGCCTGGTGGAACTGCACCAGGCGGCGGGGCGCCTCCGGGTCGTCCGGCTCCGCCGTGGTGACCAGGCCGAGCCGGACGTGCAGCACCGGCACGTCGGTCGAGCCGGCGATGACCGTGACCCGCCCGGGCAGCCGCAGGCCGGGGCGGGTGCTCGGGTTGGCCAGGGCGGTGCGGACGGAGAGCCCGGTCCACCCGGACTCCGGCGACACCCCGGTCAACCGCACCCGCACTCCCCCGTCCGCATCCCGCGCCCCGGCGGACCCGCCGGGACCGGCCTCGCCGCGGTCGGGCGCGCGGGGTCACCCCGTGCAGTCCGGGCGCCGCCGGGCCGGGGCCCTGCGCCACCCATTACCGGCCCGTGCGCCACCCGGTATCGGCCCGTGCGCCACCCGGTATCGGTCGGTGCGCCAACCCGGCCCGGTCCCTCCAGCCTCGCGGACCTGGCGGGCGTCCGTGCGGTCTTCGCCGAAGACCGCACGGTCCCGACGGGCCGGACCACGCCGGGCCGCCCCCACGCCTCACCGGGGGCGGCCCGCGGGTCTCACCTCATCCGTCGGCCGCGCGGCACCGGGTCGGTCTCGTCGTCGAACTCGCCGATGACCTCCTCCAGGAGGTCCTCCAGCGCGACGAACCCGATCGGCCGGGTGGGGCCGCCGCCGTTGCGCACGAGCGCGAGCTGGGACTGCCGGGCCCGCATCGCCGCCACCGCGTCGGTCACCGTGGCCGCGGCGGGCAGGGTGAACGCGCTGGTCATCAGGTCGCCGGCGGTGACCCTGCGGCCCGTGGTGGTGGCCCGCACCGCCTCCCGGACGTGGACGAGGCCGCAGACGTCGCCGTTCGCGTCCAGCACGGCCAGCCGCGACCGGCCGCTGTCGCGGCTGACCTGCTCGATCCGGGCGGCGTCCTCGTCCCGGCGGACCGTCACCATCTGGTGGAACGGCTCCATCACCTGGGCCACCGTGGTGCCCTGCAACTCCAGCATGCTGGTCAGCAACTGGTGCTGCTCGACGCCGAGCAGCCCGTGCTCGCGGGACTGCTCCAGCAGGATGCGCAGCTCGTCGGGGCCGTGCACCTGGGCGAGCTGGTCCTGCGGGTTGACCTTGGCGAGCCGCAGCATCGCGTTGGCCAGGGCGTTCATCACCGACAGCACCGGCCGGGCGACCCGCGCGAAGGCGCGGAACGGCAACGCCAGCAGCATCGCCGAGCGCTCGGCGTCGGTGATCGCCCAGGACTTCGGCGCCATCTCGCCGACCACCAGGTGCAGGAAGGTGACCAGGCTGAGGGCGAAGACCAGCGCGACCGCGTGGCTCGCGGCGTCCGGCAGCCCGACCGCGTGCAGCAGCGGGCTGAGCAGGTGCTCGATCGCCGGCTCGGCGAGCGCACCGAGCCCCAGGGTGCACAGCGTGATGCCGAGCTGCGCGCCGGCGAGCATCAGCGACAGCTCGCGTACGCCCTCCAGGGCGGCCCGGGCGGCCCGGCCGCCCCCGGCCGCCGCCTGCTCGAGGCGGTAGCGCTTGCTGGCCACCAGGGCGAACTCGGCGGCCACGAAGAAGCCGTTCAGCGCCAGCAGGATCACCGACGTGAACAGTGCGATGCCCGGGCTCACTCGGACACCTCCCCGGACTCGGCGAGCCGCAGCCGGACCGAGTCGGCCACGTGCCGGTCGACGGCCAGCACCTCGACCAGGGCGCGCGGCTCGACCGCGCCGTCCTCGCCGTCGGCGGGCAGGCTGATCTCCAGCCGGTCACCGACCTCGGGCACCCGGCCCAGCTCCCGCATGACCAGGCCGGAGAGGGTGTCGTACTCCGGGGCCTCGGGCAGCTCGATGCCGGTGCTGTCGGCGACCTCGTCGATGCGCCAGCGCGCGGGCACCACCCAGGAGCCGTCCTCCTGCCGGGCCGGGGCCCGCTCGGGCGGGTCGTCCTCGTCCCGGATCGGGCCGACCAGCTCCTCGGCGATGTCCTCCAGCGTGATCACGCCGGCGAAGCCGCCGTACTCGTCGACCACGCAGGCGAGCTGCCGGTGGCCGGAGCGGAGCCGGTCCAGCACGGTCGGCAGCGGCAGCGTCTCCGGCACCAGCAACGGCGGGCCGGCGACCGCGCTGACCGGGGTGGTCCCGCGCCGCTCGGGGGGCACCCCGAGCACGTCGGCGATGCCGATGACGCCGATCAGGTCGTCGACGCCCTCCGCGCCGCGCACGGGGAAGCGGGACTTGCCGGTGTCCAGCAGCTCCACCACCCGGCTGACCGGCTCGTGCGCGCGTACGGTGTGCACGTCGACGCGGGGCACCATGGCCTCGCCCGCAGTCAGCTCGCGGAAGTCGAGCCCCCGGTCGAGCAGCGTGGACATCTCGGCGGTCAGGTGCCCCTCCTGGCGGGACTCGGCGATGATCTGCTCCAGGTCCTCCGGGGTGGCGCCGCTGGGCAGCTCCTCGATCGGCTCGATGCCGACGCGGCGGAGCAGCCGCACCGCGGCGCGGTCGAAGAGCTTGATCAGCGGACCGGCCACCTTGAGGTACATCAGGGTGGAGCGGCTCAGGGCCTTGGCCAGGGGCTCGGCCCGGGCGATGGCGAGGTTCTTCGGGGCCAGCTCGCCCAGGACCATCTGCACCACGGTCGCGATGACCAGGGCCAGGACGACCGAGAGCGGCAGGCTGACCGCCGTGGAGACGCCGGCCACCCCGAGGAGTTCGGCCAGCCCGGCGCCGAGGAACGGCTCGGCGACGTAACCGACCAGCAGGGCCGTGACGGTGATGCCGAGCTGCGCGCCGGAGAGCATGAACGACAGCCGTCCGGTCACCTCCAGGGCCCGGGCGGCGGCCTTGTCGCCGTCGTCGGCGAGCTGCTTGAGCCTGCCCCGGTCGACGGCGACGTAACCGAACTCCTGGGCCACGAAGTAACCGGTGGCGGCGGTGAGCACGATGATGAAGAGGAGACCAACGACGATCAACACGGGTCGCTCAGGGCTCCCGGGGACGTCGGGGTCGGGATACGCCGGGCAGGACCCGGCTGGCTACTGCTGCCCTCCTGGGCAGAGGAGTCGATCATGCGGCCATTTTATCTGCGCCGGCTGTACGCCCGCTGAAGGTGCGTCGAAGGCCCCCTGTCGTCCGGTTACCCGGCGTGGACAGGGGGCCGTTGCCCGGCGGACAGGGGGCCGTTACCCGGCGTGGACAGGGGCCGTGCCGGCTCAGCTCTGGGTGATCCTCACGTCGTCCACGGCCGCCTCGACGAGGCTGGCGCCGCTCGCGTCGGCCGCGTCGACCACGATCCGTACGGTCTGTCCCCGCAGGGCCGAGACGTCGACGCCGGCGCTCTGCCAGGCCGCCGCCCGGTTGGTCGCGGCCCCGGTCGCGTTCAGCGCCGTGACGGTGCCGCTGCCCACCACCCGTACGCGCAGGTAGTCGGCGCTGCTGGCGTTGTTCAGGTGGGCCAGGTACCAGGAGAACGAGAGGGTCAGCGTGCCGGTCGACGGCAGCGTGATCGCCGGCGACTGGATGGTGCTCACCCCGCCGTCGAGGTCGTACGCCCCGGCGCTGCTGCCGGCGAGCGGCCCGGTGACCAGGTCGTAGCTGCCGCTGACGGTCGTGCCGAGCTGAGTGGCCACGCCGGAGCTGGTGGCCGCGGGGTCGCCGCGCTCCCACCGGCCGAGGGTGGCGGTGTCGGTGCCGGCCGGGTTCGCGGTCCAACCGGTCGCGGTCTCGAAGGTGTCGCTCCAGACCGTGCTGCCCGGCGGGGCCCCGGCCAGCGCCCACACCGTGTACGCGATCGCGTCGGCGTTGCGGTCCAGAGCGGTGTCGTTGATGTTGGCGGTGGTGTCGCAGGAGCGGTGGTAGCACGGGTCGAACGCCTGGCCGGCCGTGCCGCCCCAGAGCGAGGCGTGGGTGCTGGACTTGATCCCTTCCGCCCCGGTGAAGGTGCCGCCGGCCGGGATGCCGACGCTGATGAACGGCCCGTAGTCGCTGCGGCCGTCGAAGTCGGTGCCCCGGGTGGGCACGCCGATCGAGGTGAAGTACGCCTGGATGGTCTGCTCGATCTGCGCCGAGCCGGCCGGGCCCGGCCCGGAGCCCACCCCGTCGGAGTTGTCGCCGTCGTAGACGAAGTAGCCGGCGTTGGGCGAGCCGACCATGTCGAAGTTGAGGTACTGCTTGATCTTGGTGCGCTCGGTCGACGGCAGGTTGTTCACGTAGTACTGCGAGCCGCGCAGCCCGAGCTCCTCGGCGCCCCACCAACCGAAGCGCAGGTGCTTCGTGGGGGTGAAGCCGCTGCGCGCCACCGCGAGGGCGGTCTCCAGGATCGCCGCCGAGCCGGAGCCGTTGTCGTTGATGCCCGGGCCCGCGGTGACGCCGTCCAGGTGCGCCCCGGTCATCACCACCTGGTTCGGGTCGCCGCCGGGCCAGTCGGCGATCAGGTTGTAGCCGGTGGCGCCGTTGTAGGTGAACGACTGCACCACGGTGCTGAACCCGGCCGCGTCGAGCTGGCCCCTGACGTAGTTGACGGAGGCGAGGTAGCCGGGGCGGCCGTGCGCCCGGTTGCCGCCGTTGGCGGTGGCGATGGACTGGAACTGGGACAGGTGTGCCTTCACGTTGGCCAGCGGGACGTCGGGCGCGGCCAGCGCCGCCGGCCCGCCGGCGGGGGCGGCCGGTGCGGCCGGTGCGGCGGGGGCGGCGGGGGCGGCGGGGGCGGCACCGGTGGGCGCGGCGGTCGCCGCGGAGGCGGTCACGACCGCCGCCGCCACGGCCACCGCGGCCAGCCAGGCGGAGCGGGGGGTACGAGGTCTCATGGGTCCTCCGGAGGGGGCGGGGTCCGGCTCCCGCCGGGTGGACGGTCACCGGGGACGGCCATTGATCGATAGCCATCATTGCGAAGCGTGCAGCGGGACCGGCCCCCCGGCAAGACGCAAGACTCAGAATCGCCGCATTCCCCGAATTGGGACGCCCGCGGGCCCGGCGGTGCGGACGGCGCGCGTCAGCGGTCGGCGAGCTCGTCGGCGTCGAGGAGGTCGGGGTCCACCCGGCCGGTGCGGTAGGCGGCCCGGCCGATCATCTGCGCGGCCACCGGAGCGGTCGCCAGCTGGAAGATCCCGACCAGGGCCAACATGCCCAGGTCGGCCGGGGCGCGCAGCCGCAGGGCCACGCCGAGCAGCAGGAGCAGCACCCCGAGCACCTGCGGCTTGGTGGCCGCGTGCATCCGGTCCAGCGTGGCCGGGAAGCGCAGCACCCCGATGCCGGCGGCGAGACTCAGCAGCGCGCCGGCCACCAGGCAGCCGGCGCCGAGCCAGTCGGCGACGGTGCCGACCATCACCCCTCCTCCTTCTCGCGGGCGGCGAAGCGGACCAGCGACACCGAGCCGATGAAGCCGAGCAGGGAGAGCACCACCAGCACCGGCAGGGTGGTGGCGTGGCGGTTCACCGCCGCCTCGGCGCCGACGGCGCCGACCATGGTGGCGAGCAGCATGTCGGCGGCGACCACGCGGTCGATCAGGGACGGCCCCCGGTAGAGCCGGGCCAGCGCGAGCAGCGCGGTCACCGAGAACAGGACGGTGAGGACGACGACGAGGAACGCGGTCACGGTTCGGGACCCCTCTCGACGGGATCGGTGGCCACCTGGCGCAGCTCCGCGGCGGAGCCGACCGCCCGGACGATCCGCCGCTCGACGGCGAGGATCCGCTCCCGGCTGTCGGTCAGGTCCTGCGGGCCGTGGACGTCGAGCACGTGCACGTAGAGGACCCCGGCGTCCCGGTCCACCTCGATGATCAGGGTGCCCGGCACCAACGAGACCGCCTCGGCGGTGAGCGCCAGATTCAGGTCGGTACGCACGCGCAGCCGGACCGCGATGATCGCGCCCCGCGGCCGGTAGCCCGGCTGCACCGCGATCCGGGCGACGTGCAGGCTGGCGCTGACCAGCTCGCCGACGAAACGCGCCAGGAAGACCAGCAGCGGCCCGGGGCGCAGCCGCCCGCCGAAGGTGACCGGCGGCAGCGGGAAGAACAGCAGCACCGCCGCGGCCACCAGCACCCCGCCGACCAGGTTGCCCCAGGAGAACTCGCCCCAGAGCAGGCTCCAGACCAGCACCAGCCAGCCGAGGGCGATCAGCTGGTCCCGCCACCGCGCCGCCCGCTCCCGCGGCGGCGCGCCGGACTCCGGGTTCACGGGGCACCGCCGGGCAGCACGGAACTGATGTACGGGGTGCGCTCGCGCAGGTCGACGGCCGCGTCGGCGGTGACGTCGAAGAGCGGCCCGGCGACGACGGTCAGCACCAGCCCCAGCGCGACCAGCGCGACCGTCGCGCCGACCATCAGCCGGGGCAGCCGGACCGCCGGCTCGGCGGTGGCCAGCCGGGGGGCGCGCCAGAAGGCGATGTTCCACACCCGCGAGGCCACGTAGAGGGTGAGCAGGCTGGTCACGGCCCCGGCCGCGACCAGCGCGCCGGGCAGCGGCCCGCCGGCCGCCACCCCGGCCTGGAGCAGGCCGAGCTTGCCGAGGAACCCGGAGAACGGCGGCACGCCGGCGAGGTTCATGGCCGGCACGAAGAAGAGCATCCCGAGCAGCGGCGCCACCCGGGCCAGCCCGCCGAGGCGGCGTAGGTCGGTGCTGCCCGCCCGCTCCTCGACCAGCCCGGCGACCAGGAACAGCGTGGTCTGGATGGTGATGTGGTGCACCACGTAGAAGATCGCGCCGGACAGCCCGGCCACGGTGCTCAGCGCCACCCCGAAGATCATGTAGCCGATGTGGCTGACCAGGGTGAACGAGAAGAGCCGCTTCATGTCGGACTGGGCCACCGCGCCGAGGATGCCGACCACCATGGTCAGCCCGGCCACCACCATCAGCAGCCCGGCCACCTGACCGTCGGGGAAGAGCAGCGTCTCGGTCCGGATGATCGCGTAGACGCCGACCTTGGTGAGCAGGCCGGCGAAGACCGCCGTGACCGGGGCCGGCGCGGTCGGGTAGCTGTCCGGCAGCCAGGCCGAGAGCGGGAAGACCGCCGCCTTGACCCCGAAGGCGAGCAGCAGCATCAGCTGCAGACTGAGCCGTACGCCGTCCGGCAGGGCGTCCAGCCGGTGGGCGAGCTGGGCCATGTTCAGCGTGCCGGTGGCCGCGTACACGAGGCCCACCGCGGTGAGGAACAGCATCGAGGAGAGGATGCTGACCACCACGTACGTCGAGCCGGTGCGGATCCGCGTCTCGGTGCCGCCGAGGGTGATCAGCACGAAGCTCGCGGCCAGCAGGATCTCGAACCCGACGAAGAGGTTGAACAGGTCGCCCGCGAGGAACGCGTTCGTCACGCCGGCGGTCAGCACCAGGTAGGTGGGGTGGTAGATGGTCACGGGAACGGTCTCGCCGAAGTCCCCCTGGCCCTGCCCGACGGAGTAGAGCAGCACGCACAGCGTCACCGCCGACGAGACCACCAGCATCAGCGCGGCCAACTGGTCGGCGACCAGCACGATGCCCACCGGCGCCGGCCACCCGCCGACCTGCACCACCACCGGCCCGTGCCGGTACGCCTGCACCAGCAGCAGCGCCGCCACCACCAGCGTGCCGGCGAGGCAGGCCACGCTGACCACCCGTTGCAGCCCCGGCCACCGGGCCAGCAGCAGGGTCAGCGCCGCGCCCAGCAGCGGCACCACCACCGGCAGCGGCACGAGGGCGCTCACGGGGCGGCCCCTCGCGCGTACCCGGTCATCCGGGACCGTCCCCGGGCCGGAGCCGGCGCGGCAGCTCGGGGTCGACCTGCTCGGGGTCGGCGTCCGGGCCCTCGCCGCCGAGGTCGGCGGTGGCCACCTCGTTGCGCTCCGCCGCCCGCCTGATCTGCCGGTCCTCGATGTCGTCGGGGACCTCGTCGTCGCCGGTCAGGTACCAGCTGCGGTAGCTCACGGCCAGCAGGAACGCGGTCAGCCCGAAGGTGATCACGATCGCGGTGAGGATCATGGCCTGCGGCAGCGCGTCACTCAGCCGGCCGGCGGGCGCGGCGCCGACCACCGGGGCGGCACCGGCCCGCCCACCCATCAGGATGAGCGCGTTGACCCCGTTGCTGAGCAGGATGACGCCGAGCAGGATCCGGGTCAGGCTGCGCTCCAGCAGCAGGGTGACCCCGCAACCGACCAGCACGCCGACGGCGACGACCAGTACCAGGGTCGGCCCCTCCACCCCCGGCCTCACGTCCGCTCCCCGCCCCGGTCGACGCGCAGCCCGCCGCCGGAACCGCTGGCCGCCTCGATGTGCCGGTCCACCTCGGCGCCGAGACTGCGCAGGATGTCCAGCACCAGCCCGACCACGACGAGGTAGACCCCGACGTCGAAGAAGAGGGACGTGACCAGGTAGAAGTCGCCGATCAGCGGCAGCCACAGGTCGATCCGGGCGCTCTCGAGCACCGATCCGCCCGCGAGCAGCGCGATCACCCCGGTGCCGATCGAGACGAGGAGGCCGGCGCCGAGCACCGTGCCGGCGCCGACCGGCGCGGCCTCGGCCAGTTCGTCGCGGCCGCCGGCCAGGTAGCGCACGGCCAGCGCCAGGCTCGCCACCAGGCCGCCGGCGAACCCGCCGCCCGGGGCGTTGTGGCCGGAGAAGAGCAGGAACAGGGAGAAGACCACCACGGTGTGGAAGATCAGCCGGGTGACCACCTCCAGCACGATGGAGCGCTGCCGCTCGTGCAGGGTCGCGCCGCCGCGCAGCCAGACCGGGCGGCCCGGCCGGCGCGCCGGCCCGGACGGCTCGGGGCGGCGGGGACGCGGCCCCGTCCGGGACCGCTGGAAGATCAGGCTGGCCACGCCGGTCGCGGCCACCACCAGCACCGCCAGCTCCCCCATCGTGTCCCAGGCCCGGATGTCGACGAGGGTCACGTTGACCACGTTGCGGCCGTACCCCTGGCTGACGGCGAGGTCGGGGAAGGCGTCGGAGATGGTGGGCGCGTTCCGGGCCGCCGCGGCGGTCAGCGCCAGGCCGGCCGCCACCACGCCGGCCGCCAGGCCGATCGTCCGGCGCGCCCAGCGGCGCCGGCGCGGGCGGGCCGAGAACCGCTCGGGCAGCCGGCGCAGCACCAGCACGAACACCGCGATGGTCGCGGTCTCGACGAGGAACTGCGTCAGCGCCAGGTCCGGCGCGCCGTATAGCACGAAGAGCATCGCGCTGCCGTAGCCCGTCATCCCCACCAGCAGCATCGCCGTCAGCCGCCGCCGGGCGCCCACCCCGAGCACCGCCGCCACGGTCACCACGGCCACCACCACGACCTGCAACGGGCTGTCCCAGAGGTCGATCCGGTCCCGCCACGGCCGGGTGGCCAGCATCGCCCCACCGGGCAGCACCGTGAGGGCGAGCAGGATGATCCCGAGGTACTGCGGCAGCGAACCCCGCTGGGTGACGCTGGTGACCTCGATGGCCAGCCGGTCGAATCGGCCGATGACCCACTCGTACCCCTGGTTGCCGCTGACCGGGACGTGCAGCCGGGCCAGCGCCGGGGCGAGGGGGCCGCGCAGCGCGTGCAGCGCCGCGCCGCCGGCCACGGCGAGGGCGGAGAAGCCGAGCGCGGGGCTGAGGCCGTGCCACAGCGCCAGGTGCCCGCCGACCGTGCCGAAGAGTTCGGCGTACGGGGCGAGCAGGCCGTCGAGGATCCCGGCGGCCGGGCCGGCGACCAGCCCGAGGACGGCCAGCAGGGCCGGCGGGGCGAGCATCGGCACGGCGATCCGCCCCGGGTCGGAGGGCTCCACGCCGGGCCGGGTGGCGAACGCGCCCCAGACGAACCGGGCGCTGTAGGCGACGGTGAGCGCGGTGCCGGCCACCAGCACGGCGAGCACCACCGGCCGGTCGGTGAAGGCGGCCAGCACGGCCTCCTTGGCGACGAAGCCGACCAGCGGCGGCAGGCCGGCCATCGACGCGGCGGCGAGCACCGCGACGGTGGCCAGCAGCGGCGCCCGCCGGCCCAGGCCGGACAGTTCCCGCAGGTCGCGGGTGCCGGCGCCGTGGTCGACGATGCCGACGACGAGGAACAGCGCCGCCTTGAACAGGGCGTGGGCCAGCAGCATGGCCACGCCGGCCAGCGCGGCGTCCGGGGTGCCCGCCCCGACGACCACGGCGAGCAGGCCGAGCTGGCTGACCGTGCCGTACGCCAGCAGCAGCTTCAGGTCGGTCTGCCGCAGCGCCGCCCAGCCGCCCGCCAGCATGGTCGCCAGGCCGGCGACCACCACGACCGGCCGCCACGGGCCGACGCCCGCCAGCACCGGGGCGAGCAGCCCGATCAGGTAGACGCCGGCCTTCACCATCGCGGCGGCGTGCAGGTACGCGCTGACCGGCGTGGGGGCCGCCATCGCCACCGGCAGCCAGGAGCTGAACGGCAGCACCGCCGACTTGGCCAGCGCGCCGGCCAGGATCAGCAGCACCGCCGTGACCAGGTACGTCCCGCCGGGCAGCGGACCGGTGGCGATCTCGGACCACCGGTAGCTGCCGGCGTGCTGGCCGAGCATGATGAACCCGACCAGCATGGCCAGCCCGCCGAGGGTGGTCACGGTCAGCGCCTGAGCGGCCGCCCAGCGGCTGGCACGCCGCTCCGTGCTGTGCCCGATCAGCAGGTACGAGAAGATCGTGGTCAGCTCCCAGCAGACGTAGAGCAGCAGCAGGTCGTCGGCGAGGACGAGCCCGAGCATCGCCCCGGCGAAGGCCACCAGCACGGCCGCGAACCGGGCCATCCCGACCGACCCGGGGCCGAAGTAGCGGGCGCTGTAGACGAGGACCAGCGCGCCGACGCCGCCGACGAGCAGGGTCATCAGCCAGGACAGGGTGGTCAGCCGCAGCGCCAGGTCGAGCCCGAGCTGCCGGATCCACGGGTACGTCTCCACCACCGCCCCGCCGTCGCGGACGGCCGGCGTGCGGGCCAGCGCCCAGCCGAAGGCGGCGGCCGGCGCCAGCGCCAGCGCGTAGCAGGCACGCGGACCCCACCGCCGGACCAGCAGCGGCGCCAGGAGGGCCGCCACGAGGTGGAGGATCAGCAGTACGAGCACCCGCACTCCCGGTCGAGGTGGCAGCGGCGCGCGCCGGAGGTGGGCCGGCACCTAGGTGCGATCAGACGCCAGATGACCGCCCGCCGGGCCGTTTTGCGGGAATTCGTCCCTTGGCTGACCTTGCCGTCTTCCCGTGGATTGCCCGGCCCAGGGCCGATGGGCGTGGTGCGGCGAGGTCAGCCGACGGTGATGTCGGCGGCGGGGACGGCGGGCTCCCGGGCGGGGCGCTCCCGGCGGGTCTCCACCAGCAGGTCGGGGCGGTCGAGCTGGAGCACCACCTTGTTGACCACCCGCTGAGCGGCGGCGAGCGACCGCACCGACAGCAGCCGGCCCCGGCTCTCCCGGCGCAGCACGAAGTAGTGCACCGCGGCGCGCACCTGGCCCCGGTCGGCGGCGCTGGCCTGGGCGGTGGAGACGACCAGCTCCCGCAGCGCCGCGGCCAGCCGCTCGGCCAACTCCAACTCCGGGCCGGCGAGACCGGCGCGGACGGCGGCGAGGTGACTGTCGACCTTGCGGATGAGCACGTCGGTGCCGGGCTCGAAGCTCCGCTGCTCGACGGTCATCCGATCCCCTCCACCCCCGGCCGGCTCCGAGTGAAGTTACTTTATGTTGCGCGCCGCAAGCAAGCAGTTAAGTAAGACTTAACGCGTTCAACGGCACAACCATCGCGTATGAGCCGGACCAGGACACAACCCGCGCCCGCCCGGGACCGGATGTCAGACGGCCGGGGCAGGATGGATGGCGTGACGGATGCGATGGCGGGTTTCGGCGCGGCCACCCGGGAATGGTTCACCGCCGCCTTCGCCGCGCCCACCGCCGCCCAGGCGGGCGCCTGGAGTTCCGTCGCCGCCGGCCGCAACGCGCTGGTGGTGGCGCCCACCGGCTCCGGCAAGACGCTCGCCGCGTTCCTCTGGTCGCTCGACCGGCTGGCCCGCGAGCCGGCCCCGGCCGACCGCCGACACCGGTGCCGGGTGCTCTACGTCAGCCCGCTCAAGGCGCTCGCGGTCGACGTCGAGCGCAACCTGCGCACGCCGCTGGCCGGGATCCGACAGGCCGCCACCCGGCTGGGCGTCGCCCCGCCGGAGATCACCGTGGGGATGCGCACCGGCGACACCCCGGCCGACGAGCGGCGCGCGTTCGCCCGCACCCCGCCGGACATCCTCATCACCACGCCGGAGTCGCTGTTCCTGCTGCTGACCTCCGCCGCCCGCGACTCCCTGCGCGGCGTCGAGACGGTCATCGTCGACGAGGTGCACGCGGTGGCCGGCACCAAGCGCGGGGCGCACCTCGCGCTCTCCCTGGAGCGCCTCGACGAGTTGCTGCCCGCGCCGGCGCAGCGGATCGGCCTGTCCGCCACGGTCCGGCCGGTCGACGCGTGCGCCCGCTTCCTCGGCGGCGCCCGGCCCGTCGACGTCGTCGCCCCGCCCACCGCCAAAACGATCGAGGTCAGCGTCCAGGTCCCGGTGGAGGACATGACCCGCCTCGACGAGCAGGAGCCGCCGGAGGACGACCTCGGCGGGCCCGGGCCGCGCCGGGCGTCGATCTGGCCGGCGGTCGAGGAGCGCGTCTTCTCCCTGATCCGGGCACACCGCTCGACCATCGTCTTCACCAACTCGCGGCGCTCCGCCGAGCGCCTCTGCGCGCGGCTCAACGAGCTGGCCGCCGACGAGTTGGCCGGCCCGCCCGCCGGGCCCGACGGGCGGGCCGACCGGGCCGTGCCGGCCCGCGAGGCCGACGCGTGGGACGGCCCCGCCGACCCGGACCGGGGCGCCGGCACGTGGGACGGCCCCGCCGACCCGGTCCGGGGCACCGGCACGTGGGACGGCCCGATCGGCACGGGCGCACGGGGCGGGCCCGCCGGCGCGGACCGGGGCACCGGCGCGCGGGGCGGCCCCATCGGCCCGGTTCGCCGCACTCCGGCCGAGATGATGGCCCAGGCCGGTGGGGCGGCCGGCGCGCCGACCGTGATCGCCCGCGCCCACCACGGCAGCGTCTCCCGGGAGGAGCGCAAGCACATCGAGGAGGCGCTCAAGTCCGGCCAGCTGCCCGCCGTGGTGGCCACCTCCAGCCTGGAGCTGGGCATCGACATGGGCGCGGTCGACCTGGTGGTGCAGATCGAGGCGCCGCCCAGCGTCGCCGCCGGCCTGCAGCGGGTGGGCCGGGCCGGGCACCAGGTCGGCGCGGTCTCCCGGGGCGTGGTCTTCCCCAAGCACCGGGGCGACCTGCTGTCCTGCACCGTGGTGGCCGAGCGGATGGGCGGCGGCGCCATCGAGGAGCTGCACTACCCGCGCAACCCGCTCGACGTGCTGGCCCAGCAGATCGTCGCCATGGTCGCGCTGGAGCCGTGGCACGTCGGTGACCTGGCCGTCCTGGTCCGCCGGGCGGCGCCCTTCGCCGAGCTGCCCGACTCGGCCCTGCACGCCGTGCTCGACATGCTCTCCGGCCGCTACCCGTCCACCGCGTTCGCCGAACTGCGGCCCCGGCTGGTCTGGGACCGCGCCACCGACACGCTCACCGGCCGGCCCGGCGCGCAGCGGCTCGCGGTGACCAGCGGCGGCACCATCCCCGACCGGGGGCTCTTCGGCGTCTTCCTGGCCGGCGCCGAACGGGCCGCCCGGGTCGGCGAGCTGGACGAGGAGATGGTCTACGAGTCGCGGGTCGGCGACGTGTTCCTGCTCGGCTCCTCGTCCTGGCGGATCGAGGAGATCACGCCCGACCGGGTGCTGGTCTCCCCAGCCCCCGGGCAGGCGGCGAAGATGCCCTTCTGGAAGGGCGACCAGCTCGGCCGGCCCGTCGAGCTGGGCCGCGCCATCGGCGCCCGGGTGCGCGCCCTGCTGCGGCAGGACGACAAGACCGCCGTCGCCGCGCTGCGGGCCGGCGGGCTCGACGACTGGGCCGCCGGCAACCTGATGGCCTACCTGCGCGAGCAGAAGGAGGCCACCCGGTCCCTGCCCGACGACCGCACGGTGGTGGTCGAGCGGTTCCGCGACGAGCTGGGCGACTGGCGGCTGGCCGTCCACAGCGTGCTCGGCGCCCGGGTCAACGGGCCGTGGGCGCTGGCGATCGGCCGCCGGCTCACCGAGCGCTACGGGGTGGACGCCCAGGTGATGCCGTCCGACGACGGCATCGTCGTCCGCCTGCCGGACACGGCCGACGAGCCGCCGGGCGCGGACGTGGTGGTCTTCGAGCCGGAGGAGATCGCACAGCTCGTCGAGGAGTCCGTCGGCACCTCCGCGCTCTTCGCGTCCCGGTTCCGGGAGTGCGCCGCCCGGTCGCTGCTGCTGCCCCGTCGCGACCCGCGCCGCCGCCAGCCGCTGTGGCAGCAGCGTCAGCGCGCCGCCCAACTGCTCGACGTCGCCCGCGAGTACGCCGACTTCCCCGTGACCCTCGAAGCCGCCCGGGAGTGCCTCCAGGACGTCTTCGACCAGCCCGCGCTGGCGGAGCTGATGCGCGACCTGGCAGCCCGCAAGGTGCGCCTGGTCGAGGTGGAGACCGCCCAGCCGTCGCCGTTCGCCCGGTCGCTGCTGTTCGGCTACGTCGGGGCCTTCCTCTACGAGGGCGACGCGCCCCTCGCGGAACGCCGGGCCGCCGCGCTGGCGCTCGACTCGGCCCTGCTCGGCGAGCTGCTCGGCCGCGTCGACCTGCGGGAGCTGCTCGACCCGGTGGTGCTGGCCGAGACCGAGCGGCAGCTGCGCTGGCTGACCGAGCAGCGCCGCCCGCGCGACGCGGAGGACGTGGTCGAGCTGCTCCGGGTGGTCGGCGACCTGTCCGAGGCCGAGCTGGCCGAGCGGGGCGCGCCCGTGGAATGGCTGACCGGGCTGGCGGCCGCCCGTCGGGTGCTGCGGGTGCGCATCGCCGGCGAGGAGCGCTGGGTGGGCGTCGAGGACGCCGCCCGGCTGCGCGACGCCCTCGGCGTGGCCCTGCCGGTCGGGGTCGCCGAGGCGTACCTCGCCCCGGTGGCCGACCCGCTGGGCGACCTGGTCGCCCGCTACGCGCGTACGCACGGCCCGTTCGCGGCCGCCACCTGCGCCGCCCGGTTCGGGCTCGGGGTGGCCGTGGTGGAGCAGGCGCTACGCCGGCTCGCCGCCACGGGGCGGGTCGTCTCCGGCGAGTTCACCCCGGACACGGCCGGCGCCCAGTGGTGCGACGCGGAGGTGCTGCGCCTGCTGCGCCGCCGGTCCCTCGCCGCGCTGCGCCGGGAGATCGAGCCGGTGCCGCCCCGCGCGCTGGCCGCGTTCCTGCCCCGGTGGCAGCAGGTCGGCTCGTCGGCGCGCGGCGTGGAGGCGCTGGCCGCGGCGGTCGAGCAGCTCCAGGGGGCGGCGGTGCCGGCGTCGGCCCTGGAACGCCTGGTGCTGCCCGGCCGGGTCGCCGACTACTCCCCCGCCCAGCTGGACGAGCTGTGCGCCAGCGGCGAGGTGCTCTGGGCCGGCTCGGGGGCGATCTCCGGCGGGGACGGCTGGGTCACCCTCGCGTACGCGGACGCCGCCCCGCTGCTGCTGCCCCCGCCCGACGAGGCGCTCACCCGCACCCCGCTGCACGACGCGGTGCTGGAGGCGCTCGGCGACGGGCAGGCGTTGTTCTTCCGGTCGCTGTCCGACCGGGTGGGCTCGACGGACGACGCCGCGTTGACCGCGGTCGTCTGGGATCTGGTCTGGGCCGGTCATCTCACCAACGACACCCTGGCCCCGCTGCGGGCGGTGCTCGGCGGCGGCGGGGCGCACCGGTCCCGCCCGACCGCGCCGCGCACCCGCTACCGCCGCCCCGGGCGGGTGGCCCTGCCGACCCGAGGCGGCCCGCCGACCGTCGCCGGGCGCTGGTCGCGCCTGCCGGAGCGCGACACCGACCCCACCCGCCGCGCCGCCGCCCTGGCCGACGTGCTGCTCGAACGGCACGGCGTGGTGACCCGGGGGGCGGTCGTGGCCGAGCAGGTGGCCGGCGGGTTCGCCGCGGTCTATCCGGTGCTCTCCGCCTTGGAGGAGCGCGGCGCGGCCCGGCGGGGCTACTTCGTGGAGGGGCTGGGTGCGGCACAGTTCGCGGTGCCGGGCGCGGTGGACCGGATCCGGGCGCTGGCGGAGCCGGCCGACGGCGGGCGGGGGCGCGGCGGGCCCACGCTGGTGCTCGCCGCGACGGACCCGGCCAACCCGTACGGGGCGGCGCTGCCCTGGCCGGAACGGGTGGTCGACTCGGGCGACGGAGCCGCCCCGGCGACCGGGCACCGGGCGGGGCGCAAGGCCGGTGCCCTGGTGGTGCTGGTCGCCGGCGACCTGGTGCTGTACGTCGAGCGCGGCGGGCGGACCATCCTCTCCTTCACCGACGACGCCGACACGCTGGCGGCGGCCGGCAAGGCGCTCGCCGACGCGGTCCACTCCGGCGCGCTGGGGGCGATGTCGGTCGAGCGGGCCGACGGTGAGGCGGTGCGCTCCTCGCCGCTGCGCGACGCGCTCACCGCCGCCGGCTTCCGGGCCACCCCGCGCGGCCTGCGCCTGCGCGGCTGAACCGCTCGCACCCCACCGCCGGCCCGGACACGGGCCGAGCGCGCGCACCACCGCCGGTGTCCGGGCCACCTCACGCGGCCCGCGCCTGCGGGGCCGAACCACGCGCCCCACCACTGGCCACCGCCGAGCCGAGCCGAGGCAGGCTCGGTGCGGGCGGTATCACAGAGGGGGCAGTTCGACAGGGCCACGGAAGGAACCCCGCCGGCACGCGTACCGCGCCAAGTCGGCCGACCCTGCACCAGGCAGGCACCCGACCCGAACGGCGGCCGGGGGGCCTGGCAGCCCGCAGGCGGGGTGGCCGGGTGGGTCAGCGCAGGCCGGTGAGGACCTTCTCGTACCTGGCGCGGTCGGCCGCGGGCGTCCTCGCCTCCAGGTAGTTGAGCACCACCGTGCCCCGCCGGAAGGACTGGCCGCCCCAGGTCTCGGCGAGGTCGCTGGCGCTCGACTCGTCGGGGAAGACGTAGACGGTGACGGCGTCGGTGGCGATCAGCTCGGAGCAGCCCAGGCCGAGGCCGTCCG
Organism: Micromonospora sp. NPDC047465; assembly: GCF_040643125.1. Lineage (NCBI taxonomy): Bacteria > Bacillati > Actinomycetota > Actinomycetes > Micromonosporales > Micromonosporaceae > Micromonospora > Micromonospora sp. NPDC047465. Next base: position 177,851 of record NZ_JBEYTP010000006.1, read on the forward strand.
GCCCGCAGTCGATCGAGCGGTCCCGCGGGTTGGGCACCTTCAGCCCGGCTGCCTTGAACGCGTCGACGACCTGCCGCGCGCCGGGCGTCCCGGTCGGCCGGACGGGCAACTCCACCGGGGGCGGGCTGGTGGGGCGACGCTCCGTGGTCCCGGTGCTCGGCCCGGCCGGACCCGCGCCGGCGGGCGGGGCGGCGGGCGTCGTGGGCGTCCCGGGCGCGGCCGTGGGGCCCGTCGGCACGTCGGCGGCCGGCGTCGACGCCGAGGCGGCCTGGGGCGCGGCGCGGGGCGGTTCCTCCGCGTCGTCTCCGCAGGCGGCGGTCAGGGCGGCGGCGATCACGAGCACCGCGACGGCGGGCAGGCTCCGGTTGGTCACCCCTGGCAGTCTGCCCAACCCGGTCCCGTCCCGGCAGTGGCCGGTCGGCCATCCGGCTGTCCCATATCCGCCAGCGCCCGGTCGACCCCGAATCCCGGGTGCCCGCCCGGACCGGCGACGGTAGGCTCCCGGCCCGGTCGAGGAGGGGAGCCGACGATGACCGGGGTGATCGTCCGACCGGCCCGGGCCGGGGACCGCGCGGCGGTCGACGCGCTGCACGAACGCGAGTGGGGCGGCCCGTACGTCGTCGCCCACGACACCCGCTACGACCTGCGTACGCTGCCCACCCTGGTGGCGGTGGACGGCGCCGGCGCGGTCGTCGGCGCGCTCGCCCACCACGGCGACGGCGACGCGCTGGAGGTGGTCAGCGTGGTTGCGGCGACGCCCGGCGGTGGCGTCGGCACGACGCTGCTGGCCGCCGCCGCGGACGTGGCCCGGGCGGCGGGCCGGGCCCGGATGTGGCTCGTCACCACGAACGACAACCTGCGGGCGCTGCGGTTCTACCAGCGGCGCGGGCTGCGGCTGGTGCGCGTCGACCGGGGCGCGGTGGACCGGGCCCGCAGGCTGAAGCCGGGCATCCCCGTCGTCGGCGAGGACGGCATCCCGCTGCACGACGAGCTGATCCTGGAACTACGGCTCACCGCCGGCGGCTAACCTGCCCGGCATGGACCGCACGCCCTGGATCTCGCTGACCACCGACTACGGTCTCGCCGACGGCTTCGTGGCCGCCTGCCACGGGGTCATCGCCCGGCTCGCGCCGGCCGCCCGGGTGATCGACGTGACCCATCTGGTGCCACCGGCCGACGTGCGCCGGGGCGCGGCGGTGCTGGCGCAGACCGTGCCCCACCTGCCCGAGGGCGTGCACGTGGCGGTCGTCGACCCCGGCGTCGGCACCGCCCGCCGGGGCGTCGCCCTGGCCACGCCGCACGGGCTGCTGGTGGGGCCGGACAACGGCCTGCTCGTCGACGCCGCCGAGGCGCTGGGCGGGGTCACGGCGGCCGTCGAGCTGACCGCGCCGGACTGGCTCGCGCCCGAGGTGTCCCGCACGTTCCACGGCCGGGACGTCTTCGCGCCCGTGGCCGCGCGGCTGGCGCTCGGCGCCCCGCTGTCCGGTGCCGGCCCGGCCGTCGACCCGGCGACCCTGGTCCGGCTGCCGGCGCCGGTCGTCCGGCCCGAGGCGGCGGGCTTCACCGCCGAGGTGCTGACCGTGGACCACTTCGGCAACGTGCAACTGGCCGCGCCGGCCGACCTGCTGGTGCCGCTGCCGGCCCGGGTGCGGGTGCGGCCGGACGTCGAGCCGGGGGCCGGGCGCGAGGCCGTGCACGGCCGCACCTTCGGGGACGCCCCGGCGGGCGGGCTGGTGGTGCACGCCGACTCGGCCGGCCTGGTCGCCGTGGCGGTCAACGGCGGCCGCGCGGTCGACCTGCTCACGGTGGCGCCGGGCGACCTGCTGCACGTCGCGGCCCGGTGACCGCCGCGCCGGGTCCCGGCCGGCGAGGGAGGATGGACGGGTGCCCGAAGGCGACACCGTCTGGAACACCGCCCGCGTCCTGCACCGCGCGCTGGCGGGCGCCCGCCTGACCGGCAGCGACTTCCGGGTGCCCCAGCTCGCCGCGACCGACCTCACCGGCTGGACGGTGCGGGAGTCTGCCAGCCGGGGCAAACACCTGCTGCTCCGCCTCGTCGCACCGGCAGGAAACGCACCGGCAGGAAACGCACCGGCAGGAAACGCACCGCCGGGAGACGCGCCGCCGGGAGGCGCCGCCACGGAAGGCGGCGGGGCGCGCTGGACGCTGCACTCCCACCTGCGGATGGAGGGCGCCTGGCGGGCGTACGCGCCGGGGGAACGGTGGACCGCCCGGCCGGCGCACCTGATCCGGGTGGTGCTGCGCGCCCCGCAGGCGGTCGCCGTCGGCTACCACCTGCACGAGCTGGCGCTGGTGCCGACGGCCGAGGAGGACTCGCTGGTCGGCCACCTCGGCCCCGACCTGCTCGGCACGGACTGGGACCCGGCCGAGGCGGTACGCCGGCTGGCCGCCCACCCGGACGTCACCATCGGTGAGGCCCTGCTGGACCAGCGCAACCTGGCCGGCGTCGGCAACCTCTACAAGTGCGAGATCCTGTTCCTGCGCGGCGTATCGCCGTGGACGCCGGTACGCGCCGTGCCGGATCTCGCCGGCACCGTGGCCCTGGCGCAGAAGCTGCTCGCGGCCAACCGGGGCCGCTGGACGCAGAGCACCACCGGATCGCTGCACCGGGGGCAGACCAGCTACGTCTACGGGCGGCGCGCCCAGCCCTGCCGCCGGTGCGGCACCGCGATCCGCAAGGAGGAGCTGGGCGAGCGGGTCACCTACTGGTGCCCCGTCTGCCAGCCCGAGCGCCCGGCCGGCTGACGGCCCCGGGGGCCACGTCGGCCCGCCCTCCGCCACCGGCCGACCGACGTGGGGCCGGCGTGTCGGGCGGGACACTCCGCCGGTGCGGCGGGAAAAGTCGCGTCCCCGCCACAGATACGGACGATTGGGTACTTCCTAACCCCCGCCGTCGCGTCGCATGCTGCGGTTGACTCCTCACGCATCGTCAGCGACGCGCGACCGGGCCGCCACGCCGCCGTGGCGGGCCCCGCGCCCGGACACCGGGGAGAGCCATGGACCTGTTCCGCAGACTCCGGATCCCATGGGAGCGGGCGGTGCCCCGCCCCGGGAACGGCGCCACCGCCGGGTCCCGGCCGGCGGGGCCGGTCCCGGCGGCCCGGCGCGTGGAGGAGCCGGTCGTGGTGCCGGCCAGCCTCGACCCGGCGGCCGTCCCGCGCTGCTTCGGCCCGGTGCCGAACTACGCCCGCAGCCCGCTGCCGGTCGTCGGGGCCGACGGCCGGGTGGTGCCCGGCACCGGCATCCGCAAGTTCGTCGACGCGCTGCCCGGCCTCGGCACGCTCGGCCGCACCCAGCTGGGCGGCCACCTCCCCGTGGCGGTGCCCGACACCATCAGCTACCCGGGCTGCGACTACTACGAGATCGTCCTGGAGCAGTACGCGCAGCGGCTGCACCGGGACCTGCCGGCGACCCGGCTGCGCGGCTACCGCCAGCTCAACCTCGGCACGGACGCCAACGGGCACAACACGGTCGTGCCGGCGGGGCGCCCCTGGCACCTCGGCCCGGTCATCCTGGCCCGCCGGGGCCGCCCGGTCCGGGTCAAGTTCATCAACCACCTCCCCACCGGCCGGGCCGGGGAGCTCTTCCTGCCGGTCGACCCGACGGTGGCGGGCGCGGGGACGGGCCCGCTCGACGGGCCCGCGCCCTACCCGCAGAACCGGGCGGTGCTGCGCCTCGCGGGCGCGCACACCGGGTGGATCAGCGCCGGCAACCCCTGGCAGTGGGTGACCCCGGCGGGCGAGATCACCCCGTACCCGAACGGGATCGGCCTGACCCACGTTCCCGACATGCCGCCGCCCGGCGCGGGCGCCACCACGCTGTACTACCCGAACGAGCAGAGCGGGCGGCTGTGCTGGTTCCACGACAACACCGTCGGCCTGGCCCGGCTGACCGTCTACTCCGGGCAGCTCGCGCTCTACCTGCTCACCGACCCGGCCGAGGAGGAACTCGTCGCCGACGGCGTGCTGCCCGCCGACCAGCTCCCGCTGGTGATCGAGGACAAGACGTTCGTGCCGGACGACACCCAGCTCGCCGGGGAGGACCCGACCTGGGACCGGGACCGCTGGGGCTCCCGGGGCAGCCTCTGGCACCCGCACGTCTACCAGCCCCGGCAGAACCCGTACCGGGCCGACGGGACGAACCCGACCGGCCGATGGGACTACGGCCCGTGGTCGCGTACGGCCGACGAGCCCGGGCCGCGGGAGCACCCCGGGACGCCCGACGCCGGCCCGGTGCCGAACCCGCACCACGACCCGGTCACGGACCCGGAGGAGCCGCCGCTGACGCCCGGCGTCCCGCACCCGTCGGCGGTGCCGGACGCGTTCGGCGACACCATGCTGGTCAACGGGATCGCGTACCCGTACCTGGAGGTCGCGCCGCGGACGTACCGCTTCCGGATCCTCAACGCCTGCCTGGACCGCGGCCTGAACCTCCAGCTCTACCGGGCCCGCTCCGACGGCCCGATGTGGGACCCGGAGGGCGACCTGGCCGACGCGGACGCCGGCGAGGTGCCGATGGTGGAGGCGGTCCGCGCGCCGGACCGTCCGGCGGGCTGGCCGACGGACGGGCGTGAGGGCGGGGTCCCCGACCCGCGCGCCGCCGGCCCGGCGCTGGTCCAGATCGGCAACGACGGCGGCCTGCTCCCCGCGCCGGTGGTCGTGCCCAACCAGCCGGTCGGCTACCGGTACGACCGCCGGGACCCGACCGTGCTCAACGTCGACTCGCACGCGCTGCTGCTCGCCCCGGGCGAGGTGGCCGACGTGCTGGTCGACTTCTCGACCGTGCCGCCGGGCGGCACGGTGATCCTCTACAACGACTGCCCCGCCCCGCTGCCCGGCTTCGACCCGCGCGCCGACCACCACACGGGCGCCCCGGACCGCACCGCCGAGGGCGGCCCGCCGCCGACCCGCCCCGGGTACGGCCCGAACACCCGCACGCTGCTCCAGTTCCGGGTCGCCGGCACCCCGGCGCCGCCGTACGACCTGGCCCGGCTGCGGGACCGCCTGCCCCGCGCGTACGCGGCCAGTCAGCGCCCGCCGATCGTGCCGCAGGCGGCGTACGACGCGGCGTTCGGCACCCGTACCGGCCGGGGGCCGGTCGTCCCGGTGCACGCCACCACGGTCAGCTTCGTGCCGACCGCCGGTGCCGCCCCGGTGCTCCTCCCGTTGCAGGTGAAGGCGGTGCAGCAGGTCTTCGAACCGGAGCACGGCCGGCTCGTCGGCCGGCTGGGCGTCGGGCACCCGCACGCCGGGCCGCTCGCCCCTGCCACCCTGCCGCTCGGCCCGACCGATCCGGCCACCGAGGTGCTGCACGTGAGCGATCCGGCGATCGGAGTGGGCGCGCCCGCCGACGGCACCCAGCTCTGGCGCATCCGCGGCAACAGCCGGCAGACCCAGCCGGTGCGGTTCGCCGGCTGCGACGTCCAACTGGTCAACCGGGTCGGCTGGGACGGCGCCACCCGCCCGCCGCACCCCGCCGAGCGGGGCTGGAAGCAGGTGGTCCGGGTCGACCCGCGGGAGGACGTGATCGTCGCCCTGCGACCCGTCGCGCCGCCCCTGCCGTTCAAGATCGGCGACAGCGTACGGCTGCTCGACCCGGCCCGCCCGGCCGGCGCCCGGACCGGCTCGACCCCGGTCAGCCCGGTCGACGGCCGGCCGTCGCTGGTGGTGAACCAGCTCGTCAACCTGGGCTGGGAGTACCACTGGCACAGCCAGCTCGCCGGGCACCGCGACCAGGGCATGACCCGGCCCCTGGTGCTGCGGGTCTCGCCCAGGGCGCCGACCGGGCTGACCGCGACGCCGGCCCCGGGCTCGGCGACCGCGCTGCCGGCGATCGCGCTGGCCTGGACGGGCAACGGCAGCCGCCCGACGGCCACCAGCCACCTGCTCCAGCGGGCCACCGACGCCACCTTCACGCAGGGGCTGACCGCGATCACCGTGGCGGCCACGGCGAGCCGCTACACCGACGCCACCGTCACCCCCGGGGTGACCTACCACTACCGGATCCGGGCGGAGAACGCGGTGAGCTGCTCCACCTGGTCCAACAGCGTGCCGGCGTCGGTGCAGCTCGCCGCGCCGGCGGGGCTGACCACGGCGATCCCGCCGGCCGCTCCGCTGCGGGTCGCGCTGCGCTGGGCCAACCGTTCCTTCGCCACCGGCATCGACGTGCAGCGGGCCACCAACCCGACCTTCAGCAGCGGGCCGGGCACCACCGCGATCGGGGTCGGCGATAACCATCTCGACGCGGCGGTCGCCCCGGACACCACGTACTACTACCGGGTGCGGACCACCTATCTCGGGGCGGCGTCACCCTGGTCGACGGTGGCCCGGGCCACCACGCCGCCGGCCCCGGGCCTGCCCACGGGGGTGACCGCCACCGCCACGGCGCCCGGGCCCGACACGGCGACGGTGATCCTCGGCTGGTCGTCGAGCACCCCCGCCGGACCGGGGGCCGGGTTCATCGTGCAGCGGGCGCTGGACCCGGCGTTCAGCCGGGAGGTGTCGACCTTCACCGTCACCGGCCGCGGCTTCACCAACACCGGCCTGGCGCGGGGCGTCACCTACCACTACCGCATCCGGTCGTTCAACGTCGTCGGCAGCTCCCCGTTCACCGGCCCGGTGCCGGTCACCACGCCGCCCTGATCAGGGGGTGCGCAGCGGCGCGCCCGCGCCGCGCAACTCGGCCAGCGCCGAGGCGACCCCGTGCAGCAGGTCGGTCGCCTCGGTCAGGCGCGAGGCGGCCGGGTGGTCGGCGTCGGGACGCGCGTCCTCGGCGACGTAGCCGGCGGCGGCCACGACCAGCCGCTCGTACGCCGCGACGCCCTGCTCCAGCTGGCCGGCCAACGCCCGGTGCGCCTCGGCCAGCGGCGGTCGGGCGTCGGCGGGGGCGAGCCGCAGCGCGCGTTCGACACTGGCCACCCGGCCGGCGAGGTCCCGCAGCGAGCGGTCGGCGTCGGCCGCCTCCGACACGGCGGGCCCGGCCAGCCCGGTCAGCCGGCCGGCCATCCCGGCGAGGGTGAGGGCGGCCCGGTCCAGCCGGGCCCACGGCTCGGCGGCGCTGGTGCCGCGCAGCGCCACCCGGGAGCGCACCCGGCGCACCTCGGCCAGCACGCCGGGGCCGGCGGGGAGCCGCTCCACGGCGGCGACAAGGCGGGCGCGTGACCGGGCGGCGGCCTCGGCCGGGTCGAGCGCGGGCGGCGCCGGCTGGGCGGCCAGCGCGCGCAGGTCGACCCAGCGCCAGGCGGCGAGCACCAGCGCCCCGCCCGCCCCGGCCGCCCAGGCCGCGTCGGGCAGCCCGAGCCCGGCGTACGGGGTCAGCACGGCGGCCGCGCCGCCGAGGCCCCCTGCCGTGACGCTCCACCGGCGGGCGGACCGCCGCAACCGACTCAGGCGCCGGAAGTACCGCGTGCGCTCGTCTGCCACCTCTGCTGCCTCCTCGACCTGACCGGCCTCAGCCGGCGGCGGTGGTGTCCCCGGTGCCGCGTTCCCGGCCCATGCTGGCCCGGATCTGGTCCAGCCGGGCGGCGGCGGCCGGGTCGGCGGCCGGCGCGGCGGGCTCCGTACGCGCGACGGGCGGCCGATCCTGCCTGCCGCCGAGCTGCTCACCGGCCATGCTCGACCGGATCTGCTCCAACCGGGCGGAGCCGGCCGAGTCGAGAGTCGCCTTCTGGATCTCCAGCATCCGGCCCTCGACGGAGTTGCCGGCCAGCTCGGCGCGGCCCATCGCGGTGGCGTACCGCTGCTCGATCCGGTCGCGCACCTCGTCGAGCGAGGGGGTGTTGGCGGGCGCGGTCAGCGCCGACATCGACTCCAGCGAGCGGGCCACGCTCTCCTGCATCTTGGCCTGCTCCAGCTGGCTGAGCAGCTTGGTGCGCTCGGCGAGCTTCTGCTGGAGGATCATCGAGTTGTTCTCGACCGCCCGGCGGGCCTGGGCGGCGGCGCCCAGCGCCTGGTCGTGCAGGGTCTTCAGGTCCTCGGTGGCCTGCTCGGCGGAGACCAGTTGGGTGGCCAGGGTCTGCGCGGAGTGCTCGTAGCGGTTGGCCTCGGCCTCGTCGCCCCTGGCGCGGGCCTGGTCGGCGAGGACGAGGGCCTGGCGCGCGTTGGCCTGGAGCCGCTCGACCTCCGACATCTGGCGGGACAGCTTCATCTCCAGCTGCCGCTGGTTGCCGATCACCGCGGCGGCCTGCTGGACGAGCGCCTGGTGCTGGCGCTGGGCCTCCTCGATGGCCTGCTGGATCTGCACCTTGGGATCGGCGTGCTCGTCGATCCTGGCGCCGAACAGCGCCATCAGGTACTTCCAACCCTTGACGAACGGGTTAGCCATCTCCGCGGTATCCCCTCAGTAGCGTCGCTCCGCCCTCGACCGGGCCGGGCGGGCCCGGCCGGCTGCGGCGCGGCAGTGGCTCCATCGTCCCAGCCGGACGCCACCCGGGCATCCGTACCGGCCAGCGAAGCGAGCGCCGACGCCGTCCGCGATCAACCCTACGCGGCGGTCGCCACCGCGACCATGGCACGCGGACGGGGGTGAGGGTGGGGTGGGTCAGGCGGCGCAGACCACGTCGCGGTCGCCCCCGCGGACGCGGGAGGTGCGCAGCGTGGCCTTCAGCGGCGAATCCTGGCGGACCTGGACGGCGACCTTGCCGTCGGAGCTGACCTGGTGCACGCCCCGGCCGGTGGCCTTGCGCACCGTGGTCACCGCGGTGGTGTCGACCGTCTCGTCCTGCACGGGCACGAGCACGCCCGGCATCTGCTCGGCGAGCGCGACCGTGTCGCTGACCTCGCGCAGCAGCTCGGACAGGCGCGCGCCCAGCGCGTCGCAGATCGCCGCCAGCAGCTCGCTGGACGGCTCCTTCTGGCCGCGCTCGATCTCGGAGAGGTAGCCCAGGCTGACGTTGGCGGCGGAGGAGACCTCGCGCAGGGTGCGATGCTGCCCCTGCCGGCGCGCCCGTAGTGCGTCACCGATAACCCGGCGTAGCAGGACCATTCGCACCTCCCCTGAGGGACACCACTGTTTCGCGCGGCCGTCCGGCACGTCGTGCCGGCTCCGACCGTCGGAGCCTTCTCGCAACCGTACCCGTTGCCGGCCCCGCCGACATCCCACCCCGCCTCTCGGATTGCGGAGTCTGCTCAGCCTGTGGGACGGCTCGGCGTGGGACGTGGGCCCGCGTCGCGGGGGTCGGCTCGGCTCGCGGGGCCCGGCCCGGCTCGGCCCGCGGGTCGGCTCAGCGCCGCCCGGCGGCGGCGGTGTCGGTCCGCCCGGCTCCGGCCTCGCCCGCGTCGGCGCGGTGGATCCGCTCGGCGAGCAGCCGCAGCGCCTCGACGACCGCCGCGGAGCGGATGTGGTCGCGGCCGCCGTCGAGGTCGAGCTCGCGGACGTCGGTGCCGTCGGGCCCGGCCACCGCCACGTAGACCAGCCCGACCGGCTTGCCGTCCTGCGGCTCCGGGCCGGCCACCCCGGTCGTGGCCAGGCTCCAGTCGGCTCCGCAGCGCCGCCGCCCGCCCTCCGCGAGGGCCACCGCCACGTCCGGGTCGACGGGCCCGCGGTCGGCCAGCAGATCCTCCGCTACGCCGGCGAGCTGCGACTTCAACTCGGTGGCGTAGACCACCAGCCCGCCCCGGAAGATGCCGCTCACCCCGGCGATCTCCACGATCGAGGCGGCCAGCAGCCCCCCGGTCAGCGACTCCACCGTGGCCAGGGTCTCGTGGCGCTCCGCCAGACTGTGCACCACGCCCGCCGCCGGGCTGCCCACCGGCCGCGCGCCGGCCGCGTCACTCTCCATGTCCCAGATCCTTCCCACGCCCCGCCGGGCCTACTCATCCTCCCCGAGCCGACAGGATCACAGGGAGGGCGGCATGATCCCCGGCCCGCGTCCGGGCGACCGGGTCAGGAGGCGGGCCGGCGCAGGCGCAGGGCCTGGGCGACGTAGTCGAAACCGGTGACCACCGTGACCCCGACCGCCGCGGCCATGATCCACGGGCCGACGGCGGCGAGGGCGGCCGGCATCGGCCACAGGTACCAGGTGATCGCGAGGATCTGGAGCGCTGTCTTGATCTTGCCGCCCCGGCTGGCCGCGATCACCCCGTGCCGGATCACCCAGAAGCGCAGCGCGGTGATGCCCAGCTCGCGGGCGAGGATCACCGTGGTCACCCACCAGGGCAGCCGGTCGTACCAGGAGAGCAGCAGCAGCGCGGCGCCGGTGAGCGCCTTGTCGGCGATCGGGTCGGCGACCTTGCCGACCGAGGTGACCAGGGCGAAGCGGCGGGCGATCCAGCCGTCGACCAGGTCGGTCACCGAGGCGACGGCGAAGATCAGGCAGGCGGCCATCTGCCAGCCGGCGTGGGTCATCCCCGAGATGACCAGGGACGCGCCGAAGATCGGCACCAGGACCAGCCGCAGCGCGGTGAGCGCGTTCGCCGCGTTCAGCACGGGCACCCGGGCCACCACCGGCGCCGGCGTGGAATCCGTCGCCCCGGTCACCGCCGCCCCCCGCTCCGGCCGCCGTGGCGCACCTGGCACCCCACCACGTGGCTCCCCCGCTCTGTCCGGGCCCGCCGTCACCGTGCCGCGCCGGGCGCAGCCGAGATCATCTCATCCGGGACCGCGACGAGGTCCACCCCTTCGGTGCCCGTCACCGTCGCCCGCACCAGGTCGCCCGGGCGCAGCGCGGCGAGGTCCACCCCGCCGCCGGACGGCGCGACGAGGGTGGTCGAGCCGTCGACCTCGGGGGCCTGGTGGGCCGCCCGCCCCTCGACCACGCCGTCGGCGACCGAGTCGACCAGCACCTCGACGGTGGAGCCGAGCCGCTCCTCGGCCCGCTGCGAGCAGAGCTCGTCGGCGAGCGCGGCGAGCCGGTCGTACCGGCGCTTGACGGTGGCGGCGGAGACCTTGCCGGGCAGCCCGGCGGCCTCGGTGCCGTCCTCGTCGCTGTAGTCGAACACGCCGATCGCGTCGAGCCGCGCCTCGGTCAGGAAGCGGACCAGCTCCTGGTAGTCGGCGCGGGTCTCGCCGGGGAAGCCGACGATGAAGTTGCTCCGCGCGCCCGCCTCCGGGGCCAGGGCGCGGGCGCTCGCCAGCAGCTCCAGGAACCGGTCGGTGGAGCCGAAGCGACGCATCCGGCGCAGCACCGGCTCGCTGGAGTGCTGGAACGACAGGTCGAAGTACGGGGCCACGCCGGGCGTGGTGGCGATCGCCTCGACCAGGCCGGGCCGGGTCTCGGCCGGCTGGAGGTAGCTCGCCCGCACCCGGACGATGCCGGCGATCGCGGCGAGCTGCGGCAGCAGCTTCTCCAGCGCCCGGGGATCACCCAGGTCCTTGCCGTACGAGGTCGAGTTCTCGCTGACCAGCACCAGCTCGCGGACGCCGGTCTTGGCCAGCCACTCCGCCTCGGCGAGCAGCTCGTCCGGCGTACGCGAGACGAAGGCGCCGCGGAAGGCGGGGATGGCGCAGAACGCGCAGCGCCGGTCGCAGCCGCTGGCGAGCTTCAGCGAGGCGACCGGACCGGTGTCGAGCCGGCGGCGCAGCACCTGGCGCAGGTGCGCCGGGGTGTGCTCGTCGGTCTCGGTGACGCCCCGGGCGGGGGTGCCGTGGCCGGGCAGCGACACCGCGCTGTCCCGGCGGGAGACCGGGGTCAGCGGGAGCAGCTCGCGGCGGTCGCGCGGGGTGTGCGCGTGGATCGCCTCGCCGGCGACCACGGCGTCCAGCCGGGCGGCGATGTCCGGGTAGTCGTCGAAGCTGAGCACGGCCTGCGCCTCGGGGAGGCTGTCGGCCAGCTCACGGCCGTACCGCTCGGCCATGCAGCCGGCCGCGACCACCTTCGCGCCGGTGTCGGCGGCGGCCAGCAGGGTCTGGATGGAGTCCTGCTTCGCCTTCTCCACGAAGCCGCAGGTGTTCACGACCACCACGTCGGCGCCCTCGCCGTCGGTGGTGACCTGCCAGCCCTCGGCGTGCAGCCGGGCGGCCAACTCCTCCGAGTCGACCTCGTTGCGGGCGCAGCCCAGCGTCAGCAGGGCGACGCGGCGGCCGTCGGAGTTGTCGGAAGGAGAGGTGGCAGACACCATCCGAGGGTACCGGGCCGTCCGCGATCCCCCACGCACGCCCGTCCCGCGAGAAAGGGCACCCGTTGACGCGCCCGGTGGGCAAGGACCCTTCCTGACACTCCTGGCGGTGCGGGGTGACGGACGCCACGCCGGTCAGACGGCCGCCGCGCCGACCCGGACCAGGCGGTCGAGCAGGAACACCTCGGTGCCGGCCAGGCCGGTCGAGCAGAAGACCGAGACCTGGTCCGCGCCGGTCCGGCCCGGCACCGCGCCGGCCAGCACCCCGCCCAGGTCGCGCAGCCGCCCGGCGTACGCCGGCAGCGCCGCGAGCATCGGCGGGTCGTACGCGGCGGCCTGCGCCGGCGAGTCGGTGACCAGCAGGTCGGCGGCGTCCAGCAGGTCGGGGCCGAACTCGTGCCGGTCGACCTGCTTGAAGCCGACCGTGTTGACGTGGGTGCCGGGAGCGAGGTCGGCGGCGTCGAGCACCGGGGTGACGCTGGTGGTGGCGAGCACCACGATGTCGCGGTCGGCCACGGCGGCCCGGGCCGACTCCACGGCGCGTGCCGGTACGCCCAGCTCGGCGCGCACCCGGGCGGCGAACGCCTCTCGCCGGACGGCGGAGCGGCTGTGCACCGTGACCTCGCGCAGCGGGCGGACTGCGGCCGCCGCCCAGACCTGCGTCCACGCCTGCCGGCCCGAGCCGACCACGCCCAGGGTGGCGGCGTCCGGACGGGCCAGGGCGTCCACGGCGGCCCCGCCGAGCCCGCCGGTGCGGCGGGAACCCAGCTCCTCCCCGACCGCCACCGCCCGGACCGCCCCCGTACGCCCGTCGTGCAGCACCACCACCTGCTCGCTCTCCGGGTGCCCGAACGTGTCGTACGAGCGGAAGCCGTACCACTCGCCGGTGAGGTGCCCGGCGGTGAGCACCATCCGCCCCCCACCCAGCGGCGCGGCGGCCCGGGGCGGGGCCACCAGGCGGCCGGCGTACGCGGCGAGCAGGGCGTCCCGCATGGCCGCCACCGTGGTGGGGGCGTCGAGCGCGGCGGTGACCTCGGCGTCGGAGAAGAGCAGCGGCATACGCCCATACTGCAAGTTGAAGTCAAGTTAAGGTCAACGAGGGGTGGCGGGGCTCACCACCCTCCTCCGGCACGTCCCGTTCGGTGCTAGCGTCGGCCCTGACGGCCACGGCCGTCCCGGACGAGTGGTGGGCGTACCCGGTCAGGCCAAGACGCCCGCGTGACGTGCAGACCCGACTCGTCCCGGCCCCGGAGGTCCGGGCGCAACCGCAGAGGTGATCTTCAATGGCCTGGATCGTACTGGTGATCTCTGGACTCCTCGAGACGGCGTGGGCGATCGCCCTCGACCGCAGCGCCGGCTTCAGCCGTCCCGTCCCGTCGGCGGTCTTCGTGGTGACGCTGGTGCTCAGCATGGCCGGGCTGGGGTACGCGCTGCGCGATATCCCGGTCGGCACCGGCTACGCCGTCTGGGTCGGCATCGGGACGGTCGGCACCGCCCTGGTCGGGATGCTCGCGCTGAACGAGCCGGCCAACCTGCCCCGGATCGCCTGCCTCCTGCTGGTGATCGCCGGCATCGTGGGCCTGAAGATCTTCCACTGAGGACCGCACGGCGCGGCCCGCGAACCGGGCGGGCGGCCCGGCGCGCACCGGGGGCGGCGGGTGGGTCCGAGGCGTGACGAACGGCCACAGTGGGTAGAGGTCGGCCTGGCAACGCAGGCTCTCACCCACCGGAGGCAGACATGGCCGACATGCACACCACCGCCCGCCCGCGCAGCGGCGCCGCCCGCATCTGCACCATCCTGGGCTTCGTCTTCGCGGTCATCGCGATCCTGTTCCTGCCGCCGCTGTTCGGCCTCGTCGGCCTGATCCTCGGGATCGTCGGCGCCGTGCTCGGCGACAAGCCGCTCGGCTGGTACGCCGCCGTCGCCAGCGTGGCCGGCGCGATCATCGGCATGGTCATCGGCACCGCCCTCTACAACTCCTGACCGCCGCTCCCCCACGGACGGGCCCGCCGGCTTCCGGCGGGCCCGTCCGTGTCCGCCCCGACCGACCAGGGCGAGACGAGGGAGCAGGCAACGTGCCGGCGCCCGGCCGGCGTCACTCCTCGCCGCCGCGCAGGCCGACCAGGACCTCCTCCAGCTCGTCGGGCTTGACCAGCACGTCGCGGGCCTTGGAGCCCTCCGACGGGCCGACCACGCCCCGGGTCTCCATCAGGTCCATCAGCCGGCCCGCCTTGGCGAAGCCGACCCGCAGCTTGCGCTGCAGCATGGAGGTCGAGCCGAACTGCGAGGTGACCACCAACTCGACGGCCTGCACCAGCAGGTCGAGGTCGTCGCCGATGTCCTCGTCGATCTTCTTCTTGCCGCTGTCGGGCGCGGCGAGCACGTCGGGGCGGAACTCCGGCTCGCGCTGGTCCTTGCAGAACTTCACCACGTCGGCGATCTCGCGCTCGGTCACCCAGGCGCCCTGGATCCGGATGGGCTTCGACGCGCCCATCGGCAGGAAGAGACCGTCACCGCGGCCGAGCAGCTTCTCCGCGCCCGGCTGGTCGAGGATGACCCGCGAGTCGGCCAGGGAGGAGGTGGCGAACGCCAGCCGGGACGGCACGTTCGCCTTGATCAGGCCGGTGACCACGTCGACCGAGGGGCGCTGGGTGGCCAGCACCAGGTGGATGCCGGCGGCCCGGGCGAGCTGGGTGATCCGGACGACCGAGTCCTCCACGTCGCGCGGGGCGACCATCATCAGGTCGGCCAGCTCGTCCACGATCACCAGCAGGTACGGGTACGGGCGCATCTCCCGCTCGCTGCCCGGCGGGGCCTTGATCTCGCCGCTGCGCACCTTGCGGTTGAAGTCGTCGATGTGCCGGACCCCGTTGGCGGCGAGGTCGTCGTAGCGCATGTCCATCTCGCGGACGACCCACTCCAGCGAGTCGGCCGCCTTCTTGGCGTTGGTCACGATCGGCGTGACCAGGTGCGGGATGCCCTCGTAGCCGGTCATCTCGACCCGCTTCGGGTCGATCAGCAGCAGCCGCACCTCGTCCGGCGTGGCCCGGGTGAGAATGGACACCAGCAGCGAGTTCAGGCAGGACGACTTGCCCGCGCCGGTCGCGCCGGCGATCAGGATGTGCGGCATCTTGGCGAGGTTGGCCACCACGTAGCCGCCCTCGATGTCCTTGCCGAGCGCCACCACCATCGGGTGGTGGTCGCCGGTGGCGGCCCGCGAGCGCAGCACGTCGCCGAGCGCCACGTTCTCCGGGTCGGTGTTCGGGATCTCCACGCCGACCGCGCTCTTGCCCGGGATCGGGCTGAGGATCCGCACGTCCGGCGACTTCACCGCGTACGCGATGTTGCGGGAGAGCTGGGTGATCCGCTCGACCTTGACGCCCGGGCCCAGCTCCACCTCGTAGCGCGTGACCGTCGGCCCGCGGGTGAAGCCGGTGACGGCGGCGTCCACGTCGAACTGCTCGAAGACGCCGGTGAGCGCGGCGATCACCTCGTCGTTGGCCCTGCTCCGGCTCTTCGGGGCCGCGCCGCTGCTGAGCATGTTCGCCGGCGGCAGGGTGTAGTCGCCGGCCAACCCGGTCAGCGCGAGCTGCTCGGCCCGGGTCGGTGCGGGCGAGTGCTCCGGCGGCTCGACCGGCTTGCGGCTGGCCGGAACCTTGCCGGGACGCTTGCGGGGCAGCACGAGGGTTTCCTGGAGGTCCGCCCCGTCGAGTTCGTCGTCGAACTCCGCCGGGTCGACCGGCGGCGGCGCCGCCCGCTTCGTCGCGCGCTTGCGGGTGGGCTTCGCGGGCGCCTCGTCCGTCTCCTCCTCGGCCGACGGGGCGACCAGGGTGCCGGCGAGCAGGCCGAGCCGCTCCGGGATCTTGTTGATCGGCGTCGCGGTGACCACCAGCAGGCCGAAGACCAGCAGCAGGATCAGCAGCGGCACGGCGACCCAGGCGGTGACGGCCCGTTCCAGCAGGCTGCCCACGCCCGCGCCGACCAGGCCGCCGGCGAAGTCGCGCTGGACCGCGTCGACCGGGTTCTGCCCGATGTGCAGCATCGCGGCGGTGGCGACCAGCATCGAGCCCCAGCCGACCAGCCCCCGGCCGCGGTGCTCCGGGTCGCCGGGCTCGCGCATGAGGCGCCAGGCCCCGATCATCAGCAGCACCGGCACCACGATGGCGATCGCACCGAGGAAGAGCCGGACGGTGTCGGCCAGCTGCTCGCCGACCGGGCCGGCGCCGGAGAACCAGATGGCCACCGCGCTGAGCAGGGCGAGGCCGAAGACCAGCAGCCCCGCGCCGTCGCGGCGGTGCTCCGGGTCGAGTCCTCGGGCCGAGGCGGCCTGCCGGCCGGCGGCACGGAACGCCCAGCCGACGCCGTGCGCCAGCCCCATCCACAATGCGCCGACCGCGCGTCCGACGAGAAGCCCCGGGCTCGGCCGCGCCGCGGGCCGCCGCCGGGGGGCCGCCCGGGCGGTCTTCTTCGCCGGCTGGCGGGCACGGCTGTTCGTGGTGCCACGCGGCGACGCGCCGCGCCGCCGACTCGCCTGAGAGGTACGGCCCGCCATAGCATCAACTTAACGGCGTGACCCGGCAGATCGCCGCTTTTCCGGGTCGTGTCCGCGCGTCGCAGCGCGGACCGCGCCGCTTCACGTGATATCTGCCTCAGAAGGGATGCCCGATGGCGTCGCCGGGAATCGAGGACGGTCCGGACGGCCCCCTGGCCGGACACCCGGCGGCGCTGCGACCGCTGACCGGTGAGCTGATCGCCGCCGTGCTGCGCAGCCGGGGGTACGTGGTCCAGGCCGACGCGGACGGCGACCTGGTCGGCCGCTGGGCCGACAGCCTGATCTGGTTCCTGCGGCCGGGCGCCGCCGGTGAGCTGCTCCAGGTCCGCACCCTGGCCGCGCCGACGTTCCCGATCGAGTACGTGCCGGCCCTGCACGCCTTCTGCAACGCCTGGAACCACGACCGGCTCTGGCCGAAGGCGTTCGTGCACGTCGAGGACGACGGGCGGGCCCGGGTCTGCGGCGAGGTCATCACCGACCTGGAGCGCGGGGTCACCCCGCACCAGCTCGACCAGTTGCTCGACTGCGGCATCGCCACCGGCTGCCAGCTCGCCACCGAGGTCGCCCGGCTGCCCGGCGGGGTCGTGGCGTGACGGGCCGGGGCGGGGAGCCGGCCCCTCGCGGGCTGGACCCCTTCAAGCCGACCGGCCGGTGGGGCGGGCGGCGGCGCGGGGGCGGGCACCGGGACCCGGCGCTGGCCGAGGCGCTCGCCAACGCCCGTGACGCGCCCGACGGCGAGGCCCGCAGCGCGGAGCTGGAACGGATCGCCGCGCACGCCGACGCCACCGGCGACGACCGGTCCGCGGTGGAGGCCCGGTTCGCGCTGATCGAGGGCTATCTGCTGCACGGGGAGCGGTGGCGGCTGGTCGAGCCGGTGCGCCGCTGCCTCGCCGCCGTCGACCGTCGCCCCGACCTGCTGCCCGGCCCGGACGCCGCGCTGCTGCTGCGCTACCAGCGGTACGCCGTGGAGGCCCTGCTCGGCAGCCCCCGGGTCGGGCTGGACCAGGCCCGGGCCATGCTGGACGACCTCGCCGCCCGGGCCGCCGCCCGCTCCCCCGTCCCGCCGGACGCCGCCGACGCAGCCGATCCGGCGGGCGGGACAGCCTCCGGCGGTGCCGCCCCGGCGGGCGCCACGGGCCACGGCGACGCCCCCGCGGAGGCCACGGGCCACGGCGGCGCCCCGGCGGGCGCCACGGGTGACGGCCGCGCCGGCGGGTCGGGCGGGGACGCGGCGGTGGTCGCCGAGGTGCGCTGCCGGATCGCCGACCACCTCGGCGACGAGCCGGCCGCCCGGCGGTGGTTCGACCGCTGGTCGGCGGTCGAGGCAGGGCCGGCCGGCGGCTGCCCCGGCTGCGCGCCGGCCCGGCGGGCGGAACTGCTCGCCGGATGGGGCGACCACCGGGCCGCGCTGGACGCGCTGGCGGACGCGCCGGCCGGCACGGGCGGCTGCACCGAGCAACCCGAGCGGGCGCTGGCCGCCGGGCTGCTGCCCTGGCTGCGCGCCGGGGAGCCGGAGCGGGCGGCCGAGGCACACGTGCGGGCGTACCGGCGGCACCGGCGGGAGCAGGCCGCCTTCCCGTACCTGGCCGCGCACCTGCGGTGGTGCGCGCTGGGCGGGCACCCCGCCCGGGGGCTGGACGTCCTGGCCGAGCAGCTGCCCCGGCTGGACCGGCCGCACGACGACCTGTCCGCGATGGAGTTCGCCGCCGCCGGGGCGCTGGTCTGCGCGCTCGCCGTCGAGGCGGGGCTGGGGGGCCGGACGGTGCACCGACCCGGGTACGGCGACCGGCCGGCCGCCGACCTCGACGTGGCCACGCTCGGCACCACCCTGCTCGGGTTGGCCACCACGCTGGCCGGCAGCTTCGACGCCCGCAACGGCACCGGCCACCAGTCCGGCCGGATCGCGTCCTGGCTGGCCGAGCGGCCGCTCGCCGCACCGGTGCCGCTGCCGCCCGACGACGCGCCCGACGACGACCCGGGCGACCCGGCCGACGACGGCCCGCCGGCCGACGGGGAGCCCCGCCCGCTGAGCGTGGAGATGATCACGGCCGCCCTGGACCGGCGCGGGGACCACTACGCCGTGGACGCCGACGGCACCGTGGTCGGCCGGTGGGGCGAGGCGCTCATCCAGTTCCGCCGGGCCGGCGAGCAGGGCGAGATCCTCCGGGCGCGCGCGGTGGCGAGCCGCCGGCTGCCGGCCGACCGGCTCGCCGAGGCGTACGCGTTCTGCAACGCGTGGAACCACGACCGGCTGCTGCCGAAGGCGTACGTGCACGACCTCGGGGGCGAGCTGGTGCTGGCCGGCGACGTCAGCACCGACCTGGCGCACGGGGTGGCCCCGGCCCAGCTCACGGTCCTGCTCGACGCGGCCGTCGACACCGGCGTCGCGTACGCCGATGCGGTGGCCGAGCTGCCCTGACCGGCCGGGCGGGGCACGGGTGAGGTCCGAAACCCGCCGGACGATCTTCTCCCGCCCTGGTGGACTCGTGCCCATGACGACGCACCGACAGCGCACCGCCCTGCTCCTGCACTCCCTGCACCGGCCCGGCTCCCCGCTCGTGCTGCCCAACGCCTGGGACGCGGCCAGCGCGCGGATCGTGGCCGACTGCGGCGCGACCGCCGTCGCCACCACCAGCGCCGGCGTCTCCTGGAGCCTGGGCGCGCCGGACGGCGACGAGCTGGACCGGGACCGCGCCCTGGCGGTGGTCGCCCGCGTCGCCGCCGCCGTCACCGTCCCGGTCACCGCCGACATCGAGAGCGGGTACGCCGCCGACCCGGCCGGGGTCGCCCGCACGGTGACCGCGGTGCTCGCCGCCGGCGCGGTCGGCGTCAACATCGAGGACGCCCCGCCGGCCGGGACGTCCCCGCTGCGCCCGGTCGACGGGCAGTGCGCCCGCATCCGGGCGGCCCGGGAGGCCGCCGACGAGGCGGGGGTACGGCTCTTCGTCAACGCCCGCACCGACGTGTTCCTGCGGGCCGTCGGCGACCCGGCGGACCGGCTGGCGGAGACGCTGCGCCGGGCGGAGGCGTACCGGGCGGCGGGCGCGGACGGCATCTTCGTGCCGGGCGTGGTCGACGCGGAGACCATCGGGGCGCTGGTCGCCGGGATCGACGGGCCGGTCAACGTGCTCGCCGGGCCGGGGTCGCTCCCCGTGGCCGCCCTGGCCGGGCTGGGGGTGGCCCGGGTCAGCCTCGGCTCGGCGCTCGCCGAGGCCGCGTACGGGCTGGTCCGCCGCGCCGCCACGGAGGCGCTGCACTCCGGCTCGTACGACTCGCTGGCCGGCGCGATCAGCTACGGCGAGCTGAACGCGCTGCTGGCCTGAGCCGGACCGGTCCGGGCTCCGCCGCCGACGGGGCCCGGAACCCGCGACGGGCGGCCCCCGCCCGCGAGCCCGACGCCGGTTGCGGGGGCGGTCGCGTTGTCCGCCATTCGACACCGGCGCAACCCGGCACCCCGGTCAGGTGTGGTCTCTGCGTCACCCGCACCTATCCCGGGAGTAACCGATGACCCACCCGCTCCGCGCCGGCGCCGCCGTCGCCTTCGCCCTGCTGGCCCTGCCCGCCCTCACCCCGCCCGCGTCGGCGCACACCCCCGCGCCGAGCCCGGCCACCACGCCCGCGGCGGGAACGTCGACCGTCATCGCCCGGGCGGACCACGTGTTCCTCAACGGCGACCCGTGGCACCCGTCGGCTCCCCTGGAGGTCGCCGTCACCAACGAGGGCACGTCGCCGACGAAGGGCTTCTTCGTGCTGCGCCTGCCGACCGGGGTGGGCCTCACCTCGGGCGGAGACTGCCGCGCCGACGCCGGAGCGGCCCGCACGTGGGTCTGCGGCGGGACGGAACTGCCGGCCGGCGGCCGACGGACGTACCGGCTGAGGCTGACGTCGACGGCCGCCGAACCGGTTTTCGGTGTGCAGGCGTGGGGATCAGTGGCCGGCCGGGACGCCGCCGGTGTCACCGACCGGCCCACCGACTTCCGGGTCAACTGGCCGGACCGCACGTCCCTGCGGCTGCGGGCCACCGCCACGCCGGTCGTCGACGGGAAGGTGACGCTGACGGCCCGGGTGACCAACACCGGTGCCTTCTCCATCGGCGGCTACGCGCTGAACGTGGTCACCCCCGACGGCGTGCGGGTGACCGGGCCCACCTGCTCAGACAGCGGCCGGATGAACGGCGTGGGCTGCGAGATCCTGCGGCCCGACGCGCTCGAGGAGGACGCCACGGACACCGTGCGGGTGCGCCTGGCGGTGAGCGGCGACGCGCCGTCCGTCCGGCTGTACCTCGCCCCCACCAACCGCTACACCAACGAGGACACCACGGTCACCCTGCGGCTCGCGGCCGGCGGCGGAGGCGGCGCCACCACCTCCCCGTCGGCCGGCCCGTCCCGTACGGCCGCGCCGACGACGCCCGCCACCGGCGGGACCGAGCTGCCCCGCACCGGGCCGGCCGGCACCGCGTACGCCCTGGTCGGCACGGCCCTGCTGGCCCTCGGGGCCGGCCTGCTGCTGCTCCGCCGCCGTCTCGTCCGGGGCTGAGCGGGCGGCCGACCGCGACGGCCCTGGCCGGTCGCCGACGTGCACGGGGATGTCGGCGACCGGCCCGGGCGCGGTCTGGCGGATTCAGCCGGCGGAGAACGCCAGCGTGCAGTCGCCGGAGCCGCCGGAGGTGACGCCCTGCGCCTGGTCGCCGGACAGCCAGCCCCGCCCGAGTCGCCCGGCTCGGCGCAGACGACCCGAGCGGTTGAACGAGGGCCGGAAATCGGCCGGAACCTCCAGCGCGCCCGGCCCCGGACGCGGCGACGCCCGCCGGCACACGGGGTGCGGGCGGGCGTCGGTGGAGCGGGGGTCAGACCTCGACGACGGTGGGCACGATCATGGGCCGGCGCCGGTACGCGTCGTTCACCCACCGCCCCACGGTGCGCCGGACGATCTGCTGGAGCTGGTGCGGGTCGGTGATGCCGTCGGAGGCCGCCCGGTTCAGGGCCTCGGTGACCAGCGGGATCACCGGGTTGAACGCCTCCGGGTCCTCCGAGAAGCCCTTGGCGGAGAGGGTGGGACCGCCGACCACCTTGCCGGTCACGGAGTCGACGACCACGGTGGTGGCGATGAACCCGCCGTCGCCGAGGATCCGCCGCTCGGTCAGCAGCGACTCGCTGACGTCGCCGACGGCGAGGCCGTCGACGTAGACGTAGCGGCTCTTCACGTGCCCGACCAGGCTGGCGCGGCCCTCGACGAGGTCGACGACGTCGCCGTCCTCGCAGAGCACCACCCGGTCGGGGGCGACGCCGGACTCGATGCCGAGCCGGGCGTGCGCCCGCAGGTGCCGCCACTCGCCGTGCACCGGCATCAGGTTGCTGGGGCGGACCACGTTCAGCAGGTAGAGCAGCTCGCCGGCGGGGGCGTGGCCGGAGACGTGCACCTTGGCCACGTCCTTGTGCACCACCACCGCGCCGGCCCGCGCCAGCCGGTTGATCACCCGGTAGACCGAGGTTTCGTTGCCGGGCACCAGCGACGAGGCGAGCACCACCGTGTCGCCGGGGGCGATGGTGATGTGCCGGTGGTCGCCGCTGGCCATCCGGCCCAGGGCGCTCATCGGCTCACCCTGCGAGCCGGTGGACATCAGCACGATCTGCTCGGGCGGCATGGTGGTCGCCTCTTCCAGCCCGACGACCAGCCCGGCCGGGATGTTGAGCAGCCCGAGGTCGCGGGCGATGCCCATGTTGCGGACCATGGAGCGGCCGATCAGGGCGACCTTGCGGCCGTGCTCAGCGGCGGAATCGAAGACCTGCTGCACCCGGTGCACGTGCGAGGCGAACGAGGCGACGATGATCCGCCCGCGCGCCTTCGCGAAGATCGAGTCGAGCACCGGCCCGATCTCGCGCTCGGGGGTGACGAAGCCGGGGATCTCCGCGTTGGTGGAGTCCGACAGCAGCAGGTCCACGCCCTCGGCGCCGAGCCGGGCGAATCCGGCCAGGTCGGTGATCCGGCCGTCCAGCGGGAGCTGGTCCATCTTGAAGTCGCCGGTGTGCAGCACCAGGCCGGCCGGGGTGCGGATGGCCACCGCGAGCGCGTCCGGGATCGAGTGGTTGACCGCGAAGAACTCGCACTCGAACGGGCCGAGCCGCTCCCGGCCGCCCTCCCGCACGGTCAGCGTGTAGGGCTGGATCCGCCGCTCGGCGAGCTTCGCCTCGACCAGGGCCAGCGTGAACTGCGAACCGACCAGCGGGATGTCGGGCTTGTGCGCGAGCAGGTAGGGCACCGCGCCGATGTGGTCCTCGTGGCCGTGGGTGAGCACGATCGCCTGGACGTCGTCGAGCCGGTCGAGGATCGGGCCGAAGTCCGGCAGGATCAGGTCGACGCCGGGCTGCTCCACGTCCGGGAAGAGCACCCCGCAGTCGACGACGAGCAGCTTGCCGTCGTACTCGAAGACGGTCATGTTGCGACCGATGGCGCCGAGCCCGCCGAGCGGGATGATCCGCAGCCCACCCTCCGGCAGCGGCGGGGGCAGTTCCGCCTCGATGTGCGCCTCGGTCACGCGTCCACCTCATTCTGCGGCGCCGTCACCCGGCGCCCGTCGTGTCGTTCGGTCATTCGGGCAGTTCCAGGCCCGCCGCCGCGCAGTCCGCGCGGAGTTGGGCGATCTCGTCGTCGGTCGCGTCGACCAGCGGCGGACGCACCGGACCGGCGGGCATCCCGGCGGCGGCCAGGCCGGCCTTCACCAGGATCACGCCCTGGGTGCGGAAGATGCCGGTGTACAGCGGCAGCAGCCGCCGGTGCAGGTCCAGCGCGCCGGCGGTGTCCCCCGCGTCGTACGCCTCGATCATCCGCTTGGTGAGCGCGCCGGTGAAGTGGGTCGAGGTGCCGACCACGCCGACGGCGCCCACGGCCAGCGCGGGCAGGGTCAACGAGTCCTCGCCGCTGTAGAAGGCGAGGTTGGTGCGGGCGGTGACCCAGCCGGTCGCGGTCAGGTCGCCCTTGGCGTCCTTCACCGCGACGATCCGGCCGTGCTCGGCCAACCGCACCATCGTCTCGGTGGCGATCGGCACGCCGGAGCGGTGCGGGATGTCGTAGAGCATCACCGGCAGCCCGGTGGCGTCCGCGACGGCGGTGAAGTGCCGCAGCAGGCCGGCCTGCGGCGGCTTGTTGTAGTACGGGGTGACCACGAGCAGGCCGTGCGCGCCGGCCTTCTCCGCGCCGGCGGCCAGCTCGATGGTGTGCCGGGTGTCGTTGGTGCCGACCCCCGCCACGATCTTGGCGCGGTCGCCGACGGCCTCCACCACGGCCCGGATCAGGTGTTCCTTCTCCGCGTCCGTGGTGGTCGGCGACTCGCCGGTGGTGCCGTTGACCACCAGCGCGTCGTTGCCCTGCTCGTCCACCAGGTAGCTGGCGAGGCGCGCCGCGCCGTCGAGGTCGAGCGAGCCGTCGGCGGTGAACGGGGTCACCATGGCCGTGAGCACTCGCCCGAAGGGGCGGGACACCGCCCGGGCGGGGGTGTCAGGGTGGTCGTGCGTCATGCCACCAACCTAGCGGACGACCACCGGCACCCCGCCGGGGAAGGGCTCAGGACAACTCGGCGTGCGGGCTGGCGGCCACCTCGGTGCCGTCGGGCAGGGCCGAGATGACGAAGTCGGCGAAGACGTTCGGGGCGACCCGCTGGAGTTGCCGCAGGCACTCCACCGCCAGCTCACGGATCTCGACGTCGGCGTACTCCGTGGCGCGCATGGCGATGAAGTGCCGCCAGGCCCGGTAGTTGCCGGTGACCACGATCCGCGTCTCGGTGGCGTTGGGCAGGACGGCGCGGGCCGCCTGGCGGGCCTGCTTGCGCCGCAGCGTGGCGTTCTCCACGTCCGCGAAGCGCCGCTCCAGCCCCTCCAGCAGCTCGTTGTACGCGCGCACGCTCGCCTCGGCGGCCTCCACGAACTTCTTGTGCAGCTCCGGGTCCTCGGCGATCACCGTGGGCTCGACCATGGCGGCGTCCCGCTCCGGCACGTACCGCTGCGAGAGCTGGGAGTAGGAGAAGTGGCGGTGCCGGATCAGCTCGTGGGTGAACGAGCGGGACACGCCGCTGAAGTAGAAGCTGACCGAGCCGTGCTCCAGCACCGAGAGGTGCCCGACCTCCAGGATGTGCGCGAGGTAGCCGGCGTTGGTGGCCGTGGCCGGGTTGGGCTTCTTCCAGCTCTGGTAGCAGGCCCGGCCGGCGAACTCGGCGAGCGCCTGGCCGCCCTCGGCGTCGGTCGACCACGGCACGTCGTCCGGGGCCTCGAAGTGGGTCCACGCGATGAGCTTGACCTGGGGCTGCACCATGTCCGGCATTCCTGGCACTGTAGTGGCCCGGCGGTCGCGGGGGAAAGTTGGGCTCACGGGCCGAACGGGTCGTTGAGCTGCGAATGGTCGGACAGGTGCCGGTCCGCCTGACCGACACGTGGCCAAGATCTCGGCGCGCTCGGGCCGCCACTGGGTGGGATGCGCGACGACGCTGTCGAGCTGCCCCCACAGATGGGGCAGCCACCCGAGCGGTCGGGCCTCCGGCGACCACCACCGTTCGGCGGCGCGAACGACAGCGTTCACGACCGGCGGGCCGGCGACCGCCGCGCCCGACCCACCCGACCCGGCCGGGGAACCGGGAGGCGTGGGCCGCCTCGGGAGCGCGGCCCATGCCGCGGGAGACGCGGGTCGCGCCGGGAGGGAGGGTCAGACGTAGAGCGAGGTGAACGGCGCCCAGGGGAGGTTGCGTACCACCGAGAAGGCCAGCCAGGCGGCGAGGAAGCCGCCGATCACCTTCGAGCTGAGGTGCAGCTCGGGCAGGCGCCAGCCGAACGCCTGCTTCCCCGCCCAGGCGACGAAGAGGTAGGCCAGGAAGGGCAGCGCGAAGACGAAGAGGAAGTGGTGCCGGACGGCGGCCGGCAGATCGCCGTGCAGCACGTACCAGAGCGCGCGGGTGCCGCCACAGCCCGGGCAGTCCAGCCCCGTGGTCAGCTTGAGCAGGCAGGTCGGCGCGGCGTCCGGCGCGGCGTGGGTCGGGTTGCTGAGCAGCGTGTAGCCGATGCCGGCGGCGACGCAGCCGAGCGCGGCCAACGGCACGGCCCAGCGCGGCGAGCGGTCGTAGAGGCGGACGACGAAGCGGGTCAGCCGGTCCGGCTCGGGCACCGGGTAGGGCGGCACCGGGTAGGGCGACGCCTGGCCCGCGGGCCAGGCACCCGGCTCACCCGCCGGCCACGCACCCGGCCCGCCCGCCGGCCCCGGGTCGGGCTGCCCCGACTGAGACGCCTGGGGCGGGGCGTCGACCCCGGCGCTCTGCGGATGCGGCTGGGGGGCCGGCCCGTCAACGCTCGTCACGTGGCTCACCGTACACCGGCCACGCCCAGCAGCGCGGCGGCCAGCGGGGCGGCCAGGTCGCCGGCGGCGGGCGGCGCCACCGCGTCCAGGCCGAGCCAGCCGGCGAGGCGGTGCAGCTCGGCGGCGAGTGCCAGCGCGGTCTCGCCCGGGTCGGCGCCCGGCTCGACCCAGGCGGCCGGCACCAGCAGCACCCCGGCCTTGCGATCGGCCTTCAGGTCGACCCGGGCGGTGAACCGCTCCCCCTGCAGGAAGGGCAGCACGTAGTAGCCGTGGACCCGCTGCGGCGCCGGGACGTAGATCTCGATCCGGTAGCTGAAGTCGAAGAGCCGCTCGGTGCGGGCCCGCTCCCAGACCAGCGGGTCGAACGGGCTGACCAGGGTGTTCCCGCGCACCCAGCGGGGCAGCCGCGCCCCGGCGTGCAGCCAGGCGGGCTGCCGCCAGCCCTGCACGGCGACCGGCAGCAGCTCGCCCGCCTCGACCAGCTCCGCGATGGCCTGCCGGGCGCCGGTGAGGGGCAGCCGGAAGTAGTCGCGCAGCTCCGGCTCCGCGGCCACCCCGAGCGACCGCGCGGCGATGGCCACCAGCGTGCGGTACGCCTCGGCGTCGGTCGGCGTGGGGGCGTCCAGCACGGTGGCCGGCAGCACCCGCTCCGGCAGGTCGTAGCGGCGGGCGAACGAGGTGGTGCGGTCGGCGGCGGTCACCTCGCCCGCCCAGAAAAGGAACTCCAGCGCCCGCTTCACCGCCGACCAGTTCCACCCCCAGTTGCCGGTCTCCCGGGGCGCGTCGTGCTCGATCTCGGCGGCGGTGAGCGGCCCCCGGGCGGCCACCTCGTCACGGACCCAGGCGACCAGGCCGGGCTGCTCCTCGGCGATCCGGCGCATCCCGCCCCACGCCTCCGCGCGGGCCCGGGCCATCCGCCAGCGCAACGCCGGGTGCAACCCGACGGGGACCAGCGACGCCTCGTGGCCCCAGTATTCGAACAGCTCCCGGGGACGTCGGTAGGCGGCGGTGTCGAGCAGCGACGTCGGGTAGGGCCCGAGCCGGCTGTAGAGCGGCAGGTAGTGCGCGCGTTGCAGGACGTTGACCGAATCCATCTGGATCAGCCCGACCCGGGCGAGCACCCGGCGCAGGTGTCGGCGGGTGGGCACGCCGGTGGGCGCGGGGTCGGCGAAGCCCTGGGCGGCGAGCGCCACCCGGCGCGCCTGGGCGAGCGAGAGTGATTCCGGTGCGGCCATCGTCGGGCACCCTAATCCACGCGTACGACACCGGAGCGGACGCTGGACCGATCGCCCGCCGGGGCATAGAACGGACGCATGCTCACGATCCGGCGCGAGGAGCCCGAGGACGCCGAGGCGGTCGCCCGGGTGCACATCCACGGGTGGCAGGCCGGCTACGCGGGGATCATGCCCGAGGAGGTGCTGCGGCGCCTCAACGTCGCGGCCTGGGCACAGCGCCGCCGGGACCTCGGCACCGCCGATCCGGAGCACCCGTTCACCACCCTGCTCGCCGAGGCCGACGGGACGCTGGCCGGGTTCACCACGTTCGGGCCGTACCGGATCAACCAGGACCGGGGCGACCTCGACCTCGCGCACGGGGAGGTGGTGGCGATGTACGTCGAGCCGGCGCACTGGGGCGACGGCACGGCGGGGGCGCTGCTGGCCTCGGCCCGCGCCGGGCTGGCCGGGCGGGGCTGGTCCGACTACCGGCTCTGGGTGCTGGCCGACAACCACCGGGCCCGCCGGTTCTACGAGCGGGCGGGGCTGTCACCGGACGGTGAGCGGTCGACCTACCCGGTGCCGTTGGCCGGCGGGCGCCCGCCGGTCGGGCTCGTCGAGCTGCGGTACGCCGGACACCTCGACGGCTGACCCGGCCGGCGTCGCCCAGCGGCGGCTGGTCCGGCCGGCGCCGCCCACGCGACGGACCGGCAGGAACGCCAGCAGCGCCAGGCTGATCCAGACGTAGGTGTTGCTGCCGAGGAAGCCGTCGAACCCGGTGAAGTCCTTCTCCCAGGCCCAGACGATCCGGCTGATCAGGAAGCCGTACCCGACGATCGCGGCGCCCAGCAGGACGCGGCGCCGGCGGCCGGCGGCCGGTGCGGCCATGCCGTTGTCCACCAGCAGGATCAACGCGGGCAGCAACCAGACCAGGTGGTGCACCCAGGTGACCGGGCTGACCAGACACATCACCGCACCGGTCAGCGCCAGGCCGGTCGCCTCGTCGCCGGCGGCCACGGCGGCCCGGGAGCGCCACGCCCACAGCACCAGCGTGGCGAGCACCAGCGCCAGCCAGGCCAGGGTGCTCGGGTGTTCCGGGTTCAGCCGGGCGACCACCCCGCGCAGCGACTGGTTGGAGACGAACGCCAACTCGCCCACCCGGCCGGTGTTCCACAGCGCCTCGGTCCAGAACTCCCGCGACGCGTCGGGGAAGAGCGCGGCGGCCAGCAGGGTCGCGCCGGCCGCGGCCGCCATCGAGGCGACCGCGGCCCGCCAGCGCCGGGTGACCAGCAGGTAGACGATGAAGATGCCCGGGGTCAGCTTGATCGCCGTGGCCAGGCCGATGCCCACCCCGGCCCAGCGGTTGCCGGCCGGCAGCAGCCGGAGCAGGTCGACCGCGACCAGGAAGAGCAGCAGCATGTTGACCTGGCCGAAGTTGACCGTCTCGCGCATCGGCTCGTACGCGGCGGCCAGGCAGAGCGCCACGGCGAGGGCGAACCAGCGGGTCCAGCCGGCCCGGCGGGAGATCGGGTCGACCAGCCACCAGAACAGCACGGCGGTGACCACCACGCTGGCGGCCACGCTCACCACGATCGCCGCCGACCACGGCAGGTACGCCATCGGCAGCATGACCAGGGCGGCGAAGGGCGGATAGGTGAAGCCGTACTGCGTGCCGGGCTTGAGGAAGTCGTAGATCTCCCCGCCGTCGTGCACCCACCAGGTCAGCGCGCCGTAGTAGACCTTCAGGTCGAAGAAGCCGTGCCGGACGGCCGCCACGGACAGGAACGCGGCAACCGCGACGGCGAGCCCCACCACGCTCACGACCTGCTGGACCGTCCGTCGGGGACCCTGCGCCACCGTCGCCTCCCTCGCCCTGCGTAGGCTTCCGTCCCATGGCTCTCGGGTACGTCCGCCCGGCGCGTCCGGAAGACGCCGGCGAGATCGCACGCATCCAACTCGCGACCTGGCGGGTCGCCTATCGCCGGATTCTGCCCCGGCACGTGCTCGACAACCTGGACGAGGCGTGGCT
Source organism: Micromonospora sp. NPDC047465 (assembly GCF_040643125.1). Classification (NCBI taxonomy): domain Bacteria; kingdom Bacillati; phylum Actinomycetota; class Actinomycetes; order Micromonosporales; family Micromonosporaceae; genus Micromonospora; species Micromonospora sp. NPDC047465. The sequence goes on from NZ_JBEYTP010000006.1 coordinate 207,057, forward strand.
CGCCCGGCGGTGGAGCGCGGCGGTGCAGGAGCCGCCCTCCGGCACGCATCGGGTGCTCGTCGCCGTCGAACAGGCCGAGCAATCGTATCTGGTGGGGTTCGCCGCCTCCGGTCCGGCCGATGCCGAGGCACTCGCCCCGGGCGAGCCGGCCGAGGCGCTCGGGCCGGGCGTGGCGGCGGTGACCGACCTGCTGGTCGAGCCGCGCTGGGGGCGGCGCGGGCACGGCAGCCGGCTGCTCGCCGCGACCGTCGACCTGTGGCGCGCCGACGGGTTCGCCCGGGCGGTGGCCTGGGCGTTCGACGGTGACGAGGCGACCCGGAAGTTCCTCACCAGCACCGGCTGGGAGCCCGACGGCGCGGCGCGCGCCCTGGACGTGGAGGACATGCTCGTCCCGCAGCTACGCCTGCACGTGGCGGTGCCGACGGAGGCGGACCCCGCGGACGCGACGCCCACGGAGGCGACGCTGCCGGACGCCCCGCCGGCCGGGTCGGTGCCGTCGCCGGCGCCCCCCGTGGACTGACGACACGCCTCCGCGCGGGTCCGGATCGGCGGGCACTGTCGGGGGCGTCGCCTACCGTGACCCCATGACCGCAGCGACGGCGACCAGCGGAGCGGGCGTGACCCACGGCGGCCCGACCGGTCGCGACCCCGCCGGTGCTGCCGGGCCGGCGTCGGGCCCGGCCGACGCGGCGTTCGAGGCGCACCGCGTCGGGCTGACCGGTTACTGCTACCGGATGCTCGGTTCGATCTTCGACGCCGAGGACGCGGTGCAGGAGACGCTGCTGCGCGCCTGGCGCGGGCACGACGGCTTCCAGGCCCGGTCCTCCACCCGCACGTGGCTCTACCGGATCGCCACCAACGTCTGCCTGGACCAGTTGCGGGGGCGGGCCCGGCGGGCCCTGCCGATGGAGTTCGGCGGGCCGGACGAGCCGGTCCTCGCCGCGCTGGGCGCGCCGGCGTCCGAGCGCTGGGTGGGCCCCGCGCCGGACGCGGCCGTGCTGCCGGCCGGTGACCCGGCGGCGGTGGCCGAGGCCCGCGAGTCGGTCCGGCTGGCGTTCGTCGCCGCTCTGCAACACCTGCCGCCCCGGCAGCGGGCCGTGCTGATCCTGCGCGACGTGCTGCGCTGGCGGGCCGACGAGACCGCCGAGCTGGCCGGCGCCTCGGTCGCGGCGGTGAACAGCGCCCTCCAGCGGGCCCGCGCCACCCTGGCCGCCCGCGACGGGCTGCCGACCGCCCCGCTCGACGGGCGGCAGCGCGACCTGCTCGACCGCTACGTCGCCAGCTTCGAGCGCTACGACATCGACTCGCTCGTCGCGCTGCTGCGGGAGGACGCGGTGCAGAGCATGCCGCCGTTCGCGCTGTGGCTGCGCGGCCCGGGGGACATCCGGCGGTGGATGCTCGGCCCGGGCGCCGAGTGCCGCGGCTCGCGGCTGGTGCCGGTGTCCGCCAACGGTGGCACCGCCTTCGCTCACTACCGCCCCGACCCGGCGGGCGGGCACCGGCCGTTCAGCGTCCACGTGCTCGAGTTCTCGGCGGGGCGGATCAGCCGGCTCACCCACTTCCTCACGCCGGAGCTGTTCGCGCGGTTCGGGCTGCCGCCCCGCCTCGACCCCTGAGCCGGGCCGCCGCGCCCGCCCCAACCCGCCGGGCGATGAGTGCCGCAGGCCCGGGCCGTCCACCCCTCGTACGCCACGACAAGGCCAGGGGCCGTCGATCGCCTGGTTCACCGACCCGGCCGGCAACATCCTCTCGGTGCTCCAGGAGGGCTGACGCGGTGACCCGGGCGTCGACCGCGCCGGCGTCCGCCGCGCCCCGCCCGTGAACCGGCGGGCGGTCAGGCGGAGGCGGCGGGACGCAGCTCGGCGACCAGTTCGTCGTCCTCCATCGCCCCGGTGGGCGTGAAGCCCAGGCTCGTGTAGAGCCGGGCGGCCGAGGCGTTGTCGGGGTGGTAGGAGAGCCGGACGGGGTGCCCACCGTCCTGGGCGGCGAGCCACGCGGCGAGGGTGCGCACGGTCGCCCGGCCGACTCCCCGGTCCTGCTCGGCCGCGTCGACGACCATGCCGCCGATCCAGCGCGAGCCGTCGTCGTCCACGCCCCACATGACGTGCCCGACCACCGTCTCGTCCGCGTACACGGCGAGCGAGTTCCAGACGTCGGAACGCATGGTCAGCAGCACGTAGCGGGCGGCCAGGGCCGCCACCCAGGCGCGCTGGTCGTCGCGGGGGGCGACGTCGGCCACCGCCCGCCAGTTGTCGTCGTCCACGGGGCGCAGGGTGACCCGGCGGCCCGCCCGGTCGAGAATGCCAGAATCGATCACCCGGGCAGCCTAGGAGCCGCCCGGCAGCCACGCGACGGGATTCCCCCGGCGGTGAGCTGCATCTCGCCCATCAGGTGGCTGGAGACGAAGACGGTCCGACCCTCGGCGTCAGTCGAGCAGGGCGTCCAGGCCGACGGTCAGCCCCGGCCGGTTGCGGACCGCGCGGACGGCCAGCAGCACGCCGGGCATGAACGACGCCCGGTCGTACGAGTCGTGCCGGATGGTCAGCGTCTCGCCGGTGGTGCCGAAGAGCACCTCCTGGTGGGCGACGAGGCCGGTGGCGCGCACGGCGTGCACGCGTACCCCCTCGATGTCGGCGCCCCGGGCGCCCGCCACCTCGTCCTTGGTCGCGTCGGGCACCGGGCCCAGCCCGGCCTCGGCGCGGGCGGCGGCGATCAGCCGCGCGGTGTGCGTGGCGGTGCCGCTGGGCGCGTCCAGCTTGCGGGGGTGGTGCTGCTCGACGATCTCGACCGACTCGAAGTGCCGGGCCGCGCGGGCGGCGAACTGCATCATCAGCACTGCGCCGATGCCGAAGTTGGGGGCGATCACCACGCCCACGCCGGGCTTGCGGGCCAGCCAGCCGCGCACCCGCTCCAGCCGCTGCTCGGTGAAGCCGGTGGTGCCGACGACCGCGTTGATGCCCTGGTCGATGCACCAGTGCAGGTTGTCCATGACGACGTCGGGAGTGGTGAAGTCGACGACCACCTCGGCCCCGGCGTCGGAGGCGTTGAACAGCCAGTCGCCCTGGTCGACCATGGCCACCAGTTCCATGTCGCCGGCGGCGTCCACGGCCTTGCACACCTCGACGCCCATCCGGCCCCGGGCGCCCAGCACGCCGACCCGGATCGGCTCGTCCGCGCTCTTCTCCTGCTCGTCAGTCACGGGGCACAACCTATCCCAATCGGGACGTCCGCATCCCGCCGGACCCGAGGCAGGGCCCGGCCACGGGCGCGGGCGGGTGGCGCGGGCGGGTGGCGCGGCCGGTCAGCGGGCGGAGAAGTCGCCCTCGCCGAACGGGCCGACCACGGCCAGCGACATCGGCCGGCTCAGCAGCTCGGCGGCGAGGGTGTTCACGTCGGCCACGGTGACCGCGTCGACCCGGCGGAGCAGCTCGTCGACCGGCATCAGGTCGCCGTAGAGCAGCTCGCCCTTGGCCAGCCGGCTCATCCGCGAGCCCGTGTCCTCCAGGCCCAGCACGAACGAGCCCTTGCTCATCCCCTTGCCGCGGGCCACCTCGGCCTCGGTCAGGCCGTCGGCGGCCACCCGGGCGAGTTCGGCCCGGGTCAGCTCCAGCACCTCGTCCACCTTGCCGGGCGCGCAGCCGGCGTAGACGGCGAAAATGCCGCTGTCGGCGTACTGGCTGGCGTAGGAGTAGACCGAGTAGGCCAGGCCACGCTGCTCGCGGATCTCCTGGAACAGCCGGCTCGACATGCCGCCGCCGAGGACGTTGTTGAGCACGCCGAGGGCGAAGCGGCGCTCGTCCAGCCGGTCGATGCCGGGGCAACCGAGGATGACGTGCGCCTGCTCGGTCTCCTTCGGCTCCACCAGGGTGGCGGCGGGCCTGGTACGTACCGCCGGGGTGGCCGACCGGTGCGGCGCCGGCACCGCCGGGTCGGTGTCCAGCGGGGTGCCGCGCAGCGCCTGGCGGACGAGCTTCACCACCGCGGTGTGGTCCAGGTTGCCGGCGGCGGCGATGACGATCTGCGGGGCGGTGTAGCGGCGGCGGTAGAAGCCCTGGATCTGCCGCCGGGTCATCGGGGTGACCGTCTCCTCGGTGCCGGAGATCAGCCGGCCCAGCGGGTGGTCGCCGTAGACCGCCCGGGCGAAGAGGTCGTGCACCTCGTCGCCGGGCTCGTCGTCGTGCATGGCGATCTCTTCGAGGATCACACCCCGCTCGGTCTCCACGTCGGCCGGCTTCAGCACCGAGTCGGCGACCAGGTCGCACATGACGTCGATGGCCAGCGGCAGGTCCTCGTCGAGCACCCGGGCGTAGTAGCAGGTGTATTCCTTCGTGGTGAAGGCGTTGGTCTCGCCGCCCACCGCCTCGATCTCGGAGGAGATGTCCAGGGCGCTGCGCTTGTTGGTGCCCTTGAACAGCAGGTGCTCCAGGAAGTGCGCCGCGCCGGCCTGCGGGCCGGTCTCGTCGCGGGAGCCGACCGCGACCCAGATGCCGAACGACACGCTGCGCATCGCCGGGATCGCCTCGGTGAGCACGCGCAGCCCGCTGGGCAGCACGGTACGGCGTACCGTGCCGCCCAGCGGGTCGTCACTGATCGTGCGTGTCACCGCCCGGGAGGCGCCGCCGGAGCGGGCCCCCCCGGTGCCCCGGAAGGAGGCCCCTGCGGGGCCCGGGAACGACGCCACCCCCCGTCGATCCGGCGGAAACGGCGCACGAACGGCCCGACTCACGTGTTGTTGCTCCCAGATCGACGAGGGGTGGGTGGTGCGGTGTGCTGGTGCGTCAGCTGTGCCGGGTCCGGCGACGCGGACGCTCGCCGCCCTCGCCACCCTCGCCGCCGCCCTGGCCGCGCTCGCCGCCGCCCGGACCACGGCCGCCCCGGTCGCCGCCGCGCTCGCGGTCGCCGCGGTCGCGCGGGCCCCGGTCGCCCCGGTCCCGGCCGGCCGGACGCTCGCCCTCGGCGGCCTCGCCGGCGGCCGGCGCCTCGGCGCCCTCCGGGCGGACCTTGTCCAGGTAGATCTTGCCGCGGGCGTCGATGTCCGCGATCTCGACCTCGACCTTGTCGCCGACGTTCAGGAAGTCCTCGACCTTCTCGACCCGCTTGCCGTCGCCCACCTTGGAGATGTGCAGCAGGCCGTCGCGGCCCGGCAGCAGCGAGACGAACGCGCCGAACGCGGCCGTCTTCACCACGGTGCCGAGGAACTTGTCGCCGACCTTCGGCAGCGTCGGGTTGGCGATCGCGTTGATCCGCTCGACCGCGGCCTGGGCCGACGGGCCGTTGGTCGCGCCGACGTAGATCGTGCCGTCGTCCTCGATGGAGATCTCGGCGCCGGTCTCGTCCTGGATGGCGTTGATGGTCTGACCCTTCGGGCCGATCACCATGCCGATCTTGTCCACCGGGATCTTGACGGTGGTGACCCGCGGCGCGTAGTCCGACATCTCGGCCGGGGCCTCGATGGCCCGCTGCATCACGTCGAGAATGGTCTGCCGGGCCTCGTGCGCCTGCTGGAGGGCGGCGGCCAGCACGTCCGACGGGATGCCGTCGAGCTTGGTGTCGAGCTGGAGCGCGGTGACGAAGTCCCGGGTGCCGGCGACCTTGAAGTCCATGTCGCCGAACGCGTCCTCGGCGCCGAGGATGTCGGTCAGCGTCACGTACTGGGTCTTGCCGTCGACCTCGTCGGAGATGAGGCCCATGGCGATGCCGGCGACCGGCGCCTTCAGCGGCACACCGGCGGACAGCAGGCCCAGCGTCGAGGCGCAGACCGAGCCCATCGAGGTGGAGCCGTTGGAGCCGAGCGCCTCGGAGACCTGCCGGATGGCGTACGGGAACTCCTCGCGCGACGGCAGCACCGGGATCAGCGCCCGCTCGGCGAGCGCGCCGTGGCCGATCTCGCGCCGCTTCGGCGAGCCGACCCGGCCGGTCTCACCGGTCGAGTACGGCGGGAAGTTGTAGTTGTGCATGTAGCGCTTGGACTTCTCCGGGGAGAGGGTGTCCAGCGACTGCTCCATGCGCAGCATGTTCAGCGTGGTGACGCCCAGGATCTGCGTCTCGCCGCGCTCGAACAGCGCCGAGCCGTGCACCCGCGGCAGCACGCCGACCTCGGCGGTCAGCGGGCGGATGTCGCGCGGGCTGCGGCCGTCGATGCGGACCTGCTCGCGCAGCACCCGGTTGCGGACCTCGGACTTGGTCAGCGACCGGAGGGCGGCGCTGAGCTCCTTCTCCCGGCCCTCGAAGCGCGGGCCGAGCTCGGCCAGCACGCGGGCCTTGATCGCGTCCAGGGCCTCCTCACGGACCGCCTTGCCGGCGATCTGCAGGGCCTCGGCGACGTCGGCGCGGGCCACGTCGGCCACCGCGTCGTACGCGTCGTCCTGGTAGTCCAGGAAGACCGGGAACTCGGCGACCGGCTTGGCGGCCACGTCGGCCAGCTCGCTCTGCGCCCGGCACAGCTCGCGGATGGCCGGCTTGGCGGCCTCCAGGCCGCTCGCCACGACCTCCTCGGTCGGGGCGGGGGCGCCGCCGGCGACCAGCGCCACGGTGTGCTCGGTGGCCTCGGCCTCGACCATCATGATCGCGACGTCGCCGTCGGCCAGGGCGCGGCCGGCCACCACCATGTCGAAGGTGGCCCGGGCCAGCTCCTCGTGGGTCGGGAAGGCGACCCACTGGCCGTCGACGTGCGCCATCCGGGTCGCCCCGATCGGGCCGGAGAACGGCAGGCCGGAGAGCTTGGTCGACATCGACGCGGCGTTGATCGCCACGACGTCGTAGGGGTGCTGCGGGTCGAGCGCGAGGACGGTCTCGACGACCTGGACCTCGTTGCGCAGGCCCTTGACGAACGACGGGCGCAGCGGCCGGTCGATCAGCCGGCAGGTGAGGATCGCGTCCTCGCTTGGGCGACCCTCACGGCGGAAGAACGAGCCGGGGATACGGCCCGCGGCGTACATTCGCTCCTCGACGTCGACGGTCAGCGGGAAGAAGTCGAACTGCTCCTTCGGCTGCTTGCCGGCGGTGGTGGCGGAGAGGACGACCGTCTCGCCGAGCTGGGCGATGACGGAGCCGGCAGCCTGGCGGGCCAGCCGGCCGGTGGAGAAGGTGATCTCACGGGTGCCGAAGGACCCGTTGTCGATCACGGCGGTGCGGGATTCGGTGCCGAGGTTGGTCTCGGTCATGGTGCTGTCGTGCTCCTTCGCATCGGGGGCCCACGACGCGGGAGCTGCTCAGACGGCCGGTCTTCGATCGAAGCGCCCGGGTGGCCGGCGAGATGCCGGGGTGCCCGGGGGCCACTACCGGAGACCGGTACGCTGACCCGCTCCCTTTCTCGAGTGGTCGCGCGGCCCTGTTCTCGGGTGGTGCCGGAGCGGGGGAGCGGCCCGGTCAGGCCACTCCCCCGTCACGTCACCGGCGCAGACCGAGCCGCTCGATGAGCGACCGGTAGCGGTTGATGTCCTTCTTCTGGACGTAGTTGAGCAGCCGACGGCGACGGCCGACCAGCAGCAGCAGCCCGCGGCGGCTGTGGTGGTCGTGCTTGTGCACCTTCAGGTGCTCGGTGAGCTCGGCGATCCGCTTGGTGAGGACCGCGACCTGCACCTCCGGCGAACCGGTGTCGCCCTCGGCGGTCGCGTACTCCGCGCGGATCTTGGCCTTGGCTTCCTGGTCGAGCGCCATGTTCTCCCTGTTTCGTGGGTTGTTCGATGATGTCCGTCGGATCGGTCGGTGGACCGGAAACGGACCGGTACCTCGCACCCGCGGCGTCGTGCAGGCACGCGAGGCCCCACGTCGGTCAGCCGACGTCCCCGCCAGACTACCAGTACGGCCGGGCGCCGGCCGGTCAAGGGCCGCGAGGCGGTCAGTCGAGGGCCCGGCGGGTGCGCTCGACGTCCTGCCCCATCTGGGCGATCAACGGCTCGATCGCGTCGTATCGGATCTGCCCACGCAGGTGTGCGACGAAGTCCAGCGCCAGCCGCTCGCCGTAGAGGTCGCCGGCGAAGTCCAGCACGTACGCCTCCACCCGCCGCTCCCGTCCGGAGAAGGTCGGATTGGTGCCGACCGACACCGCTGCCCCCAGCGGTTCGGCGTGGCCCCGGCGCACCAGCCGGGCGGCGTAGACGCCGTCGGCGGGCACCGCCGCGTACCGGTGACAGAGCAGGTTGGCGGTGGGGAAGCCCAGCTCGCGGCCGCGCTGGTCGCCGCGGACCACCACGCCCTCCAGCCGGTGCGGGCGGCCGAGCGCGGCGGCGGCCGCGCCCACGTCCCCCGCGTCGACGCAGGAGCGGATGTACGTGGACGAGAAGACGGTGCCCGCCTCGGCGACCAGCGGGGCCCCCTCGACGCCGAAGCCGAAGGTGCGGCCGAGCCGCTCCAGCAGCGCCACGTCGCCGGCGGCGCGGTGCCCGAAGCGGAAGTTCTCCCCCACCACCACCAGGGCGGCATGCAGGTGCTCGACCAGGATGTCGTGCACGAACGCCTCGGCGGGCAGCCGGGAGAACTCCGGGGTGAACGGCACCACGCACAGCACGTCCACGCCGAGCGCCTCGATCAGCTCGGCCTTGCGGGCGGGCTCGGTGAGCACCGCCGGGTGCGAGCCGGGGCGGACCACCTCGGCCGGGTGCGGGTCGAAGGTGACCACCACCGACTGCACGCCCAGCTCGCGGGCCCGGGCCACGGCGTGCCCGATGGTCGCCTGGTGCCCCTTGTGCACGCCGTCGAAGACGCCGATGGTGACGACCGACCGCCCCCAGCCACCGGGCGCCGCGTCGTACCCCCGCCACCGCTGCATTGCGCTCCTCCCTGCCTCCGCGGCGGCCCGCACGGGCCGCCGTTCCCCCGCCCCGCCGTCAGGCGGGGGCGAGCACGATCTCCGCGCGGGCCCGGCCGTCCCGCTCGCTGACGATAGCGATCAGCCCACCGTCGGGACCGAAGACCGCGTAGGGGCCGGGAATGCCGGCCGGGTCGAGCGGCCCGCCGTGGGAGAGCACCTTCGCCTCGTCGGCGCCGGCGTCGCGCCGCGGGAAGAACCGGTCGGCCGCCGCGGCCAGCGGCAGGTGGACCACCTCGGGCGCGCGCCGCTCCAGCTCGTCGAGGGTGGCGGCCTCCGCGAGCGTGAAGCCGCCGACGGCGGTACGCCGCAGCGCGGTCAGGTGACCGCCCACCCCGAGCGCCAGGCCCGCGTCCCGGGCGATGGCCCGGATGTACGTCCCGGAGGAGCAGGTCACGTCGATGTCGACGTCCACCACGTCGGGGGTGTCCCGGCGTACGGCCAGCAGGTCCAGCCGGGAGACGGTGACCCGGCGGGCGGGCAGCTCGACGCTCTCCCCCTCGCGCACCCGCTTGTACGCCCGCTGCCCGTCGACCTTGATCGCGCTGACCGCGCTCGGCACCTGGTCGATCTCGCCGGTCAGCGCGGCCAGGGCGGCCCGGATCGCCTCGTCGGTGACCCGCCCGGCCGCGGTGGTGGCGATCACGTCGCCCTCGGCGTCGTCGGTGACGGTGGCCTGGCCGAGCCGGACGGTGGCCGTGTAGCTCTTGTGCGCGCCGATCACATAGGTGAGCAGGCGGGTGGCCCGGCCAACCCCGATCACCAGCACGCCGGTGGCCATCGGGTCGAGGGTGCCGCCGTGCCCCACCCGGCGGGTCCGCGCCAACCGGCGGATCCGCGCCACCACGTCGTGCGACGTCATGCCGCCGGGCTTGTCGACCACGATCAGACCGTCTGCGCTCACGACACCCAAGCCTGCCAGACCGGCTCGGACGCCCTGTCGCCGCCGTACGCGGGTCGGGTGGACGGCCGGCGCGGCGTCCACCGGTCGGCCAGCGTTGCCCGACGGCGACCGAACGGGACCACGACGGCGCGCGGCGGGTGCGAAGATCATGCGCCCCCTCCACCCACCCCACCTGGACAGCCGAATGAGCACCGACCAGCGGCCGAGCGAGCCGACCGCGCCTTTCGACCCGTACGCCGACCAGCCCGTGGAGCCGGTCCGCGTCCCGACCTGGATGCGCGAGCCGGAGACGGAGCGCACGCTGACCCGCCCGGAGCGGTTGCGGCTGGGCTGGGCGAGGCACAGCGGGAAGCTGCTGGGCGGCGTCGCCGCCCTGGTGGCGCTCTCGTTCCTCGCGGTGGTGGGCACCATCGGACTCGGCGTCTACGAGCGGGTCCGCGACAACGAGCCCATCCTGCCCGACCGCCGGGCCGTGCCCGGCCAGGTCCGTCCCACCGACGCCGACGGCAACTCGGTGAGCCCGTGGGCGGCCACCCCGGCGGAGTCGTTCGCCGCCGGGAAGGACGCCATCGTCCTGCCGCCGGCGAAGGCGGCCGCGCCGTTCACCGCGAAGCAGGTCGCCGAGGGCCTGGCAAAGGTCCGGCAGGCGCTCGTCGAGGGCCGCGTCGACAGGTCGATGCTCGTGGTCAACGACCCGGAGCCCTTCCTCAGGCTGATCGCGGCGGACAACCGGGACGAGGTCCGGCGCGACCTGGCCGACGGCGCGGCGCTGAACTACGTGACCCGGGTTGACGACGAGGCCGACCCGCGGCTGGACAACGCCGACACGGTGCGCGCGCGGGGCACCGTCACCTACCGGACGACCACCGACCCCGACGGCATCCGGGTGCTGGAGATCACCACCAGCTTCATCTGGGTCTACCACTTCGACCTCTGGCGGGCGCAGGAGTACCCGCCGGGAGCCGAACTGGTCACCGTGCGCGACGAGGTGGTCTGGCAGGTCCCGCACCCCGACGACGTCCGGTCCTCGTCCCGTGGGCTGTGGGTACACGAGGCGGCGAGCACCCTCTACAACGCCGACTGCGCCGGGATCAAGCGGGGGTTCCTGGCCCTCGCCCCCGAGGAGCCGCTGCGCAGCCGGCCCTCCGCGCGGCCGACCGGCAACGTCTACGACCCGGGCTGGCGGCCCGGCGACGGCGAAAGCTGCTGAGCCGCGGGAGCGCCCGGACGGGTGTGGTCAGCGCACCGCGCCGACCACGGCCCAGCCGCCCGAGCGCAGCCGCAGCAGCAGGGCGACCAGCCGGATCACCACGAACAGCGTGAGCCCGGCCCAGATGCCGCCGAGCCCGAGGTCGAGCCCGTACGCCAGCCAGATGGCGGGCAGGAAGCCGCCGAGGGCGGCCACGATGGTCAGGTTGCGCAGGTAGCGGACGTCCCCGGCGCCGATCAGCACGCCGTCGAGGGCGAACACGACGCCGGCCAGCGGCTGCATCGCCACGAACCACGGCCAGGCCAGCATCGCCTGGTCGCGTACCTGCGGATCGGAGCTGAACCAGCCGGGGACGACGCCGGCGCCGGCGGCGATGACCACCGCGAACGCCACACCGCAGGCGCCGCCGAGCAGCCCGATCCGGCGGGCGAGGGCCCGGGCCCCGACGTCGTCGCCGCCGCCGAGCGCGGCGCCGACCAGCGACTGGGCGGCGATGGCGAGCGCGTCGAGCACCAGCGCGGTGAAGAACCAGAGTTGCAGGGCGATCTGGTGGGCGCCCACGGCGGCGGCCCCGAAGCGGGCGGCCACGGCGGTCGCGGAGAGGAAGCTCGCCTGGAAGGCGGCGCCCCGGATCAGCAGGTCCCGGCTGAGCACCAGTTGCTGCCCGATCAGCCGCGGCCGGGGCCGCAGCGGGATCCGCTCGGCGACCAGCGCCCCGGCGAAGAGCGCCCCGCCGATGGTCTGGGCGACCACGTTGGCGACCGCGGAGCCGACCAGGCCGAGGCCGAGCGGGTAGACCAGCAGGGGGCAGAGCACGGCGGAGAGCAGGTTCGGCCCGAGCACGAACGCCAGCGGCCGGCGGGTGTCCTGCACGCCGCGCAGCCAGCCGTTGCCGGCGGCGGCGAGCAGCAGGCCCGGGGCGCCGAGCGCCGCGACCCGCAGCCACTGCGCGGCGGCGTCGGCCACCTCGCCGGGGCCTCCGGCGAGCGTACGCGCCAACGCCCCGCCGCCGACCTGCATGCCGACCGCGACCAGGACGCCCACCCCGAGCGCCAGCCAGGAGGACTGCACGCCCTCGGCGACGGCGGCGGCCCGATCGCCGGCCCCGAAGCGCCGGGCCGACCGCCCGGTGGTGCCGTACGCGACCACGGTGCCGAGCCACGCGATGAGGGTCAGCACCGTGCCGCCGATGGCGAGCGCGGCGAGCGGCACCCGGCCGAGGTGCCCCACCACCGCCGTGTCCACGAGCACGTAGAGCGGTTCGGCGGCCAGCACCACCAGCGCCGGCAGGGCTAGCGCGGCGATCCGGCGGGGTGACGCGGCGGGGGCGGCGGCGACGGCTGGCTGACTCATCGCCGCCGATCCTGGCACGGGAGCGGTAAGGATCGCAAGCGACCGGATCACTTACCTGGAATCAGGTGGACGACGGTCACGGCACCGAGCAGGAGCGCTCCCCCGACGGCCACCGCCACGGGCAGTGTCTCGCCGACGAGCCACCCGGCGAGCAGCACCGCGGTGAGCGGCTCCGCCAGGGTCGACAGCGCGGCGGCGCTGCCCGTGGTGGTGCGCAGCCCGGCGTAGAACAGGGCGTACGCCACCGCCGTGGTGACCACCCCGAGATGGACCAGCAGGCCGACGGGCGCGAGCCGGGCCGGAACGGCGAACCCTCGGCCAGCGCGATCGGGGCCAGCGCCAACGCGCCCACCACGGCGGAGACGGTGGTGAGCGTCATCGGCGCGACGCGCCGCGCGGCGTGCCGGCTCAGTACGGTGCTGGCGGCGTAGCCGACGCCCGAGCCGAAGGCCGCGAGCAGGCCGAGCAGCGGACGCGGCGCGGCCGGCTGCCCGGCCGAGACCGTGACGAGCACGAGGCCGGCGACGCCGGCCACCAGGGCACCAGGGCACCAGGGCACCAGGGCACCAGGGCACCCAGCATGGTCCGCCCGGGCAGCCGCCGCGCGCGCAGGGACTCCCACCCGAAGACGAGGACGGGGGCGAGACCCAGGCTGACCACCGTGGCCACCCCGACACCGCCCGACGCGACGGCGAGGAAGTACAGGGCCTGATAGCCCCCCAGACCGACCCCGACCAGGACCAGGACCACCGGTTGCGACCGCAGCGCCGCCAGCACCGGTCGCGGCCGGTGCGCCACGAGGGCGAGCAGCACCACCGCGGCGATGGCAAGGCGGTAGAAGCCGATGCCGGTCGGGGTCAGCGCGGTGGACTCGCGGACCAGTTGCACGGCAACGCCGGTGGTGCCCCACAGCACGGCGGCGGCGGTGACGTACAGCAGGCCCACTCGGGCCCCGGCAGTGGGCCGACGGCGGGGGCGCGGGGCGGACGGAGACGTGGACGACAGGGAAGGCGACGGTCGGGACACGGATGCGCTCCATGGAGAGTCGAGCCGCGGACAGAGGCGACGTCTGTCGGAGCGCACACACGACGGACAGGCCGCGGGCGGCGGTGGCTCGGCCGGCTGCGGCGGGAGCCCGTCGTCCGGGCAGGTCGCACCGCGAAAGACCGATGGTCACCCTGGGCACGGGGACCACCGGAGGCGTGGCGCTCCGGTCAGGAGCGCGGTGGGGGCAGAACGCCGCGGAACGACCTCATGCCCCGGACCCTAACGCAGCGCCGTCCCCGCCGGCCCCGGATTTCCGCTCACGCCGGGGCAGCTCGGCGAGCCAGCGACGCACCTCGGCGCGGCTGCGCAGGCGCACGACCGGCAGCGCCGGCGCGTGCGTGGCGACCGCGGTGAGCAGCCGGGGGCGGGACCGGCGCGGATAGCGCCACACGTACCGGAGGAACTCGGCATCGATCTGCTCGGGGCAGCCGGGCGGGAGGTCGGGGCGGCTGGTGGCGCGGTACGCCCACCGGCGGCGCAACACCCGGCCGAGGCAGAGCAGCCGGCCCAGGTCGCAGAGGACCAGCAGGTCGGCGCGGGGCAGGCGAAGGTCGAGGGTGCCGCCGTAGTTGCCGTCCATCACCCAGGACGGCCGGGCGGCCAGTTCGGCGACCGTGGCCCGCCAGCGGGCGTCGTCGGGGGCCACCCAGCCGGGCTGCCAGAAGTGCCGGTCCAGGTGGATCAACGGAAGGTCGAGCCGGCGCGCGACCTCGCGGGAGAGCGTGCTCTTGCCGGCGCCCGAACTGCCGGCGACGAGGATCCGACGCATGCGGCGACGGTAGCGGCCCGCCGGGGACGCCCGCGACCGGCGACGGGTGTCGGGCGGGGGGGGGGGGCCCCCCGGGCCCGGTGGCGGGACAAAACAAAAAGGCCCGGGGGGGGGGGCCGGCCAGGGGAAAAGGGGGGGGTTTGGGATTAGTGTGTGAGGGAGTTGTTTTATA
>NZ_JBEYTP010000007.1:0-115759 GCF_040643125.1 Micromonospora sp. NPDC047465
TCAGCGCCGCTCCGTGGTCGAGGGCGGCCTGCGGCCTGTCCACGGCGCCCTGGGCCCAGTGCACGCTCATCTCGAACCCGGCGGGCAGCCAGGGCCCGCTCGTAGACGGTGGAGACCGACTCGGTGGCCAGCTGCTCCGTCGGCTCGACGGACCAGATCAGCACGTCCCCGTCAGCGGCCAGGGTGAGCTGGGCCTCACACTCGGTGGTCGGGAGGACCTCGTCGTTGAGTCCGGTGAACGACGGCAGGATCGTCGTGAGGGTAGAGGCGAAGGTGCGGGCGCCGTCCAGCGGCAGCGCCTTGTGCTCGGCGTAGGAGATGCTGCCCTTCAGCGGCTCACCCTTGCCGGTCTCCAGCAGGATGGTGCCGGCGCTGCAGGTGCGCAGCACCTCGGCCACCTTGTCGATCGCCGCGTCGGCGCCGCCGGGGATCTGGAACACGGCGGTCATGAAGTACCGCTGGAGGCTGTCCGGCGCGGCCTCCACCGATCGCTCGCCCGACTGCATGTAGCCCTCGACCCCGCTGAGGTCGCCAAGGGCATCGGTCATGTTCAGGCAGCCCTTGGGCTCGGACGTGAGACCAGGACCGGACTCGAACTGACCGGTCGCCACTGCCTCCTTGATGGTGATGGTGGGCTGGATGGACGCCGACTTCGCGTCCAGACCGTCGGCGGGAAGGAGCTGCCGGAGCTCCGACGATTCGAAGTGCATCGGGGCCGCCGCGGTGTCGCCGGACTCGGCGCTGGCCGCCCCGTTCCCCGCCAGGAACAGCGTGGTGAGGGCCGCCATCGCCACTGCGGCGAGTGCGACGACGGTACGCTTCTTGCGCATGTTTTCTCCATTTTTTCGGGTAACGTTGACCGGTGACCGCCTGAACAGCGGAATTCACCCGAGGCGTTCGGCCGCCCTCCCGATTCTCTCGCCTCTCCACCAGTATGTGGTTCGTCCGGACCGTTTTCCCCTCCCGTATTGCTCACCGGTTAGGGCGTGTGGAGTTCGCGATTCGTGTCGGATTAGTTATTGATTCAGGAGCGTAATCAAGGCGAGCACAAGGGGTGGCATTCCCTCGCGGCGAACCGGTCTCGGGGCCGTCACCACGTCGGTGGCGTGCCTGTCGCAGGGGGGCGTGACCGGAGAAGCTCGTGGAGCGCCTCGGCGAACTCGTACGGGTGGGTGACGTGCCCGAGGTGGCCGCCGGGAAGGTCGACCATCCCGACCTCCAGCAGCCGCGCCAGCTCCTTGTTGGGGCGGTAGGCGTACTGCTCCCGGGAGGTGGTGCCGCCGGCCAGCACCAGCTTGTCGCGGTGTCGGCGCAGCGCCCCCAGGTCGGGCTGGAAGGCTGGGAAGCTGCGGGTCTCGTGCTCGAACCAGAACACCTCGTTGCGGCGGAGCCTGGTGAGCAGTTCCTCGAGTTGCTGCGGCGGAAGCCGGGCGTCCTCGGGTGGCCGGGTCTCACCTTCCAGGCCGACGTGGTCCCGGAAAACCGCCTTGGCGGCGGCGACGCCGGACTCCCGGTAGGTGACGTACAGGCTCTCGTAGAAACTCAACCAGCGCGCGGCATCCGGCAGAACCGACGCCAGGGGTGGTTCGTGGGCGACCAGGGTGCGCAGGCGGTTCGGACGCGTCTGCAGCAGGGCCAGTGCCACGATGCCGCCTGAGCAGGTACCAAACACGTCGGCGGGCTCGTCGGACACGTGGTCGAGCAGCGCAACCGCATCCTGCGCGTCGACGAGAACCCGTCGATCATCCGCCACCGCGTCGAAGACCGGGCTGCGGGAGAAGCCGCGCCGGTCGTAGGTGATGACCGTGCGGTGGGCGGCGAGGGAGTCGGCCAGTGGCCCGAACGGGGTGGCGTCCCCGTTCCCGGTGGGAATGCACAGCAGCGGTGGCCCGTCGCCACGGAGCTCGAAATAGAGGGTGGCGCCGGGAACGTCGATGGTGCCCCGTCGTGGTGGGCGCATGTGAACCTCCTGGGAGGAGTGCTGGGACGCCGACGCGGCTCGCGGCCCTGGCCTGGCGACGCCGGGCGGTCGCCTGCCTCCCCAGGCCGACCGGAGCGTGCCGAAGCGTCGACACCTGGTCGGCCCGGCCGCTGCTCGGCAGTGGCTGCGGGCTCGGCGGAGCGGGCCCGCCGACGGCGTCGGGTCCGGCCGTCGGCCGCCAGTCGACGGTAGGTCCGGCGGTGCGGCTGGACATCTTCGTGAATGCGTGGAGGCCGCGGCGCGCCAGCGTCCGCTGCCCACCGCAGCCGACGGGCTCAGGATCGGGACACCGCCGATGCAACAACGTCCACGTGCCGCGCACATCGACAGCGTTTTCGTAGTTTCCGGTCGAATGACATCATGCTTCACGCCAGCCCTCGGAAGCGGCGTGGAACGGCTCCGAGGCGCCTAAAAAAGCTGTTCCGGGTCACGCCGAACGTGACCCGGAACAGCGTTTGTGCGGCTTGCGATTACTTGAACGAAATTGCGGCGCCGGCGCCCTCGCCGAGGTCGTTGAACATGCCGATGCCGCACGGCACGGCCTTGCAGTCAACGGTGCCCCACGGAATGTTCTCCGGGCCCAGCGTGCCCTGGTAGACCTGCCGGACCGTCAGCTTGGCGCTCAGGTTGCCCGAGCTGGACGAGCTGACGTGAATGGTCTCGGCGCCGTTGCACGGAAGGGTTTCGCCGATGATCGCGCACTGACCGATGTGGTACACGGTGCTCGGCCGGAGGCCGGTGGCGGCAATGGTCACCGCCGTCCCGTCGACCAGGTTGCTCGACGGCGTGATGGTGACCTTGGCGGTGGCGGCGGAGACGCCGTCCTTCGGGGCGCTGACCGCTGGCGCCGAGGCGGCAACGGTGAGACCGAGGGCCGCCACGGCGCTGAGGCCGAGGGCGGACAGGGCGGTACGGTTCCAGTTCCTGACGGTCACGCGAAACTCCAATTCGTGGATGTCGGGCACACTTCTGGCAGGACCGGTCGTTTTGCACCCGAGGGAACGGGTAGGTGATGCGACGCGACGGGACGAACAGTGCACCCGTGTCTTGGCGTATTGACGACCGCCGAGCCGCATCATGAGCGCTCTAACAGTTATGACGACGGGCCGGCCGGCGATTGATCGGTCTGTGGCCAGAAATTTGTGCGGCCGTCTCGCTGCCGCGCCCGGGGGCGGCGGGACCAGGGTGCGACCGGCGGGCCCAGGGCAGGCCGCGCGAGGCTCCGGCGCTACGCAGCCCGCGTCAGGAGCAGCCGCAGCGCCTTCTTGTCCGGTTTTCCGAGCGGGGTGTGCGGCAGGTCGTCCAGGACGACGAGACGCTCCGGCACCTTGAACGTCGCGAGCCCCCGCTCCGTCAGCGCCGCGGCCACCCGGTCCAGGGTCAGCTCGCGTCCCGGATGCAGGCGGACGACGAGGCAGACCCGTTCCCCGACGACGGCGTCGGGCACCGACACGGCCGCAGCCTCGGCGACATCCGGGATGTCCTGCGCCAGCGTCTCGATCTCGGCGGCGGAGATCTTCTCACCTGCCCGGTTGATCACGTCCTTCACCCGGCCACAGACCACAAGGTTTCCTCGCGGGGTGATGCGCACGAGGTCACCGGTGCGGTACCAGCCGTCGGGCGTGTAGGAGACGGCGTTCTGCTCGGGCGCGCGGTAGTAGCCGCGCGGGGTGTACGGGCCTCGGACGAGGAGCTCCCCAACCGCACCGGGCGGCACGGGCCGGCCCGTCATGGGGTGGACCACGAGCAACTCGTCGAACGGGCTGAGCGGGCGCCCCTGCGTCGTGTTCGCGACGGAGCGGGGCGCGTCGACCGGGGTGTAGCAGACCAGACCCTCCGCCATCCCGTAGACCTGTTGCAGCTCGCAGCCGAGGGCCGGGCCGATGGCGCCGGCGACCTCCGGCGAGAGCATCGACCCGCCGACGTGGATGTGCCGCAGGCTGGACAGGTCACGACCGCTGCCGTCCACGGCCTCCATCCATCTGATCGCCACCGCCGGCACCACCGACGTCGCGGTGACCCCTTCCGCCTCGATGGCGGCGAACGCCTGCTCGGGGCGGGGCGACGGCAGCATGACGACCCGCCCGCCGCGGTGCAGGGTCCCCAGCACTCCGGGGTTCGCCAACGGGAAGTTGTGCCCGACCGGCAGCACCGCCAGGTACACCGTCTGGCGGCTGAACCGGCAGACATCGGCGCAGCGCCGGATGTTGTACTCGTAGTCGTCGTGCGTGCGGGCGATGACCTTCGGTACTGCGGTGGTGCCACCGGAGAGCAGGAAGAGCGCCACGTCGGCCGCGGACGGGGCCAGGCCGTCCAGCCGCCGGCGCCGCGCCTCGACGTCACCGCCGCAGCGCATGAGGGACCGTACGTCGACGCTGTGCGGTCGGACGTCGGCGCCGACCACGAGGACGGCCGCGCCGTCCGGCAGGCCGGCTGCCACCTGGTGTGCCAGGGCCTGGTGGTCGTAGCCGCGCCAGGTGTCCGGTACGACCAGCGCCCGAGCCTCGACGTGTCCGGCGATCGCGGTGAGCTCGTGCGCTCGGTGCTGCGGGAGCATCATCACGGGCACCACCCCCGCTCGGAAGCAGGCGAGGGTGACGACGACGAACTCCCAGCAGTTCGGCAGCTGCACCAGGACGCTGTCGCCGCGGCGGAGCCCGTGCTCGATCAGTTGCTCGGCCAGGCCGTCGCTCAGCACAGCGAGTTCCCGGTACGTCAGCCGCCGGTCGCCGTCGACCACGGCCACGTGGTCGCCCCACGCGTCCGCCCAGTCCCACAGATACGCCCCGAGTGGGCGGCCCCGCCAGCAGTCGGCCGTCCGGTACGCGTAGGCGAGATCCTCGGGCCAGGGTACGGTGCCCTCGTCGATCACGGCTTGACTCCTTCCGTAGGGGCGGCCGTCGGCCCCAGCCGGGCGGCCAGGTACGTGGCGATGGCGTCCACGGTGGGTTGGTCCCAGAGCAGGGTCGCGGGCAGCGCGAGCCGGAACTCCCGTTCCAGCGCGTACCGGATCCGTGTGGTCATCACCGAGTCCAGGCCCATCTCGGACAGGGGGCGGTGAGGGTCGACGTCGAGGACGGGCAGCCGGGTCTCGTCGGCGACCTGTTCGCTGATCCGCAGGGACAGGTGCGCGTGCAGCGCGGCGTCGTCCAGGCCGGTCCACGATGGAGCCGTCGTGTCGGCCGCCTCTCCGGCGGGGGAGACGGTCGTCAGCTCGTCGAGCAGGGGTGGGCGCCGCCCGGCCGGGGAGCCCGGCAGAACGCGCAACACGGCCGCCTCGCCGAGGCCGTACCGCTCCACGAGGTCCCAGGAGGCGAACGCCTCGGCCGCACTGATGTCCGCGGTGCCCCGGGCGGCCAGTTCGGCGTCGATCACCTCCGAGGAGGTGGACATGCCGAGCCCACGCCAGGACGTCCAGGCGATGCTTCGCGTTCCGCTGTCGCCCGCTGCGCGTCGGTGTCGCGCGAGACCGTCGAGGAAGGCGTTGCCCGCGGCGTAGCTGCCCTGCCCGGGCAGGCCGAGGAGTTGGCCCGCCGAGGAGAAGAGCACGAAGAAGTCCACGCTGCCGGGCGGGAAGATGTCATGCAGGGCCAGCGCCCCCGCGACCTTCGGCCGTAGCACGTGACGCAGTGACGCCTCGTCGAGTGCGCCGACCGTGCGGTTGTCGATCACCCCTGCGGCGTGCACGACGCCGCGGACGGGAGGCAGCCCGAGCGCGGCCGGCCGCAGCAGTCGCGCGGCGGCGTCCCGGTCGGCGATGTCGACCGGCACCACGGCGACCGTGACACCGGAACGCTCGAGCGCCCGGATGGCCTCGACCGCTGCCCGCTGCCCGGGGTCGGTCAGGTCGTCCCACGCGTCACGCCGGGGCAGGCCACGGCGACCGGCCAGCACGATGCGGCGCGCGCCACGCGTCGCCAGCCAGGACGCCACCTGCAGGCCCAGGGTCCCCAGCCCGCCGGTGACCAGGTACGTGCCGTCCGGCCGGCAGATCGCCGGTGAGGCGTCGGCGGCGCCCTCACCGGTACGCAGGCGTGGCACCGAGACGATCCCGTCCCGGATGACGATGACGTCTTCGCCGTGGCTGTCCCCGATGATCTCCACGAGCGTCGACAGATCGCCCGGCGACGCGCCGACGTCGACGACACCGCCCCAGAGCTCCGGATGCTCACCACCGACGATCCTGCCCAGACCCCAGAGAGCCGCGTGGCCGAGAGCCCCGCTGTCCGTGCAGCCGACCACGCCCTGGGTCACGCACCAGAGGCGTGCGGGCCACGCCGCCCCGGCTCCCGCCAGCCGCTGTGCGGTCCGGGTGAGCAGCCAGGTGTTCTCGTCGACCGACCCGGCCACGTCGTCGGGGCGCGTGCGGGCGGGCACGACGAGGACCGCCGTGCCGTCGGTCAGGTCCGTACCGGCGAGGTGGTCCGGGTCGGAGACGTGCCTCCACGCGATGCCCGTGCCCTCCAGGCGGGCGGCCAGTCCGTCGCTCAGCGATGTGCCCGGGCCGACCAGGACCACCGCCCCCGGGCGGTGCCCGACCAGCCGGGGTGCGGACCGCCAGATGGTCTGGTGCACCAGACCCGTCGGGGTGCCGCCCTGGTGCACGTCGAGGTCGAGTACCCCGTACCGCAGGCCGGTCAGCCGGCCGACCGTCTCGCCGTACGAGTTGACGATCTCCACCTCGACGACGTCGTCGGCTGCTGTGCGCACGACGATCCGCGCCTGGGCGACCGCCGCCGGCGAGAGCGTGACCCGGTGGATGTGCGCGGGCATCCGGAGGGTGGCCGGCCCGGGAAAGACCACCGACGCGATCGACAGCGCAGCGTCGAGCATCGGCGCCCACCCGCGCGGTGTCCCTTCACCGTTCTCGACATCGACGTCCGCGACCATGCCGTCCATGGTTCGGCCGATGCGACGGACGACCCAACGGAAACCCATGGCGGCGACACCGAGCGAGGCCAGCCGGTCGACGACGAAGTCGTCCGGCAACGCCTCGACCACCGTGGTGGGGTGGCTGTCACCGGCGGGTAGGTCCAGGTGTGTGTCGATGGTGGCCACGGTGTGCGTAACCCAGCCCTCGTCCTCGTCGTCGGCGCCGTCAGCGAGGATCCGCGAGCTGAGTCGGAGCGTCTCGCCCTGACGGACCACCTGGACCTCCCGCGGCCGGGTCACGCTGACCGGTACCCGCAGGGCGAGGTCTGCCAGGTCGACCCAGCCCCGATCCGTTGCGGCGGCGAAGAAGGTGTTGAGCAGCACCGCGGCGGGGACGATCTCCACGTCCCGCACCGGATGGTCCCCCGGGTACGGACGGGAGCCGTGGTCGAGGCGGGTGGACCAGAACACGGTCCTCTCGGCCCCACGCACCACCGTGCGCCCACCGAGCAGCGTGTGGCTGCGCGGGTCGTGCCGCCTCGTCACCCCCGGCGTCGGTGCCGGCTCCGGTGCCCAGTGCCGCCTACGCTGCCACGCCTGCGTCGGCAGGTCGGCGAGGTCACCGACGGACCACAGGGCTGACCAGTCAACGGCCGCGCCGTGGCAGTACAACTCGCCCAGGCCCGTCAGCAGGGCCTCATGTGCCGGCCGGCCCCGGCGCAGCGAGTACGCCACCCGGCCGTCGTCGATCCCGAGGCTGTCCAGGGCTTCGCTGATCGAGTGTGCGACGACGGGGTGCGCGGAGATCTCCAGGAAGAGCCGGTGACCGTCCTCGGCAGCGGCGGCGACGGCCTGCGCGAAGCGCACCGAGCCGCGCAGGTTCGCCGCCCAGTAGGCGCCGTCCCGCGCGGCGGTCGAGCGGGGGTCGGAGAGGGCCGTCGTGTAGGTCGGGACCAGTGGCGCCGCAGGTGGAAGGTCGGCGGCGGCGGCCTCCAGCGGGTTCAGGAGCGGATCCATGTGCGGACTGTGGAACGCCACGTCCGACTGGATCGGCCGGACCGTCACCCCGTCTGCGAGCCACCGCTGCGCGACGTCGGCGATGCCCGCGACGTCACCGGAGAGCACCGACCATTCGGGGGACGCGGCGATCGCGACGACCACGTCGTCCCGTTCGCCCAGCCGGCGTACCGCCTCGTCGAATCCGACGTTCACCATGACCATGGCGCCGGCCCCGGCGACCTCCCGCAGGAGCAGCGAGCGGCGGCAGACCAGGCGGGCGCCCTGCTCCAGGGTGAGCATGCCGGCGGTGACCGCGGCGGCGATCTCCCCCACGGAATGACCTATGACGGCGGCGGGACGCAGTCCCATCGCCCGCCACGTCGCCGCCAGCGCGACCTGGACGGCGAAGATCATTGGCTGGATCACGTCCACCGGTTGCGGACGGTCGTCGAGGAGAACGGACCGTGGCGAGAGACCCAGCTCCGCCCTGAACACCGGGTCGAGTTGGTCGAGCACGTCGGCGAACGGGGCGTCGTCGATCAGGTCCCGGGCCATGCCGGTCCACTGTGAGCCGTGTCCCGAGAACACCCAGACGACGCCCCGGTCACCGCCGGCCGGTGCCGCGCCGGTCACGCAGCCCCGACCGGTGGCCGCGTACTCCCGCAGTGCCTCGACCAGGCCGGTCCGGTCGGTGGCGACCACGGCGGCGCGATGGGTGAGATGGCTGCGTCCGAGCGCGAGGGTGTGGCCGACGTCCGTGGCGGTCAGGGCCGGGTCATCCGTGAGTCGCCTGGCGAGCCGGTCGGCGTTCTGCCGGAGGGCGGCAGGGCTGGCCCCCGACAACGGATGGAGGAGGGGACGGGGTGACTCGCCGTCGCCGTCGCCGTCGCCGTCGCCGTCGCCCTCGCCGTTGGCGTTGCGGCGGACCGGCGTATCGGCTCCGTCGATGATGAGGTGGGCGATGGTGCCGCCGTAGCCGTACCCGGAGACCGCTGCGCGCCGGGGCGTGTCCGCCTGCGGCCACGGCGTCGGCTCCGTCACCACCCGGAGCCCCGAGGTCTCCCAGGCGACGGCGGGGTTGGGGCGGTGGAGGTGAAGACTCGGTGGCAGCTCGCCGTGCCGGAGGGCGAGTACCGTCTTGATGACGCCGGCGACGCCGGCACCCGCCTCCAGGTGACCGATGTTCGGCTTGACCGAGCCGATCAGCAGCGGTCGGTCCGGCGGCCTGCCGGCCCCGAACACCGACGCCAGCGCACCCGCCTCCAGGGGGTCGCCCACCGGTGTCCCTGTGCCGTGCGCCTCGACGTACTGGACCGTCCGCGGATCTATGCCGGCGTCCCGGCAGGCGCGACGCATCAACTGCTCCTGTGCGTGCCCGTTCGGCGCCATGATGCCGTTGGTCCGGCCGTCCTGCTGGACCGCGCTGCCCCGGACGACGGCCAGGATCCGGTCGTTGTCCCGGCGGGCGTCGGCGAGCCGCTTGAGCACCACGACGCCACCGCCCTCGCCACGGCCGTAGCCGTCCGCGTCCGCGTCGAAGGACTTGCAGCGCCCGTCCGGGGCGGTGGCGCCGGCGGCGTCGAGGACCAGGGTCAGGCCGGGCGCCGCCATCACCAGCACCCCGCCGGCCAGGGCGACGTCGCATTCCCCTGCCCGCAGGGCCTGTGCCGCCAGGTGGATGGCGACCAGGGACGAGGAGCACGCGGTGTCCACGGTCATGCTGGGACCGTGCAGGTCCAGCGCGTACGACACCCGGTTGGCGACGGCGCAGTAGGCCCCTCCGATCCCGGTCCACGCCTCGATGCGGGGGAGGTCCTCCAGCAGCCGCCGCCCGTAGTCGTCCGTGCCGACGCCCATGAACACGCCGGCGTCGGTGCCGGCGAGTCCCTTCGGCGGGATGCCCGCGTGCTCCAGGGCCTCCCACGCCAGTTCCAGCACGATGCGTTGCTGCGGATCCATCAGCGCCGCTTCCCGCGGTGTGATCTCGAAGAAGTCGGCGTCGAAGCCGGAGACGTCGGCCAGGAAGGATCCCCGCGTGGTCGCCGTCGCCACCGCCGCGGCGTGCTCCGGGCCCTGGCTGGCGTACCAGCTCCAGCGGTCGTCGGGCAGTTCCCCGACGGTGTCCCTGCCGTCACGCAACAACGCCCAGAACTCGTCGGGCGAACTGACGTCTCCGGCGAACCTGCAGGCCATGCCGACGATGGCGATGGGTTCGGTTGAGGTCATGAAGAGGTCTCCTTGACGCGTCGCGAGCGCACGGTTGTCGGAGTCGGTGTGGAGCCGGCGGCGAGCCCTACCGACGGCCCACGACGAGGGCATGGCTGAACCCCATGTCCTCGTACCGCTCGACGTGCGAGAAGCCCGCATCGAGGGCCGCTTGCTCCATGTCGGCGGCGGAATAGGCCATGCCTTCGCCGGAGGCCAGGGTGAGGAAGTACGGGGAAACCAGCCCGGCGCTCATCGAGCCGGTGCCCGCGTCGTCGGAGACGAAGTTGTAGATGAGGCAGATGCCGCCCTCCGGCAGCGCCGCCCGGCACTTGCGCAGCAGTTCGGTGTTACGTTCCCGGGACCAGATCTCGAAGATGTGGAACACGAACACCGCGTCGGCGCCGTCGGGCAGCGGGTCGGCGAGGATGTCACCGGCGTGGAAACGTACCCGTCGCCGCAGATCCGGATCCTCGATCCGGTCCGCGGCCAGGCGGGTGACGCTCTCCTGGTCGAAGACGGTGACCGTGAGGTGCCGGTAGCGTCGGGCGAGTTCGATCGCGTTCGTCCCGTCGCCACCACCCACGTCGACCGCGTGCCGCACGGTGCTGAAGTCGTAGCGCTCCAACAGTTGCGCGAACGCCTTGCGCGACGCGTCGCCCATGTTGGCGTAGAACACCTGCTGCAGCTCGGGGTGCGCGGTGAGCCGCTCGTAGAGGGTGGTCCCCGGGCCCGGCAGATGACGGAGCCCCACGTTGGTGCCGCGACGTACCGATTCCGCCAGGTCGGGCAGGGCTTGGTTGATCACCTTCGCCTGGACGTCGACGAGCGCTCCCAGGAAGCGGGGGCTCGACCGCAGCAGCTTCCCGCGCGTCATGGCGGTGTTGACGTACGCGTCACCGCGCTTCTCGACCAGCCGCAGCGCACAGAGTCCCAGCAGCATGACGCGGGCAGGCTGCGCCTGGATACCGATCGTCGCGGCCAGGCGTGCCGCGTCCATTCCTCCGTTGCTCTCCAGGTGCTCGAAGATCTCGAGTTCCAGGCTGGTGCGCACCAACTCGAACGCGGTCGTGCCGTGGATCAGCAGTCGGAGGTAGTCGGCTTCCGTCAACGCCACGTGCCGATCGGTGCCCATGGTGCTCCTTCCTGCCCTGCGCAGGGGTTCGGGGGGACGATCCGATCGTGGTGGCGGCGTGTCGCCTCCGGCACCTCCCTGGGTGCCGCGTCGTCGGTGCGCCGCCCGCGGCGATCAGACGCGGACCGGATCCGGGGAACGCGGACGCCTCCGCCGCACCGGGGAAGATGCCGCCCCGTGCGATCGGCTGCGACGATCCGAACCGGGCCGGACCGTGCCGCGGCGGAAGGTGGCGCGGTCCGGGCCGTACTTCTGCTCGGAATCGTCGGCGCGACCGCGTACGGCGACGAGGAAGCGGTGAGGGCGGACATGGGTGGCGTGACGCGGCTGGCGATCATCGGAGCCGGTCCCGCCGGTCTCCTCCTGGCACGGCTGATCGGCCGCACGCTGCCCGGGGTGACCGTCGACGTCTACGAGCGCAACCGGCGTGCGGACGTGGCCGGCTTCGGCGTCGCGTTGTCCGACCGGACCATGCGGGAGCTCGCGACCTGGGATCCCGAGGTCGCCGAGCGCCTCGGGTGCGTCGTGCGGCCGCTGTCCGGCATCGAGCTGCGGCTGCCCGGCGAACGCCTCCGCTACGACGGCTTCCCGATCGCCACGGTCGCCCGCGACACGATGCTGGCGCTTCTGTCGGAGGCGGCACGACGGGTCGGCGCCCGGCTCCACTACGGGCATGACGCCCGCGCCGACCAGTTCGACGCGGACGTGACCGTCCTCGCCAACGGTGCCCGCTCGGCGCAGCGGACGGCCCGTGCCGCGGACTTCGGCACCACTGTGCGCACCGGCGCAGCCCGCTACATCTGGTTGGGCTCGGCCGCCGACATCGGCGACGCCGCCACGATGTTCTTCGTGCCCACCGAGCACGGACCGATGGCCGCGCACGCCTATTCGTGCGGGGACGGGTTGAGCACCGTCGTGGTGGAGCTCGACGAGGTGACCTGGCGTCGGGCGGGTCTTGACGTCCGGTGTCGTCCCGACGGCGTACCGGGCGAAATCAGCGGCGACGGGCTGGCACTGCTCGACGACGTCTTCGCCGACCACCTCGGCGCCCCGCTGGTCAGCAACAGGAGCCGGTGGTCGCGTTTCGACGTCGTGACGAACCAGCGGTGGTCCGACGGCAACCTGGTGCTGGTCGGCGACGCCGCCCACACCGCGCATTTCAGCGTCGCGTCCGGCACCACGATGGCGCTCGCGGATGCGGCTGCGCTTGCCGCCGCGCTGCGCGAGCAGGACACCGTCGCCGACGCGTTCGCCGCGTACGAGCGGGCGCGACGGGGGCGGGTGACCCGCGTGCAGCGCCTGGCGGGACCGAGCATGCGGTGGTGGGAGACCTACGGGCGGCGCCTGCACCTGCCGCCGGCGCAGTTCGGCATGCACTTCATCACGCGGAGCACGGCGATCAGTTATCTCGGCCTGCGCCGTCGCTGTCCCGCCCGCGTCGACGAGGCGGAGGCGGCGTACCGCCGTGCCGCCGGCGTCGACCCGGACGGCCCTGCTCGCAACGCCGTCGCCGAACCGCTGACACGCGGTGCGCTGCGTCTGCCGAACCGGCTCGTCAGTCTCGGTGGACCGGCGTCCGGCGGCACCACCGGTCCGACACCCGGCGCGGGGGAGGGGATCGACCCGCGTCCGCGGCCGGTTGCGCAGCTGCACCCGCTTTCGCCCGGATCAGCTCCGGCGGCCGACGGCTGGACGGTGGGCACCGAGGGGCGGCTGCTGGTCCGGGGCGTGCACGCGCTGAGGATCGTGGCACTGGCACCGCCGGACCCGACGGCGTCCGCGCCGGTCGACGGCGACGGACTGGTCGCCGTCGCCGCGCTCCGCGGGCGCGGCGTCGACGGTGTCCTGCTGTTGCCGGACTTCAGCGTCCCCGGCTGGTGGGACCGGACCGTCGAGTTCGGCGGCCGGATCCGGGCGGAGGCCGGCATGGTGGTCGTCGGCTGCGTGCCGATGGACTGGTCGTTCGACCTGTGCCGTGATCCGTCCGTCGACGCGTGGCCGACGCGGATCCACCTGGCGCTGGTGTCGGCCCGTCTGGACCTCGTGGTGCCGTGGCCGTGCTCGGCGACGCGGATGGCTCCGGGCAGCGAGGCGGCGTGACACCAGCTCGTGTTCCTCTGGAACACGTCCGGATCGGCTGTGGGCGAACGGCGGTTCGGACGACGCGGCCGGCCGCCACGCGCCGGTGGGCACGTGACGGCCGGCTGCTGACCTCGTCGGGGCGGACCCCGGCACGGGCCGGACGATCAGGCGACGCAGTTGGCCAGTTCCGGCGACGGCGGGGTGGCCGCCACGCCGGTGAAGAGGTTGACGCAGGAGATGAGGAACTGCGGGTTCTCTTCGGGGATGAAGTGCCCCGAGTTGGGGGCGACGACCTCGCGTACGTCGTCGGCGACCTGCCGGAACGAGGCCGCGACCCCGGGCCCGAACGTCGCCGCCGAGCCCATCGCCAGGACCGGCATGGCCAGCCGCCGCGCCGCGTTGGCCCGGTTGTTCTCCGCGTCCCCGGCGTACGCGCGGTAGTAGTTGAAGCCCGCCGTCCGGTCGGCCGGGTCCCGGTAGTACTGGTAGTAGACCTCCCTGTCGATGGCGTCGCGGTTGACGCTGAAGTCGAAGATCATGCCCAGGTAGGTCGACACGTCCTCGTTGTCGAGGATCCGCTCGGGGATCGGCGAGGGCGCCGCGTTGAACAGGAAGTGGAAGCTGAGGGTGTAGGCGTCCTCCAGGCCGAATCCGGACAGCGTCGAGTCGAGCACCGCGAGTCGCGTGACCTCGGTCGGGAACTCACGGGCGTACGGGTACGCGACCAGCACGCCGACGTCGTGCGCGAGGATCGAGACCTGACGGTGTCCGAGGGCGTGCACCGCCTGACGGATGCGCTGCGCGGTGGTCACCTTGTCGTATCCGCCGGCGAAGGAGCTGGAATCGCCGAGGCCCGGCAGGTCGAACGCGATGACCGTGTGGTTCCGGGCGAGGGCCGGCATGACGTCGTGCCACGCCCACCAGGTCTGCGGCCAGCCGTGCAGGAGCACCAGCGCGGGTCCGGATCCACCCTTGACGTAGTGCAGCTGACCGCCGTCGACCGGCACCATGCCGTGCTGGAAGGACGCGCTGAAACTCGCCTTGCCGATGGTCGGCTCAGCGTAGGTGCCTGCGGCGGAGGAGGACGACGCGCCGACGACGAGCACCGTCGCCGCGACCGCGAGGGACGCGATGCTCCTCCGCCACAGCGATCTCGTCCGGGCGGGTGAGCCAGCGTCGTGCTGCTTTCGCCCACGGCGAAGTGCGGACAATGTCATTGTGCCCCTTTCGGTGTTTGCCGAGCGTCGGGCGCGCCCGAGCCACGACGAGACGCGCTTTTCGGCGCAGAACCGCAGGCTAACGATATGCATAGATGTAGGTCTTAGCCTGACAAGATCCGTCGTTGGCGACGATCTTATGTTTGGCGAAGATAGTCGTCAATTGTCCGTGTGGACCGCCGCCTTTGGCTCACCGGGTCCATGTCGCGATCGCACGGACGAAAAAGCGCCCCGACCGATGACTGGCGGCCGGCGGGCACGTCGGTGGCGCGGCCGCTCCGCGCGTCCGTCGGCGACGGGCCGGCAGGCGACGGGGGATCGGTCCACTCAGGCGGCCGCCCCCGGTGTGGCCGGACCCGCCATCCGCAACACGGTGTCGCGCCTCGGCTGCGTCGGACGTGGCGGAGCCGGGGGTGGTGTCGACACCACCTCCACGACGTACACGACGTCGTTGGTGCCGATGCCGCCAGCTCCGAACCGCTCCAGCCACGAGTCCGCCGTCGCGGGATCGGTCACCTCGGCAAGTGTCTGGACGTGGCCGGTCTCGATGTCGTACAGCCTGATGGCCAGCATCGCGTGCTCCCTTCTCGCGGCGACGGGGCGTGCCCTGGACCGGGCGACGCGGGGCGGGCCGGCCCGGACCCGAGCCCGGCTAGCCGGCGGACCCTGCCTGCCGGATCACCACGTCGGTGAAGGTCCGCAGATCCGGGTCGTCGAAGAGGACGGCGGCGTCGACCTCGATGCCGAGCTCCTCCTCGATCCGGCCGACGATGCGCACAGCGGAGATCGACTGCCCCTGTAGTTCGAGAAAGGTGGCGCCCGGGGACGCCTCGCGGGCGTTGAGGACGTCACGCCAGATGGCGCTGATGCGCCACTCCAGCTCAGCGGGGTCCCGGGGGTTCGGAGCAGTTCCGGGGACGTCGTTCATTCGTCACCTCTTCCAGGTTGCGCGCTCGGCTCTGCGGTCATCCTGGGCGGTGTCGACAGTGGCGCGCATCTCTGCGAATGCGCATTCCGGGAGATCGGCTCCCGACGTACGGCCGGCCGTTCGCCGGTCCCACTTCCACGGCGCATTTCATGAGATGCCGGCCCCGCGGCACCCGCCGAGACTTGCTGCGTGACAACCGACGCTCCAACCACCCCGTCGCGCCTGGCCGCGGCCGCCGCCGACGTGCAGGACGGCATCTGGTACGTCACGCGGCTGCACGCGGACGCCCCCGCCTCGACGGTCCGCCGCGCGTACTGGGTCACCGGCGACATCGACGTCGAGGCCCTGTGCTCGGCCTGGCGGGCGGTGCTCGACCGGCACGAGGCGCTGCGGACGACGGTGGCGACGGTGGACGGCAGGCCCGTCCGGCGTGTCAACCCGGTGCACCGGGAGGCCGTCGAGGTGCGGGACGTGCGCGACGGGGCACCGGCTGTGCTGCCGGGCGACCTCGGTGCCGGGCCGTCCGCCCGGATGACCGTCCTCCGAGTCACCCCGCGGCACCACCGCATCGTGCTCGCCGCCCACCAGGCGGTAGCGGACGACGTGTCGATGTCGCTGGTCGCCGGAGAACTGTCGACCGGGTACGCCGACGCCGTCCGCGCTCCCCGCCCGGCGTCCGCACCGACCCGGCACCACCGCGAGCACCCCCCGCACCGGACGGAAGCAACCATCTGCCGCGAGGCTGCCGACCGGTGGCTCGCCGAGCTGGACCCACCTCCGCCGGCCGCGTCCCTTCCGGTGTACCGGCCCGCCAGCGGAACACCGACGGTGGCCGACGAGGTGACCTTCGACTGGGAACGGGACCTTTACACCTCGGTCCGGGCCCTGGCCCGGGCCGAGGGCACCGCGCCCCTGACGATCGTGTTGGCCGCGCTCCAGGTTGCCCTTGGGCGGTACGGCGGCGACGACACGCTGACGGTGGCGATGCCCGTCTGCCTACGCGGGCCGGGCGAGGAGGGCACGGTCGGTCCGCTGTCGACCCTCGTTCCCGTCGTCGGCAGGCTGACCGCCACCACCACGTTCAGGGAGCACCTGCGCCGTACGGCGCGGCGGCGGCGAAGCGCTGAGACGCACGGACGGCTGCCCTTCCCGCGCCTGGTCCGTGGCGTCAATCCGCCCCGCCCCGTCGACGGGATCCCGCTCTGCGACGCGGTGCTCGCCGAGGGCCGGCACCAGGGCACGTCGCTGCGGCTGGCCGGCGCCGCCGTCCACGAGCTGAGGACCCCCGCCCACACGCTCCTCGCCGATCTGATGCTCACCGTCTCGCCGACTGGTCCGTCCCTCGCCGGAACGCTCGCCTACCGCGCCGACCGGATGGGGCGCTCGACCGCGGAGGGGTTGCTCGCGCACCTGCGCACCCTGCTCACGGCGGCCGTCCGCAACCCCGACGTGGCCATCGCCGATCTCCCGCTGGAGACGTCCCGGCAACTCGCGACGGCGGTACGCGACCTGGATGCCACGGCCGATCCGCCGACACCGGCGCGGCCGGTGCCGGATCTGATCCGCGAATGCGCCGAGCGGTTCCCGGAGGCGGTCGCCGTGCGGTGCGAGGAGGAGAGCCTGACCTACGCCGAACTCGTCACCCGGGCGACGGGCCTGGCGGCCTGGCTGCGGGCCCGGGTCCCGGTCACGGACCGCGCCGTCGCCGTCCGGCTGAACATGGGACCGGCGTTGGTGACGGCCTCCCTGGCCGTGTTGCAGGCCGGCGGGCACGTGGTGTGGATGAGCCCGGACGACACCGGGGAACGGGCCGCGATGGTCCTGACCGACCTGAGGCCGGCCCTCGTGCTGCTCGGCGGCGACCCGGCCGACGACCCGCTGGCCGACTGGTACCGGGCTGAGCGGGGCGGACAGGTCCTCGCGCTGCCGACGGAACCGACCGCGCGGGCGGTGGCGACGCCGTGCGACATCGACCTGGCATCGGCGGCGTACGCCGCGTTCACCTCAGGCTCGACCGGACGACCGAAGGGTGTCGTCCAGACCCACGCGGCGCTCGCGCAGTTCGCCACCTGGCTCGCGCACATCGGCGGACTCGGACCCGGCTCGCGGGTGGCGCAATGGGCCGCCGTCGAGCACGACCCGAGCCTCTGCGAGGTGTTCGCGGCTCTGATCTCAGGTGCGACGCTGGTGCCCGTACCGGGCCGTGTCCGGGCCCACCCCGAGCGGTTCGTGCGCTGGCTCGACCGGGAGGGCGGCACGCTGTTGCAGACCGTGCCGAGCTTCGCCCGCGAGCTGGCGGTCGCGATGGAGCGGGACGGCGCCGTGCCGAATCGCCTGACCCACCTGATCCTGATGGGGGAGGCGCTCGCGGCCAGCCTGGCGAACCAGCTGCGCCGGCTGCTCCCGCACACCCGGCTGTGGAACGTCTACGGGCCGACTGAGACGGTGGCGGCCAGCGCGTACCGGATCGATGCCCTGGTCCACGGCGAGCGGGTGCCGATCGGCCGGCCGATTCCCGGCCGGCAGGTGCTCGTCGTCGACGAGCGGGACCGTCCCTGCCCCACGGGGGTGACCGGGGAGATCGTCGTCCGTAGTCCGTACGCCGTGCCGGGCTACCTGCCCGGCGCGGACGGGCAGGGGCGAGGCGACGGCGCCTTCCGGCCCCTGCGCGGCGCCGATGCGGCCGCCTCCCCGACGGCGGGTTGCTATCGGACCGGCGATCTCGGACGACGCCGCTTCGACGGCACGCTGGAACATGTCGGCCGGCTGGACCACCAGGTCAAGCTAGCCGGACACCGGCTCGAACTCGCGGCGGTGGAGGCCGTCCTCGCCGAACATCCGCTCGTGGCCGACTGCGCCGTGGCCGCCGTGGCCGACCCGGACGGACTGGTGAGCCGGCTGGTCGTCTTCGTGGTGGCCCGTCACCGCGGCGACTGGCAGACGCTGGTGACGTCGCTGCGGACGCACCTGCGTCGTCGGTACGGTCCCGTGATCCACCGCGCCTCCTTCGTCGCCCTCGACGGGGTGCCACGCAACATCGGCGGCAAGGTCGACCGGACCCGGCTCCCGGACCCTGTGCTGGCCGCCGCGTCCGCCGCCGGGCGGGATCCGACCGCGACCGAGCAGGAGATCGGGCGGCTCTGGGCGGAACTGCTGCCGGCCGGGCCGGCGGACGTGCACCACAGCTTCTTCGCCGCGGGCGGCCACTCGCTGCTGCTGGCTCGGCTCGCCCACCGGCTCACCGAGCGCTTCGGTGTGGACGTGTCCGTGGCGGAGCTGATGACGGCCCCGACGGTGGCTGGCATGGCGGCGCTGGTGCAGGCGGCGGCCGCCGGGTGCGGCGACTCGACAGCCGGTGGAGCGTTCGCTGCTGCCGGGCCAACCACGACGATGGGATGAGAGAGCATGGCTCAGTTCGACAGCGCTGCCAGACCGGTGGTTCTCGACGGCGCCGGACTCACGATCGACGGCGTGCGACAGGTGGCCGAACAGGGCGCACCCTGCGTGGTGCCGGCGGAGTCGCTGGCCCGCGCGGCCGGCAGCCGGCAGCGGTTCGAGGACATCGTGCGGCAGGGCATCCCGGTCTACGGCGTGACGACCGGGTACGGCGAGATGATCTACATGCTGGTGGACCAGTCCAAGGAGGTTGAGCTCCAGACCAACCTGGTCCGCAGCCACAGCGCCGGCGTCGGTCCGCACTTCTCGGAGGTGGAGGCCCGGGCGATCGTCGCCACCCGACTCAACGCCCTGGCCAAGGGCTATTCCGCCGTGCGTCCCGAGCTGATCACCCGCCTGGAGCTGTACCTGAACCTCGGCATCACCCCGGCCATCCCGGAGATGGGCTCGCTGGGCGCCAGCGGCGATCTGGCCCCTCTGTCGCACATCGCGAGCACGGTGCTGGGCGAGGGTTACGTGCTGCGCGACGGCCGGCCGGTGCCGGCCGGGGAGGTGCTCCGCGAGCACGACATCACGCCGATGGAGCTGCGGTTCAAGGAAGGCCTCGCGCTCATCAACGGCACCTCCGCGATGACCGGACTCGGTGCCCTGGTGATCGGTCGGGCGACCGAACAGGTCCGCCAGGCCGAGATCGTCGCCGCGTTGGTCATCGAGACCCTGCAGGGATCCACCGGCCCGTTCCTCGCAGAGGGCCACGACCTTGCCAGGCCGCACCCCGGCCAGATCGACTCCGCCGCCAACATGCGTGCGTTGATGAGCGACAGCGGGCTGACCGTCTCGCATGCCAGCCTGCGGCAGCAGCTCGCCGACGAGTGGCAGCCGGACAAGGCGGTGCAGCGGACGAACATCTACATGCAGAAGGCGTACTCCCTGCGAGCGGTGCCGCAGGTGCTGGGCGCGGTGCGGGACACCCTCACCCACGCCCGGTCGACGGTCGAGATCGAGCTGAACTCCGCCAACGACAACCCGCTCTTCTTCGGCAGCGGCGAGGTCTTCCACGGCGCGAACTTCCACGGCCAGCCGGTCGCCTTCGCGATGGACTACGTCACCATCGCCCTGACGCAGCTCGGCGTGCTGTCCGAGCGCCGCACCAACCGCCTGCTGAACCGCCACCTGAACTACGGTCTCCCGGAATTCCTCGTCATGGGCGACCCGGGCCTCAACAGCGGCTTCGCCGGCGCCCAGTACCCGGCCACCGCACTTGTCGCGGAGAACCGCACGATCGGCCCGGCCAGCATCCACAGCATCCCCTCCAACGGCGACAACCAGGACATCGTCAGCATGGGCCTGATCGCCGCCCGCAACGCGCGCCGGGTCCTGGCGAACAACGACACGATCCTGGCCGTGGAACTGCTCGCTGCCGCGCAGGCGGTCGACGTCTCCGGACGGTACGCGCAGCTGAGCCGGGCCGGGCGGGCCGCCTACGAGCTCACCCGATCCATCGCACCCACTCTGCACCGCGACCGCCACATGGCCGACGACATCGCCGCGGTGGCGGCGGCGCTGAGCCGCGCGGACCTCCTCGACGCCGTCCTGCGCGCCGACGTGGTCCTGCGCTGACCGACGAACCCCTGTCCGCGACTCCTGGAGGACATGACGTGAACAACGACGGTTTCGACTACGACCTGATCGTCGTCGGTGGCGGGCCGGGCGGCTCCACGGCTGCCACGCTGGTGGCGATGCAGGGGCACCGGGTCCTGCTGCTGGAGAAGGAGACGTTCCCCCGGTACCAGATCGGGGAGTCACTGCTGCCCGCCACGATCCATGGCATCTGCCGACTGACCGGCGTCACCGACGAACTCGCCCGCGCTGGGTTCCCGGTCAAGCGCGGCGGGACGTTCCGCTGGGGACGCAATCCCGAGCCGTGGACGTTCGCGTTCGCGATCTCGCCCAAGTTCGCCAGCGAGGGTGCCACCGCCTACCAGGTCGAACGCATGAAGTTCGATCAGATCCTGCTCGACAACGCCCGCCGCAAGGGGGTCACCGTCCGTGAGCGGTGCGCCGTGGTGGACGTCCTGGAGGACGGGGACCGGGTCTGCGGCGTCCGGTTCGACGACGAGGACGGCACCCGGCGGGAGGTCCGCAGCCGCTACGTGGTGGACGCCTCCGGCCACCGCAGCCGCATTCACCAGCGGATCGGCGGTGACCGGCACTACCCGGAGTTCTTCCGCAACCTCGCGCTCTTCGGGTACTTCGAGGGCGGCAAGCGGCTTCCGGAGCCGAACAGCGGCAACATCCTCGCCGTCGCCTTCCCCAGCGGCTGGTTCTGGTACATCCCGCTGAGCGACACCCTCACCAGCGTCGGCGCCGTGCTGCGGCCGCAGGCCCTGGACCGGATCCGGGAGGGCGACCGGGAGGCGGTGCTGCGCCAGCTGATCGCCGAGTGCCCGATGATCGCCGACTACCTCGCCGACGCGACCCGGGTCGAGAGCGGCCCGTACGGCGAGGTCCGCGTCCGCAAGGACTACTCCTACATCCACGACACCTTCTCGCGGCCCGGGATGCTCCTGGTCGGCGACGCGGCCTGCTTCATCGACCCGGTCTTCTCCTCCGGGGTGCACCTGGCGACCTTCAGCGCGTTGCTCGCCGCCCGCTCCATCAACAGCTGCCTGGCCGGGGAGCTGGACGAGGAGAGCGTCTTCGAGGAGTTCGAGGCGCGCTACCGCCGCGAGTACAGCCTCTTCCACGACTTCCTGGTCGCCTTCTACGACATGCACCAGGACGAGGAATCGTACTTCTGGACGGCGAAGCAGATCACCGACGACAACGTCGCCGGCGCCGTCGAGGCGTTCGTGCAGCTGGTCGGCGGCGCCGGGTCGCAGGAGCGGGCGTTGGTCGACGCCGAGTCGTACATCCAGCGCCGGGAACCGGCGTTCCGGCAGCTCGCCGAGGTCGTCCAGGGGCCGGTCTCCGAGGCGGGCGAGGACCGCAACCTGCTCGGCGCGTCGATGCTCAGGGAGGTCCTCAAGGAGGGGGTTCGCGTGCAGACCCAGGCAGCTCTGGGCGGCAACGTCGACGATCTGCACCCGCTCCGGCCGGGCGGCCTGATCCCGTCCGCCGACGGCATGCGGTGGCGCCGGCCGGCCGGCGACGAGGCGGCGGCCGGGGGCTCGGCCCATGCCGGCGGATGACCACCGTCCGGCAGCGTCCCTGTGGACGCTGCCGGACGGCGTCGCGCCCGGCGCGCCGGAACACGTCCCGGAGCCGGCATCCGGACCGGACGAGCCGTTCGCGCTCTCCCGGCAGCAGGAGTTCCTCCGCATGGTCGACGGAGGCGACGACGCCGGCCCGTTCGGGCCGCGGTACACCATCGTCGGTGGCTGGCGGATCACCGGACCGCTCGACGTCGCGACACTCCGGGCAGCACTCGCGGACGTGGTCGAGCGGCACGAGTCCCTCCGCACGTCGATCGTCCGGGAGCCGGGCAACGTCCACCAGCGCGTGCGGCCCGCCCGGGCACCCCGCCTCGAGGTCGAGGTCCTCCCCACCGAGCCGGCGGCCCGCGACGAACGGGCGGAGCTTCTGCTCAACGACGTGGAGTCCCGCCCGGTACGGATGGACCAGTGCCCCACGCTGCACGCCCGGCTCGGTCGCTTCGACGACCGTGACGCGGTCCTCGTGCTCGCCGCCCACCACACGGGCGTCGACGGCTGGTCGATCCAGGTGGTGCTGCGGGACCTTGCGCTCTGCTACGCCGCGCGGCGCGCCGGACGGCGACCGGACCTTCCCCCGGTGCGTCAGTACCGCGAGTACGTGCAGTGGCAGCGGCGCGTCGCCGCCTCGCCGACGTTCGCCGCCGCCCGCCGGTACTGGGGGCAGCGGCTGCGCGGGGCGGCGGTGACGCCGGTCCGGATGGACCGACCCCGTGGGGACCAGCGCCCGGACGTCACGTCGTGGTACCGATTCCTCTACGAGGACGATCTGCGCCGCCGGGTGCAGGCCTACGCCACCGCCCGGCGCTGCACCCCGTTCATGGTCATGGCCGCGGCCTACGTGCGGTACCTCGCCGACACCACCGGCCGCGCCGACGTGGTCATGCCGACCTTCACTCCCGGCCGGCGGCCGGCCTGGACGCTCGACATGGTCGGT
The DNA here is from genome assembly GCF_040643125.1 of Micromonospora sp. NPDC047465. Taxonomy (NCBI): domain Bacteria; kingdom Bacillati; phylum Actinomycetota; class Actinomycetes; order Micromonosporales; family Micromonosporaceae; genus Micromonospora; species Micromonospora sp. NPDC047465. Next base: position 22,965 of record NZ_JBEYTP010000007.1, read on the forward strand.
TCCTTCTTCAACCTGTTGCCGCTGCGGGTACGGACCGACGGCTGCGTCGGCTTCGACGACCTGCTCGACCGGGTTCGGACGGCCTGCCTGGAGGCGTACCGCAACGAGATCCCCTTCGTGGACCTGCTGGGCGTGGCGCCGGAGCTGATGGGCGCCGCCGCCGGTGAGGAGCACGCGGCTTGCGTGTTCCAGCTGGTGCAGTCACCGTTCATGGCCGTCGGCGAGCGTGTCGGCGACCTCACCTACCAGGCGATGCGGCGCCGGTTGCGCTCGCAGCCGGTGGGCTCACAGATCCCGGACGGGGCACTGTGGGCGGTGGAGTTCGACGTCGGAGGCGGCATCGTGGGCAGTGTCGGGTACTGCCGCGGCCAGTTCCGGGCGGAGACGGTGACCGAGCTGGTGGCGGGCTACCGGGACACCCTCGCCCGTGCGCTGCGGACCTAGGCCGGCAGCGGGCAGACCGGAAGATGCCCGCGCAGCCGGGCCGACACGGCGATCAGTACCGGTGCGACGCGACGCCCTGGCGTCGTCGTGCCGGGACGAGAAACCGGAGGTGATGATGCCTGTCGAGGCAGCACGATCCACGTTCTACGACCTTGTCCACGTCGACAGCAGCCGGGACCACGCGGTGGAGGCACAGGCTCTGCTGCGTATCGTCCGGGCCCGTCACCCGGACGCCTCGTCGGTGCTCGACGTGGCGTGCGGCGCGGGCGAACATCTGCGACACCTGATTCCGCACGTCGCCGTCGCCGAGGGCGTCGCCGTCGACGCTCCGATGGCGGCCGCGGCCCGCCAGGCGCTGCCGGGCACCACCATCCACGAGGCGGAGCTGCCGCACCTCGACGTGGGCCGCACGTTCGACGTCGTCACATGCCTGCACGACGCCCTGGCGCGGTTCCCGTTGTCGGGCTACCGGACCGTCCTGCGGGCGCTGGCCCGGCACCTGGCGCCCGGCGGGCTGATGATCCTCGCTCCGATCTGGATGCCGGACCAGGCGACCCGGAGGACCGCCCGCGAGGCGCTGACGCGCGCCGAGGACGGCCGTCCGGTCACGCACATGGCGCGGGGGACACCCCGCGACGGCGCCCATCGCCTCGAGCGGCACTTCCTCGTCGCCGACGGGGACAGCGTCCGGCACGTCGAGGACACCCGGGTGCTGCGGGCGTTCGGCCGCCGTGAGCACCTCAGTGCGCTCGCGGCGGCCGGCTGCGGCGGCGACTTCCTCTCCGCCGGCCTGGCCGGGCGGAGGCTCCTCATCGGTGTGCGGCGCTGAGCGGCGGGATCGTCCCCGTTCCCGGCACCGCACCCCCACATCCTGATTCCGAACGCCCGCGAGGGAGAGACATGCGCGTCCTGTTCGCCATCGACCCGTCGATCGCCCACCTGTACCCCATGGTGCCCACCGCGTGGGCGCTGCAGAACGCTGGCCACGAGGTGCGCCTCGCGTCCTTCGGCGGCTTCGCCGACCGCATCGCCGCCACCGGCCTGACCCCGGTCCCGCTCGGTGACGCGTCGTGGGCCGCCCGAATCTCGGACGATCCGCTGGAGCCGCACGGCCCGGAGGAGGCCCAGCGGTACGCGGAGGCTCTCGGCCTCAACCCGGAGGAGCGCGAGTACTGGTACCTCTTCTACCAGTACCTCCTGACCCCGACCGGGGACTACCTGCGCCCCGACCGGCCCGAGCCCCACGCCCTCATCGAGTTCGCCCGGACGTGGCGTCCCGACCTGATCATCTGGGACCTGACCCAGGCCGCCGGCGCGGTCGCGGCCCGGGTGTGCGGCGCGGCCCACGCCCGGCTCGTGTTCGCGTACGACCCGTCGGGCTGGAGCCTCGACCGCCTGGCCGCCGGTCGGGACGCCCTCGTCGCCGCGGGCCTCGACGAGAACCCGCTCGCCACCCTGGTCCGCCCGCTCGCGGAGAGCTACGGCGTGGAACTCGACGAGGAGTTGCTGGTCGGGCAGTGGACGATCGACACGGCGCCGCCTGGGCTCGGCCTGCCGACCCGCACCCGGAAGGTTCCGCTGCGGTACGTGCCCTACAACGGCGCGGAGCCGGTGCCGGACTGGTTGCGGGAGCCGCCGCGGCGACCCCGGATCTGTCTCACCCTCGGCGAGTCCTACCGGCGCTTCATCCGCGGCGACTGGAACCGGACGCCGATGCTGCTCGACGCCCTCGCCGACCTGGACGTCGAGGTCGTCGCCACGCTCAACGACGTCCAGCTCGACGGGTACACCCCGCCGGCGAACGTGCGGACGGTCGAGTACCTGCCGCTCAACCAGCTCCTGCCGACCTGCTCGGCCGTCATCCACCACGGCGGCCTCGGCACCTTCCAGGCCGCCGTGGCCAGCAGAGTGCCGCAGCTCGTCTGCGACACCCTGGAGTCCATCATGCTGCGGGTGGAGGAGGACGCGCCGGAGGCGGAGCCGGACGACGTCGGGGTCTACCGCTCCGGCGTGGAGTACGGCGTCCGGGAGGCGGAGGCGCGAGAGGAGCCCACGGTCCGTTGGGTGATGCCGGCGAAGAAGCTCGAAGCCACCCCGGTGGCGAACTATGTGGTCTCCCGGGGTGCCGGCGTGCGGCTGGACCACCAGACCCAGTCGGTGGCGGAGCTGCGGGAGGCGATCCTGGCCGTGCTCACCGAGCCGTCCTACCAGCAGGGCGCCGAGGCGATCTATGATGTCTGGCGCGCCATGCCGAGCCCCAACGATGTCGTGCCGGTCCTTGAGAGCCTCGCGTTGGACGCCCGAAATCGCCGATGACAGCTGACCGGGCAGTCGTCTCAGCCCGCCCGGACCCGAGGCCCGCCCTCGCGGGCGGGCTGACGGCCGAGTTGAGGAGGCACCCGCCCGCCATGACCGACACGCAGACCGATCCGTCGCCCGAGGCCCCGGCACCGGTCGTGGACGCCGAGTTCGCCGTACCCTTCCCGGACCGGCCCGCGTACGCCGATGCCGTCGCCGCGGTCCGCGCCGCCGCCGTGGCGTACCACAACGGCAGTGACCTGTTGATGGACGACGCGGCCTATGACGCGTTGCTGGCGCGGGTCGAGGCGACCGAGGCGACGCGGCCGGACTGGACGGCGGCGGACTCGCCGTCCGGGACGGTGGCCGCCGGCGTGGCGGCGCACGGCGACGTGGAGCACAGCGAACCGATGCTCGGCCTGGACAACGTCTTCGGCGAGGAGCAGCTGCGCCGGTGGGCCGACCGCCTGGAGAAACTGCTCGGTCACCCGGTGGCCGCCTTCGTGGTCGAACCGAAGATCGACGGCCTCGCGATCGCGGCCTGGTACGTCGACGGCCGGCTGGTCCGGGTCGCGACCCGCGGCGACGGACGGGCGGGGGAGGACGTGACCGGCCAGGCCCGGCGCGCGGTCGGGCTGCCGGGACAGCTCGCCCGACCGGTCACGATCGAGGTCCGCGGCGAGGTCTTCATGACCGACGAGGACTTCGCGATCGCCAACGAGATGCGCACCGGGCACGGCGAACCTCCCTTCGCCCACCCCCGCAGCGCCGCAGCCGGCACCCTGCGGGCCGAAGGACGGGCCTACGACGCGCCGCTGTCCTTCATCGCCTACGGGATGCGCGGCGCGGTGACCGAGCCGACCGGGGAGGCGTCGCATTCGACCGAAATGACGGCGCTGGCCGACCTGGGCGTGCGGACCACCCTTGCCGCATCCGTGCCGCTGGCGGTCTGCCCCACCCTCGACGAGGTGCTTGCCGCCGTGGAGGCGCTGCGTGCCGCCCGCAGTACGATCGGGTTCGGTGTCGACGGCGCGGTCGTCAAGGTCGACGGCACGCGGGACCGGGAGTTGGCCGGCTCGTCGAGCCGTGCCCCCCGCTGGGGCGTGGCGTACAAGTTCCCCGCGGACACCCGGACCACGAGACTGCTGGGCATCGAGGTGCAGATCGGTCGTACCGGCGTGGTCACCCCCGTGGCGGTGCTCGAGCCCGTGCAGATCAGCGGTGTCACCGTCACGTCGGCGACCCTGCACAACTTCGACGATCTGACCCGGCGCAACGTGCGGGTGGGGGACGTCGTCTTCGTCCGCCGGGCGGGCGACGTCATCCCGGAGATCACCGGCGCCAAGCTCGACGAACGCGACCCGGCCTCGGCGCCGTACGAGCCGCCGGGAAGTTGTCCACGCTGCGGCGGGGAGCTCGACCGGACGCAGAAGCGCTGGCGGTGCGTGCGTGGACGGGCCTGCGGCGCCCACGAGGCGTTGGCCTACTTCGCCACCCGGGACGCGATGGACATCGAGGGTCTCGGCGACAAGATCATCCAGATGATGGTCGCCGCCGGTCTGGTCACCGATCCGGCCGACCTCTACGATCTCGAACCGGCCGCCCTGGTCACCCTCGACAGGATGGGGAGCGTCTCGGCGGCGAAACTCGTCGCGAGCATCCAGGCGTCCAGGCAACGCCCCCTGTCCCGGGTGCTGATCGGTCTCGGTGTGCGCATGACCGGCCGGGCCCTCTCCCGCCGGATAGCCCGGCACTTCGGCTCGATGCGGGCACTGCTCGACGCGAGCGTCGAGGACCTGCAGCGGGTGGAGGGCGTCGGCCCGGACCGGGCCGCCACGATCGCCGCCGACCTCGTCGAACTCACCCCCGTGATCGACAAGCTCGTCGCGCGTGGCGTCAACATGGTCGAGCCAGGAGCGGCGTCCCCGGGCAAGGCGGGTCCCGCCGCCCCCGGGCCGGTCGCGGCGCCGCTACGCCGGCCCGACGGAGCCCCGATGCGGGTCGTCGTGACCGGTGCCGTGCCCGGGCTCAACCGCAACGAGGGCAACGAGGCGGTCGAGCGACTGGGTGGGACCGCCTCGTCGTCGGTCTCCGCCCGGACCGACCTGGTCGTGGTCGGGGAGGGCGCCGGCTCCAAGGCGGACAAGGCGGCAGCGCTGGGCGTACGGGTCATGCCGGCGGCCCGGTTCGCGGCCCTGATCGCGGCTCACGGCGCCGGGGACGCGGAGACGGTCGCCGAGATCATGGCGGGCAGCTGACCCGGGACGAACGGCGCGTGCCGCGCCCGCGGACGGGCGCGGCACGCGCGGTGTGACGGTCGGGGGCGTGCGGGTCAGGGCCCGTCGCGCATCGGCCACGGCCCGTCGTACGACGTCAGGTCCGGGACCCGCCAGCCGTCGAGGTCGTACTCGTCGAGGCACGCGTCGGCGAGCGCCTTGTACCGGTCCAGATCCCCGCCGGCCATGGCGCCGGCCAGCAACTCGATCCGGGTGTTCTCGTGGTTGCCGGCGTAGTTGCGCTCGTACAGCTCGTGCCGGCCGCCGAACTCGGAGCCGACGGCGTCCCACAGCAGCTTCATCACCTTGACCCGGTCGACCGCCTCGACGCCCTGCGAACCGCGCAGGTACCGGTCGAGGTACGGTCGCAGCTCCGGGTTACGGAAGTCCTCCGTGCCGGAGTTGACGTAGATCAGGCCGCTGGCCACGTCCTGCAGGATGATCTCCCGGACCCGGGGGTAGCCGACCTGCATGAACCATCGGTATGCCATGCCGTACCGGGGGTTCGGTAGGACGGCGCCGTCGTGCCAGGGCACCGGCTCGCGAGCGGCCGCCTCGGCCAGCCCGCGGAACAGGTTGCGCCACGCCAGCACCTCGCCCAGCCGGCTCTGCACGCCCCTGAAGTCCGCGGTGCCGGTCGTCTCGAGCGCCTTGGCCAGCAGGCCGGCCAGGAACTCCAGCTTCACCGAGAGCCGGACAGATCCGTGGAAGGTGAACCGCTCGGTGAAGCCCGACCGCCCCGCGAACGTCTGCACCTTGGCCAGGTCGCCGTAGACGAAGACGTTCTCCCACGGGATCAGGACCTGATCGAGGACGAGGATCGTGTCGTTCTCGTCCAGCCGGGACGACAACGGGTAGTCGAACGGGCTTCCCGTCACGTTCGCGGTGGCCGTGTAGGACGGGCGGCAGATCAGCTTGACCCCCGGCGCGTCGGTGGGCACGGCGGCCACCAGCGCGAATTCCCGCTTGGCCACGGGAAGGCCGTAGTGGGCGACGAAGATGTGGTCGGTCAGGGCCGAACCGGTGGCGACCACCTTGGCGCCGCTGACCACCACACCCGCGTCGGTCTCCCGCTCGACGTGCACGAACACGTCCGCCACCTCGTCCGGCCGACGCGATCGGTCCACCGGTGGGTGGACGATGGCGTGGCTCCAGTAGAGCACCTTCTCCTGCGACTGCCGGTACCAGCGTCGCGCGTTGTCGCCGAAGGGCTCGTAGAAGGCGGCGTTGGCGCCCAGGGTGCCGAGGAACGACGCCTTGTAGTCGGGGCTGCGCCCCAGCCAGCCGTAACTCATCCGGGCCCAGGCGGCGATGGCGCCCGCGTCGGCGACCAGGTCCTCCGCGCTGCGTGGGGTCGTGAAGAACCGGTGCGTGTAGCCGTCGCTCCCCGGAGCGTCGCAGGCCGTGGTGAGCACCGGACGGTGCTCCTCGGCGTGCAGCGCGTCGTACAGCCGCGCCGTCATCCGGACCGGGTTGCGGAAGCCGGGATGGACCGTCACGTCACGGATCCGCTCACCGTGGAGGTAGACCGCCCGACCGTCGCGCAGCGACTCGACGTACTCGTCCCCGGTGAGCGGACGTGTCCTGGCGCTCACCGGCCGGCACCGCTGTCGGGCAGGGCCAGCCACCACGGGTTGGCGCGCGCCCACTCCACGGTGCGCGTCAGGCCCTCCCGCAGCCGCGTCTGCGCGCTCCAGCCGAGGAGCGTCCTCGCTCGGGTGGCGTCGGGGATGCGCCGTGGCAGGTCCTGGTACGCGGCGCCGAGCTGCTTCGCCGTGTCGGCGGCGACGGCGCTCTGCGCGGCTCCGCTCACGGCGCCCACGAGAGCGACGGCCTCGGCGATGGTGGTCTCCCGCATGCTGCCGATGTTGAACGCCTCGCCGATGCCCCGGTCGCAGGCTCCGACGAGGATGGTGCCCTCGACGGCGTCGGCGACGTACGTGAAGCTGCGGGTCTGCCGTCCCTGGTCGTAGACGATCGGCGGCCGGCCGTTCAGTGCCCGGTGGACGCTGCGGCTGATCACGTAGGCGGGCCGCTGGCGGGGACCGTAGACGTTGAAGTAGCGGACGACGGACGCGGCGAGGCCGTGCTGCTGCACGAAGCCGAAGGTGAGGTGTTCGGCGAGCCCCTTGCTGGAGGAGTAGCACCACCGCTGGGCGGTGGTCGGGCCGAGGACCCGGTCGGCGTCCTCGCTCCAGGGCACGGCAGGATTCTTGCCGAAGACCTCGCTGGTGCTGGCGACGACGACCCGCGCCCCGACCTCCGTGGCCCGCTCCAGCACCCGCATCGTCCCGACGAAGTTGGTGTCGATCACCTCCAGCGGGTCGCTCAGGTAGGTGTCCACGCCGACCGCCGCGGCGAGGTGGTAGACCAGGTCCACCCCGGGGGCGATCGCCTCCGCCAGCCGGTCCGGGTCGCGGATGTCCCCTCGGACGTGCCGGGTGTGCCGGCGCAGCAGGTCGAGGTGCGGTGCCGGGTCGCCGCCGTCCAGGACGGTCACGTCCGCCCCGGCGGTGACGAGCCGCTCCGCGAGGTGACTGCCGATGAAGCCGTGTCCTCCCGTGACGACGACCCGGGGCGCGCTCATCGGCCCACCCCGCGGTAGGTGTAGCCCAGTCGTTCCAACATGGCGATCTCCTCCTTGGGCAGGTAGGCGCGACCGTCGAGGACGAGGCAGCCTTCGGCGACGGGCAGCTCGGCGAAGTCGAGGGACCTGAACTCCCTATGCATGGCCAGCAGGGCGACGCAGTGCGCGTCGCGCACCGCCTCCTCGACCGTCGCCGTGACGGGTAGCCCGAAGGTCTCGCGTGCGTGGACCGGGTCGACCAACGGATCGTGGATTCGCACCCGCACGCCCGCGGCCGACAGAGCGTCGACCACGCCGCGGGTCGGCGTGGCGCGCAGGTCCCCTGTGTCGTTCTTGAAGGCCAGCCCCAGGATCGCCACCGTCGCCGCCGACGGGGCCACCCCGCGGGCCGCGAGGTCGTCCAGGACCAGCCGGGCGGCGTAGCCGGGCATCTGCTGGTTGACCTCGCGACCCACCCGCGCGGTAGCGATGTCCAGCCCGTGCCGGCGGGCGGACCGCCACACCATCCAGGGATCCTTCGTCAGGCAGGAACCGCCGACGCCGACGCTCGGTCGCAGGATGTTCACGTGTCCGTTCCCCTTCGGGATGGAGTTGGCGGCGCTGATGACGTCCAGCACGTCCACCCCGAACAGGTCGCAGAACATGGCCAGCTCGTTGGCGAGGGCGATGTTGAGGTCGATCCACCAGTTGTCGGCGAGCTTGACGACCTCGGCCGCCTCCAGGGAGTCCTGGGTGAGGACCTTGGTCCCGAGCGCGTGGCCCAGGAAGTCCGCTGCGGCCCGGGTGCTGTCGGGGTCGAGGCCACCGACGACGACCGGCAGGGTCTGCAGCTCGGTCATCGCGGTCCCCTCGGCCAGGCGTTCGGGCGCGAAGGCCAGGGCGAAGTCTGCCCCGGCCCGCAGGCCGCTCGCCTCCAGCAGGGGACGGACGAGGTCCCGGGTCGTTCCCGGAGGGACGGTGCTCTTGAGAATCACCAGTTGTCCCGCGCGCAGGTGCTGGGCCAGTGCCGTGCAGGCGGCGCGTAGGTGGTCGTCGGCCAGCGATCCGTCGGACCGTACCGGCGTGGCGACCGTGAGGAGGACGACGTCGGCCTCCGTCGACGCGCGGTGGTCGGTCGTCGACCGGAGACGGCCGCTGCCGACCCCGGCCTGGATGCGGTCGGCGAGCCCTGGCTCCCGCAGCGGCGTGGTGCCGCTGTTCAGCCGGTCCACGAGGTCGGCGTCGGTGTCGATTCCGATGACGTGGAGACCGCGGTCGGCGAGCGTCGCGGCGACGCACGACCCGACGTAGCCCATGCCGACGACGGCCACGGTGGTTCGCGTACCCACGTCAGGTCCTCTCGGCCCGGGGCGCGGAGGCCCCTGCCGTCGGGCGGTTCGGCGGACCCGGCACGCCGCCCGGTGATGTGGCCCTGGCCATGCGCGTCTCCTCATCCTCGGTACACAAGACCAACTCCCGGTCCGACGCTGTTGCCGCAGCGTCGGACCGGGAGAAACGCCGGGGGGATCGGCAGCCATTGGCCGCAGTCTCTGCAGACGGTGAACTGGGGATACGCTGCGTCCCGCCCGATGCCAACCGATCCTCGTTCCCGGGCCGAGCCGCCGGCATCTTCCCCGTTGCGGTGCCGACCGGTCGGCGACCCCACGGGCGGCCCCGGACCGGGCCCGTCGCCGGCCACCGTCGCGCGGCCTCGGACCGGGCGTGCCGCCGCACATCCCCGGGTCGAGCACCCTGAGAAATGCCGGGAGGTCCGCGGTGCCGCGACGATGGCGGTGCGACGGCGGAAGGGCCGCCTCCCGCACCATCGTCGGCACCTGCTCAGGGCCGCTGCCGACGCCGCGACGCCACCGCCTCTCGGACCGGCGTCGACGTGTGCCGTTGCCGTATCTGGTCATCCGCCGGTTCGGCGGGGCGGCGGCAGGCGCGGGCGACCGACGGTGTGCGACACCGTGAAGGAGCATGACGACGTGAATGGCCGCGAGCTGGTGTCAGCCGCCCCGGCATGCCGACTGTGTGCGGGGCCCGTGCGGGAGTGGGTGGATCTCGGAAGGCAGCCGGTCTCCAACGCCTTCCTCATGCCCGGGGAAGTCGACTCCGAGACCTTCTTCCGGCTGGCGGTGGGCATCTGCGCCGACTGCACGATGGTGCAGCAGCTGGAGCCGATGCCGACGGACAACATGTTCCGGCCGGACTACCCCTACCGGTCGTCCACCTCCGCCGGCCTGTGCAGCCACTTCGAGGAGGTGGCCCACCTGCTGCGGGACACCGAGCTGACCGGCGTCGACGACCTGGTCGTCGAGATCGGCAGCAACGACGGCATCATGCTCCGTAGGCTCAGCGCCGCGGGCGTACGGCATCTCGGGGTCGACCCGTCCGCCGGCGCCGCCGCGGCCGCGGCCGCCAGCGGGGTCAGGGTCAGGGTCGACTTCTTCGACGAGCGCTCCGCCGCTGAGATCCTCGCCACCGATGGTCCCGCGAAGGTCATCTTCTCGGCGAACACGGTCAGCCACGTCGCCGACATCGACACGGTCTTCCGCGGGGTCGACCGGTTGCTCACGGCCGACGGGATCTTCGTTTTCGAGGACCGGTACGTCAGCGACATCGTCGAGTTCGCGTACTTCGACCAGATCTACGACGAGCACTTCTACCTGTTCGCCGTACGGTCGGTGGACGCGATGGTGGCCCGGCTCGGCTTCGAGCTGGTCGACGTGGAGCGCATCCCGATCCACGGCGGGTCGGTGCGCTACACCGTCGCCCGTCCCGGCTCCCGCGAGCGCCGGCCGAGTGTGGCGCGCATGGTCGACGAGGAGGCCCGCTACGGCATCGGAGAGCACGAGACGTACCTCCGCTTCGGCCGACAGATCGAGCGCATCCGTACGGATCTGGTCGCACTCCTGACCGACCTGCGTGACGCGGGCCGGCGGGTGGTCGGCTACGGCGCCACGTCCAAGAGCGCGACCGTCACCAACTACTGCGGAATCGGACCCGACCTGGTGCCGTTCATCTGCGACACCACACCGGAGAAGCAGGGCCGTCTGTCGCCGGGCGCACACATTCCGGTACGTCCCTACGCGGCGTTCTCGGACCCCTATCCCGACTACGCCCTGCTGCTCGCCTGGAACCACGCGGAGGAGATCATGGCCAAGGAGCGCCAGTTCGTCGAGCAGGGTGGCCGGTGGATTCTCTACGTCCCCCACGTCCGCATCGTCTGAGCCAGGTTGCCACACCCGAGCCGGTCCCACCGCCCCGCCTCGGCGCCGATTCCGGGGGACACCACGGACGGAGAGCCGCGTCGGAGGGGAACCAGCCACGCCGTGCGGCGGCCCGGATTCCGGACCGCCGCGCCCGTGCGTACGCGTCGTCCCGGGCGTGGAGGTCGTCGGCCTCGTCGGTCGCGGCCGGCAGACGGCGACGGCCGCGGACCGTGGTCCGCGGCCGTGACCGGACGTGGCTATCGAGACGCCTGCGACGCCGGCGCGGGCTCCCTGCCCTCGATACGCAGCAGCCGGCGCCGCTCCTCCGGTTCGACCCGCACCCGCCGGAGCGTCACCCGCAGCATCGGTGGCGCCATCACCGAGGTCACGATCGCCACGAGGATGACGATGGTGTACATGTCCACGTCGAAGACGCCCAGCCGCAGACCCACCATCGCCACGATCACCTCCACCACGCCGCGGGCGTTCATGCCCGCCCCGACGGCCAGTCCCTCCCAGCTCGTCAGCCCACTGAGCCGCGCACCCAGGTAGGCGCCCGCGAACTTGCCGGCAATGGCCACGGTGACCACCGCCGCCGCAGTCAGCGCGAGGTCGGGGTCGCGCAGTGCCGTCAGGTCCATTCGCAGACCGGCGCTGGCGAGGAAGATCGGCGCGAGCACGGTGAGCACGACCGTCCGTAGCGGCGCGAGCTTCGCCGGATCCGGGACGCGGATGAGCAGGCCCGCGACGAACGCCCCGAGCGCGGCCTCCATGCCCAGCCCGTGGGTCAGCCCCGCACCGATCAGCACGACGACCACGGTGGCGGCGACCGTGGGTCCCGCCTCGTCCGACCGGGCCACGCGCCGCATCACCGCTCGCACCAGGACCCGGCCGACGGTCGACACGAAGATGACGAAGCCGACCAGTGCCGCGACCGACATGGCCACCGAGCCGGCGCTCACGCCGACCGTGGCGGCCGCGACCAGAAGTGAGAGCAGGAACCAGCACACCGCGTCGTCGACGGTGCCCGCCATGAGGATGAGCTGGCCCACGGTGCGGTGCAGAAGGCCCATGTCGGTCAGGGTCTTGGCGATGACAGGCAGCGCGGTCACTCCCATCGCCACGGCGAGGAAGAGCGCGAACAGCACCCGGTCGGCCGTCCCGTCACCCGCCGGCGCGGTCATCAGCAGCCCGAGGCCGGCCCCACCGAGCAGCGGCAGCAGCAGTCCGCACAGGCTCACCACGACCGCGGTACGCCGCTTGCTGCGCAGCATACCCAGGTCGAGGTGGGTGCCGGTGATGCCGACGAGGAGCAGCACGCCGAACTGCCCGACCGCGTCGATCAGGTGCATGTCACCGGCTTCGGTGGGCAACAGGAGCCGGGCCGCCTGCGGGAACAGGTGCCCGAGCAGGGAGGGGCCGAGAAGCACCCCGGCGAGCAGCTCGCCGACGATGGCGGGCATGCCGACCCGGGCGGCCAGCCGTCCGAGGACCCGGGCCGTCAGTAGCAGGACGGTGACGGCGATCAGGAAGACGAGCAGGGTCTCCGGTGCCAGCGGCGGGATGACCTCCAACGTCATCCCCTCCGCTCTCTGGGCGGCACCGCGCCCGGGGCGCCCTGCCACGCGGCCTGTAGCTGCCGCCCGGCGGCCCGGGCCGCCGCCAGGCTGGCCCAGGAGACCAGCTCCAGCAGGCGGCGGTCGTCGCAGCTGCCCAGCCGGGTGCCCGCCACCATGGCGTCGGTGACCCGGTAGGAGAAGAAGGCGGCGGTCAGGGCCAGGCGCCCACCCGCCCGGTCCGACTTCGGCAGGGTCTCGAGCGACGCCTCCAACCCGGCCCGGTCCGTGACCGCGCGCAGGCCCGCCGGGCCGGCCAGGAGGTCCAGCAGAAGCCCCCGAACGGATGCGGGAACGACACGTTCCGCGGCATCGTCGACGGCGGCACTGGCCCGGGCGAAGGCGGTGGTCAGGCTGGCGTTCGGGCGGGCCCAACCGAGATCGGGCGGCAGCGGCGCCGGCGGCAGCAGGTCGAGGTCCGCTCCGGGGGCGACACCCCGGCGAGCGAGCCGGGCCATCGTCACGGCGGCGAGCCAGCGCGCGACCCGGGCCGCGCGCGGAGTCATCGCGACGGGCAGCGGGGACGGGGCCAGGAAGACGTTCACCATGCGATTGAGGTAGTGGAACAGCACCGCGACACCGATGAGTTCCGGTATCTCGGCGGGATCCACCCGTGGCGGGAGCACCGCCCCGGCGGGGGTGCCGTCGTGGCGGAACCACTCGACGATCGCCCGCAGCCGCGGCTCGGTGACCTCGGTGAGCCGGTCGTCGATCAGGGCGCGGGCGTCCGGCCCGCGCAGCAGCCCTCGCAGGGCGCTGCCGTGAACGTCCACGCAGTACGGGCAACGGTTGGCCAGGGACACCGCCGCGGCCACCGCCTCCTTCGTGTCACGCCGGACCAGACCGTCGACCAGCAGTGCCTCCCGCAGCATCAGCCAACAGGCGGCGAGCACGGGGGGAGAGGCGGCGTGCAAGGTCACCGGCGGCGCGAGCAGGCCGAACTCCCGTTCGAGCCGCCGGTAGACGTGCCGGACCGCGGCGGGCGCACCCCGCGCCGGCACGGGGCTCAGGTGCTCGATGTGGCTCTGGGTGATCTCACGGGTCAGCCGGGCGAGCAGGGCGCCCATGGGCACCCCGCCGCCCTGAGTCGAGCCGCCGTTCACCTGAACCGTCGCAGGCTCGGGTCCCCTGCCCGGGTGCCGTCCGGCGACGGCGCGCCGTACGTTACCGCGATGCCGCGCTGCTGCGCGGCACGCACCAGACCCGGCACCGCGCGTTCGGCCAGGGCCGCGATCGTCAGTGCCGGATTGACGGTCAGCGCCGCCGGCACCGCCGACCCGTCGGTGACGAAGATGCCGGGATGGTCGCGGAGCTCGTGCCGGTCGTCGAGGGCCGACGTCGCCGGGTCGTCACCGATGCGGCAGGAGGACAACGGGTGCACGGTGTACGCGCCGACCTGGTCGTTCGTCCACGGCCGCACCCGGGCCAGGCCGTCGCGTTCCAGGATGTCCCGGACGTCGGCGTCGGACTCGGCCCAGCCCCGGAGCGTGTTCTCCGTCGGGTCGTAGCGCAGCGAACCACGTCCGAGCATCTGCTGCGCGATCCGCTCCGCGTTGCCGCGCGCCGGGGGCGCCCCGAAGACGCCCTCGTTGTCGTCCTCCGTCATGGCGAACACCGTCAGCCAGGAGCGCCACTGGCGCAGCATCTCCTTCTTCTCCCGGCCGAACCAGGTCGGCCCGGCGGCGCCAGGCGCCTGGGCGAGGATGGTGCCCAGGCCCGGTGGGAAGTACAGCTGCTCCAGCGAGTAGCGGCTGTACTCGGGCAGCGACCCGTCGAGCTTGTCCCAGGTGGCCACGCACGGGCCCTTCCCGATCTGGTGCGCCTCGTACGCCGTGCCGTCACCGCGGTCCAGACCGAGGACCTCACGGGCCCGTTCGTCGTTCACGACGGCGGTGTTCAGGCGTTCCCCGTTGCCGGAGAAGTAGCGGCCGACCGCCGGTGGCATCGTGCCGAGTTCCGACTCGGAGCGCTGGAGGATGACCGGGGTGGCGCCGGCTCCGGCCGCGAGCACCACCATCTTCGCCTCGATCACCCCGCCGCCGCGGGTGACGCGGTAGTCCTCGTCGTCGATGACGTCGTAGTGGACCCGGTAGCCGCCCTCCGGGGTCCGGGACAGCCGCTGCACCTCGTGCAGCGGCCGGATCTGCGCGCCGTGCGCGAGCGCGGCGGGCAGGTAGTTCAGCAGCAGAGAGCGCTTGGCGTCGAAGCGGCAGCCGGCCATCATCCAGTTGCAGTTGGTGCACCTGGGCTTGTCGATCGCCGACGGGACCGGGTTCGCGGTACGACCGGCGTGGGCGCAGGCGGCGGCGAACAGGCCGCCGGCGAACGGCACGTCGTTCCAGGACTGCTCGGTGACGGGCAGCGCCTCGCTGACGATGTCGTACCACGGGTCCAGGGTGTCGCGGTTGATCGAGGCCGGCCACATCCGCCGCCCGAGGCCGCCGGTGCGTTCGAAGACGAAGCGGGGCGCCCGCGGCATGGTGGCGAAGTAGACGACGCTGCCGCCGCCGACGCAGTTGCCCGCGAGAACGCTCATGCCGTCGCCGACCGTGAAGTCGAAGATCCGGGTGTAGGACGAGCCGAGGAGGAAGTCGTGGTCGAACTCGCTGCTGTCGAGCCATGGACCTCGCTCCAGCACCACGACCCGGGCGCCACCGGCCGCGAGGTGGTACGCCGGGATCGCGCCGCCGAAGCCGCTGCCCACGACGATGACGTCGGTCTGCTCGATGCTGGTCATGCGGGGCTTCCCGTCGCCGTGGTCTGCGGGTGGATGTCGGCGAGCTGCCGCTGGTAGGAGAAGTGCGGGAACCGCCAGAGGCCGTCCTCGTCCGGTTTGCTGAAGCCGAGGACGGACAAGCCGGGGTGCCCCTGGTCGAGGGCCTCCGCGGTGGACAGGTGCGGCGCGCTGTCGAACGCCATCGTGCAGAAGAGGGCAGCGCCGAACCACACCTCGCGTTCGGGGTGGGACGGGTCGGTGAGGTTCTGCACGAGGGCCGTGCGGTCGTCGAATTCGAGGGCGACGAACGCGGGCACCGCCGGGTCCAGGGTGAGTTGTCGGGCCCGAGCGTAGGCCTGCGCGTGCATGTTGAGCAGCCCGGCCATGCCGTCGAGCGCCTCAGCCAGCCCGAGGGCGGGGTGTGCGAGCAGGTCGAGGGCGCCGGCTTCCACGGCGCCGGCGTCGTCCACGACGCCCGCAACGGCCCGATCGCCGGGGAAGCGTTTCGTCCCAGGGATGATCGTGTCGGCGAACGCTTCGAGCGTCGCCGTCCGTACCGGGTCGGGCGTCGGCTGCCCGGCCGTCACGGTTGCCCGTCCAGGGTGTGCGACGGGCCGCCCGCGGTGGCCGCGGGCGGGTCGAACTGACCCGGCCGGCGTCCCGGACCAGCCGGGCCGCGGTAGGCCTGCGCGATGTCCAGCCAGCGGTCGGCGTCGGCACCGACGGCGGTCAGCGCGAGGTCGTCCCGGTGCCGTCGGCGGGTGGCGAGAAGGCAGAGGTCGACGGCGGGGCCGGTGATCAGTTCGGCGTCCTCCGGTCCGTACACCCACAGCGCGCCCGAAGGGGCGGTCAGCTCGTACCGGAATCCCCGCTGGGGTGGGGTCAGGTTGCGGCTCAGGTAGCCGAAGTCCCACGTCTGCACGGCGAAGCCGACGACGTGCCGGATCCGGTCGGTGTGGTCGCGCCGTGTCCCCAGGGTGTCGGCGATGTCCTGACCGTGGCCGAACAGCTCCATCATCCCGGCGGCGGCGAGCACCGGCGCCGGCAACGGGCGGACGAGCCAGGGCACCGGCTGCCCCGCCGGTACGGCGGCGAGCGCCTCGACCGCGTCGGTCCACTCCTCGCGCCACCGTCCGCGCAGCGCCGCGGAGCCGGTGTCGAGGTACCGGGACAGCGCGGCGGTCACGTTGGCGTCGAAGTCGTCGCCGAGTTGCGCCATCAGCGCCTGGAACGCCGGGGCGTCGGATGCCGCGACGGCGGCCATCCGGAAGACCGCGCACAGGTGGGCGACCTGGTGCCGCACCTGCCAGCCGGGCGCCGGTGTCGAACGGGTCCAGTCCTCAGGACCCAGGTCGGCCAGGATCTGATCGAGATCCGCGCAGTCGTCCGCCAGATCAGCGAATACGTTCGCCTTGTCCATTCCGAATTCCTCTACGAGCTTGAGGTGGCCCCTTTTCCGCCGGCCATGGCGTCATTCGGACGACACGGGGACGGGCGCGAGTGGGGGAGGTCGCGAATTTCAGCGTGCCGAGGAGCGCGGGCCGAGTCCTCTTCCGCTGTGCGCTCCTCCCGGTGGCGCGGTTCCCGGATCCACGAGCGCCGACGCCATCGGCGCGTCGCCTGGTCGCGTGGGTCGACTACGCACAGCGGGAGAAGAATCGCGCGTCCTGTTGGCTGACGATGGAACGGCCGTCCAGCGGTGACGGTCGCTCTGCAAATCACGGCAGGAAAGTGGGAACGATGCCCACCATCGTCGGTTCGCTACGTCGGTACGTGTTGGCCCCGTCATTGCGGGAGGTCGGCTTCGCCGCCCGCGGGTTCCCGGGCATCTTGTCGGAGGCGACGCGCCAACTCGAGGCGATTCCCCAGGCGGTGGTGTGCGGCTTCGAGTGGGGTATGGAGTCCCGCGACCTGTGGGAGGTGGAGCGCCGCCTCGCGCTGGTCGACCCGTACCAGCGCGGATTCGCCTATGAAGGCGCGACCATGGCGTTCACCATCCGGGATGCGATGGCGATGAACCGCACCCGTCGGGCGCGGGATCTGCTCGCCGGGCCAGGTCGTCCCCACACCTTCCTCAACTACATCGGCATCGGCTTCGCGATGGCGCGGTTGCCCCGGCCGCTCTGGCGCGGGGTGGTGCCGGACCTGGCCGGAACGCCGTACTACCCGACGATGAGCTGGCTCGCGGTCGACGGATACGGCTTCGACCGCGCCTACTTCGACACGGACCGATGGGTGGGGAGGCTCGAGCGGCCCGCCCCGTACCCGTGGGAGGGCGCGCCCGACTACTTCCTGCGCGCCGTGGACCAGGGGATCGGCCGCGCGCTCTGGTTCATCCACGGCGGCCAGGTCGACGGCGTCGCCGCCGCGGTGGGACGGTTCGCCGCCGGCCGGCGGGCCGATCTGTGGAGCGGCGTCGGACTGGCGGCCACCTTCGCCGGCGGTTGCGACCGCGCCGGGCTGGGAACGTTGCGCCGGCACGCGGGCGCGTACCGGCCGCACCTGGCACAGGGAGCGGTTTTCGCAGCCCGCGCCCGGACGTTCTCGGCCGCGGTGCCGCCGCACACCGAGGACACCGTCGCCGTGCTGACCGGGCTCTCCGTCGCCGCCGCGTCGGCGCTCGCCGACGACGTCGCCGGCAACGGATTCCCGTCCCGCGGGGAGCCGGCGTACGAGGTGTGGCGTCAGCGGGTGCGAGCCCACTTCGACACGGAGCCGTCGGGCACGACGGCGCACTGACTGTGACGCGGCGGGGATCTCCCGCCGCAGGAAGACGTTGCCGCAAGCGAGCCGCGTGGGTACCCGGCCCGCTCGATCGGCGCTGACCACGTAAGGGGTACCAGTGGGTTTCATCGGTTCGCTGCGTCGCATCGTCCTGACGCCGGAGGTGCACAACACGTACGTGAGCGTGCGGGGCTTCCATGTGAAGTCACCGCAGGCGCAGGGACTCCTGGAGACGATCGGTCGGACGTTCCTCGAGGGCTACGGCGACGCGGCCGGGGCAGGGCGGGTGGCCGAGATCGAGCCGGCCCTCGAGCGGATTCCCGAGAGGTTCCGCGGATTCGGCTACGAGGGCGCGGCGATGGCACTGGCCATCCGCGACGCCCTACCGTTCGGCGGCGGGAAACTGGAGGAGTTCCTCGCCGGCCCCGGCGACCGGCACGTCTACATGGCGTACGTCGGCATCGGCTGGGCGATGGCACGACTGCCCCGATTCCGGTGGCCCATGCTGCACACCCCGGACCCGCTGCTGCGCTGGCTCGCCCTCGACGGGTACGGATTCCACCAGGCGTACTTCCGTACCCGGCGGTACGTCTTCGAGCACTTCCAGCCGGAGCGGTTCCCGTGGCCGGTCGACGACGACACGGGCTACGCCAACCGCGCCATCGACCAGGGGATCGGCCGGGCGCTGTGGTTCGTCGGCGGCACCGACGTACTGCAGGTCACCCGACTCGTCGACGGGTTCGCCGAGTCCCGCCGGGCCGACCTGTACAGCGGCGTCGGCCTGGCCGCCACCTACGCCGGCGGCGCGGACGAGACGGAGCTGCGCGAACTCTGGCGCCGCGCCGGGGCATACCGCGCCCACCTGATCCAGGGCTCCGCGTTCGCCGCGGCGGCCCGGGTGCGCGCCGGGCTCGTGGTCCCGCACGTGGAGACCGCCACCCGCCTGTTCTGCGGGCTCCCGCCGGTCGAGGCGGCGGCGGTCACCGACCGCGCACGGCCTGGTCATTCCCTGCCCGGCGAGCCACCGGCGTACGAGATCTGGCGGAGCCGCATCCGGAAGACGCTCGCCATCGGCCGGTACGACCGCGCGTCGGACACCCGCTAGCACTGCGGTCGCGACCGCGACCAGATCGGAGATTCGCTCAACATGACGAGGATCGCCATCGTCGGCATGGCATGCAGGTATCCGGATGCGACCTCCCCGAAGGAGCTGTGGGAGAACTCCGTCGCCGGCCGGCGGGCCTTCCGCCGACTGCCCGACAGCCGGATGAGGCTCGCCGACTACTGGTCGGCCGATCCCGCCGCGCCCGACCGCTTCTACGCCCGCAACGCCGCCCTACTGGAAGGCTGGGAATTCGACCGGATCGCGTTCAAGGTCGCGGGCAGTACGTTCCGCTCCACCGACCTGACGCACTGGCTGGCGCTCGACGTCGCCGCCGCGGCGTTGGCCGACGCCGGATTCCCCATGGGCGCGGGCCTGCCGCACGAACGGACCGGCGTGGTTGTCGGCAACAGCCTCACCGGTGAGTTCTCCCGCGCCAACCAGCTCCGGCTGCGGTGGCCCTATGTCCGCCGGGTGCTCGCCTCCGCGTTGACCGACGCGGACTGGAACGAGCAGCGCCTGGCGGACTTCCTCGACCGTGTCGAGGCCGACTACAAGCGGCCCTTTCCGCCCGTCGACGAGGACACCCTCGCCGGAGCCCTCTCCAACACCATCGCCGGCCGCATCTGCAACCACTTCGACCTCCAGGGTGGCGGCTACACCGTGGACGGCGCCTGCTCCTCCTCACTGCTGTCGGTCATCACCGCCTGCCGTTCCCTGGTCGACGGCGACATCGACGTGGCACTCGCGGGCGGGGTCGACCTCTCGATCGACCCCTTCGAGATCATCGGCTTCGCCAAGACCGGAGCGCTCGCCACCGGCGAGATGCGGGTGTACGACCGCGACTCGAGCGGGTTCTGGCCGGGTGAGGGCTGCGGGATGGTCGTGCTGATGCGGGAGGAGGAGGCACGGCGGGCCGGGCACCGCATCTACGCCACCGTGGCCGGCTGGGGGATCTCCTCCGACGGCAGGGGCGGCATCACCCGACCGGAGGCCGACGGCTACCGACTCGCGTTGCAGCGGGCGTACGCGAGGGCGGGGTTCGGGCTGGACACCGTCGCGTTGTTCGAGGGGCACGGCACCGGGACGAAGGTGGGCGACACGACCGAGCTGTCCGCCCTGTCCCAGGCACGGCGGACGGCCGCCCCGGACGCGGCTCCCGCCGTGATCAGCTCGATCAAGGCGATGATCGGCCACACCAAGGCGGCCGCCGGGCTGGCCGGCCTGATCAAGGCCACCATGGCGGTGCACCATGAGGCGTTGCCTCCGGCGCTCAGCTGCCCGCAACCGCACGAGCTGCTCACCGCGCCCGACCGGGCCCTGCGGGTGCTCTCCGAGGCCGAGCCGTGGCCGGCCGACGCCCCGGTGCGCGCCGGCATCACCGCCATGGGCTTCGGCGGCATCAACACCCACGTGGTGCTGGACAAGCCGGGTGCCCGGCGGCCGCGGCACCTGGACGCGCGGACGGTCGCACTCGCCGCAGGGGCACAGGACGCCGAACTGCTCGTGCTGGACGGCATGTCCTGGACGGCACTGCGGGAGCGCGTGGAGCAGGTCGCCGGGTTCGCCGGAGCCGCGTCGTACGCCCAGCTCACCGATCTGGCCGTGGCATTGCGGAACGACCTGCGTGACCTGCCGTACCGGGCGGCCGTTGTCGTCACCGCCCCCGAGGACGCCGAACACCAGCTCCGCCGCATCCTCGACGCCATCGACGCGGGGGAGACATCCCTGACGTCGGGACTGGACCGCGCGTTCCTCGGTCGGGTCGCTGGTCGTGGCCGGATCGGCTTCCTCTTCCCCGGCCAGGGATCAGGCACCGGCGTCAGCGGTGGAGCGCTGCGGCGCCGGCTCCCGGCCCTGGACGCCGTGTACCGGCTCGCGGCGCTGCCGTCCGGCGGGGACACGATCGCGACCGAGGTCGCGCAGCCCCGCATCGTCACCGGCTCCGTCGCCGGCCTGTCCGCGCTGTCGACGCTCGGCATCGACGCCACCGTGGCGCTCGGCCACAGCCTCGGTGAGCTGACCGCGCTGCACTGGGCCGGCGTCATGGACGAGTCCACCCTGCTGCGCCTGGCCGGAGCGCGGGGCCGTGCCATGGCGCGGCACAGTGCGTCGGGCACGATGGCGGGGATCGCCGCCCCACCGGAGGTCGTCGTCCGGCTCGTCGGCGACCTCCCGGTCGTCGTCAGCGGATACAACGGCCCCGGCCAGACGGTCGTCTCCGGCGGGGTGGCCGCCGTCGAGGACGTCTGCCGCCGAGCCGTGGCCAGCGGCGTCACGGCGGTGCCGCTCGCGGTCTCCCACGCGTTCCACTCGCCGTTGGTCGCGCCGGCCGCCGACGCGTTCGCCGCCGAGCTGATCGGTGTCGAGCTCGGCACCGTCGACCGGCGCGTCGTCTCGACCGTCACGGGTGAGCTGCTGCCCGCGCCGACGGACGTGGTGTCACACCTGCACCGGCAGATCACCGAACCGGTCAGGTTCAGCCAGGCGGTCGCCGCCGCGGCCGAGGAGGTCGACCTCTTCGTGGAGGTCGGGCCCGGCCGGGTGCTCGCCGGTCTCGCCGCCGGCGTCACCGACGTCCCGGCGGTGTCGCTCGACACCGACGACGAGTCGCTGGCGAGCCTGCTGAGAGTGGTCGCCGCGGCGTACGTCCATGGGGCCGCCGAGATCCCCGAGCGGTTGTTCGAGGACCGCCTGGCCCGGCCGATCGACATTGGCGCGCCTGCCGCCGTCCTGAGCAGCCCCTGCGAGGCCGCCCCGCTCACCGACGCCACCGGGGGCCAGGGCGCCACCGTCGTGGAGCCTTCGGGTGCCCCCGCCGCCGCGGCGTGGGCGGTGGACCCGGTGCCGACGGACCCCGCAGCCGCTCCGGCGGAGGCGACGCTGGACCTGCTGCGTCGGATGGCCGCCGCCCGGGCCGAGCTTCCGCTGGAGATGGTGCGTCCGGACAGTCGCCTCCTCGACGACCTGCACCTGAGCTCCATCACCGTCGGGCACGTCGTCAACGAGGCGGCCGAGCGGCTGGGCGTGCCGGCGGCGCGTACCCCGATGAACTTCGCGACCGCGTCGGTCCGTGAACTCGCCGAGACGCTCGACGAGCTGCGGGCGAGCGCGGGGGAGGGCGCTGTGGAGGCGGCCCCGCCGGTGGCCGGAGCGGCCAGCTGGGCCAGGGCCTGGCGCGTCGACCTCGAGCCGGCGCCGGCGCCCGACCCGGTGGAGCCTGTCGGTGCCGGCCCCTGGCGCCGGTACGCCCGAGCGGACCACCCGTTCGCCGCCGCCCTCGCCGAGCGGCTGGAGAACGCCGAGGTGGGCCCCGGGGTGCTGGTCTGCCTGCCAGCGCAGTGCACGCCGGCCGACCTCGAACTCGCTCTGCACGGTGCGCAGGAGGCGCTGGCCGGCGACGCGGGCACGAGGTTCGTGCTCGTGCAGCACGGCCGCGGGGCGGCGGGCCTGGCCAAGACCCTGCGGCTGGAGGCGCCCCACCTGCGGGTGACGATCGTGCACCTGCCGCCCGCCGCCGACGGGGTGGACCACGTCGTCGAGGAGGTCCGCGGCACCGACGGGTACGTCGAGGCGTACTACGACCACGACGGGGTCCGGCGGCTGCCGACGCTGCGCGCCATGCCCGTGCGGCCCGACAGTTCCGACCTGCCCGTCGACGAGTCGGACGTGCTGCTCGTCACCGGCGGCGGCAAGGGGATCACCGCCGAGTGCGCGCTGGCGGTGGCCGTGGACACCGGGGCCCGGGTCGCACTCCTCGGCCGGTCGGATCCGGCGGTGGACGCCGAGTTGGCGGCGAACCTGGAGCGGTTGGCGCACCACGGCGTGACGGCGCACTACGTCCGGGCGGACGTCACCGACCCCGCCCAGGTCCGTGACGCGGTCGACGAGGTCCGCCGGGTGCTCGGTCCGGTGACCGCCGTCCTGCACGGGGCGGGGATCAACGAACCGGCGGCGCTGGGGAACCTCGACGTCGCCGCGCTACAGCGCGCCTTCGCCCCGAAGGTCGACGGGCTGCGGGCCGTGCTGGACGCCGTCGAGGCGCGGAACCTGCGACTGCTGGTCACCCTCGGCAGCATCATCGGCCGCGCCGGCCTGCGGGGCGAGGCGCACTACGCGACGGCGAACGAGTGGTTGGCCGAGCTGACCCGTGCGTTCGGCGCGGAGCATCCCGGTTGCCGCAGCGTGTGTCTCGAATGGTCCGTCTGGTCGGGCGTGGGGATGGGCGAGCGGCTGTCGGTCGTGGAGAGCCTGGCCCGCGAGGGCGTCACGCCGATCACCCCCACGCAGGGGGTCGAGCTGCTGCGTCGCCTGCTCACGGATCCTGCCGTGCCCCCTGTCGTGGTGATCAGCGGACGCACCTCCGGGATCGACACGATCGGCTACGAGCAGGTGCAGCTGCCGCTGCTGCGGTTCCTGGAGCGGTCACTGGTCCACTACCCCGGCGTGGAGCTCGTGACGGAGGTGGAGCTGAGCCCGGGCAGCGACCTGTACCTGCCGGACCACCGTCTCGACGGCAACCTGCTCTTCCCCGCGGTCCTCGGCATGGAGGCGATGGCCCAGGTGGCGTCGGCGCTCACCGGCCGGTCGTCGGTGCCCGTCATCGAGAATGCGGAGTTCCTCCGGCCGATCGTCGTACCGCTCGACGGCACGACCCAGATCCGCGTCGCCGCGGTCGTCACGGACACCGAGGTGGTGGACGTGGTGATCCACAGCAGCGAGACCCGGTTCTCCGCCGAACACTTCCGGGCACGTCTGCGCTACGACGACGGACCTGCGCCCGACGGCCCGCCCGCTCCTGGCCCGGTCGGGCTACCGGCCGTGTCGCTGCGTCCGGCGGAGGACCTCTACGGCGACGTCCTGTTCCAGGGCGAGCGATTCCAACGGGTCCTGCGGTACCACCGGGCGGCGGCCCTCGAGGTCGACGCCGACCTCGCGATGGCGTCGGTGGACTGGTTCGCGCCCTTCCACCCGAGCACGCTGGTGCTCGGTGACCCCGGGATCCGGGACGCGCTCATGCACGGCAACCAGGTCTGCGTGCCGCACGCCACGTTGCTGCCGATCGGCGTCGACCGGATCCACCCCGCCGGCGGGCCGGTCGAGCCGGGCGAGTTCAGGTACTGCGCCATCGAACGCTGGCGTGACGGCGACACGTACGTCTACGACGTGGCGTTGCGGTCCGCGGGCGGGACCGTCGTCGAACGCTGGGAGGGGCTGCGCCTGCGCGCCGTCCGCAAGACGGACGGACAGGGGCCCTGGGCGCCCGCGCTGCTGGGCCCGTACCTGCAGCGCGCTGTCGCCGACGTGACCGGTGCCGGGATGGCTGTCGCCGTCGTGCCCGACGACGAGTCGGCCGGCGGTGACCTCCGGGCGCTGCGCCGGTCGCGTTCGGCCCGGGCGTTGGCGCACGCCGCCGGACGGGTGATCCCGGTGCGGTACCGGAGCGACGGCCGGCCGGAGATCGACGGCGGTCAGGACGTGTCCTTCGCCCACGGGGCGGGGGTGACCGTCTGCGCGTTGGCGCCCTCGGTGGTCGCGTGCGACGTGGAGCCGGTGGCGTTCCGGTCGCCGGTCGAGTGGCGTGGCCTGCTCGGTGCGCACGCCGAGCTGCTGCCGTTGCTGACCGACCCGGAGACGGGTGAGGACCGGGACGTGGCGGCGACCCGTGTGTGGGTGGCGATGGAGTGCCTGCAGAAGGCGGGCGAACCGCCGGTCGCTGCCCTGACCGTCCTGCCGGTCGAGCAGCCCGGCTGGGTCGTCCTCAGTGCCGGGCGGTTTACCGTCGCGACCTTCGTCACGACGCTGCGCGACCGACCGGAACCGGTGGTGTTCGGCCTGTTGAGCAGGGAGGACCGATAGCATGTCGCGCTATTTCGAGTACCGGCACGTGGTCGGATTCGAGGAGACCAACCTTGTCGGCAACGTCTACTACGTCAACTACCTGCGCTGGCAGGGCAGGTGCCGGGAGTTGTTCCTCCGGGAACGGGCGCCCCAGGTGCTGGCCGACCTGCAGGCCGATCTGAAGCTGTTCACCCTGCGGGTCGACTGCGAGTTCTTCGCGGAGCTGGCCCTCTTCGACGAGCTGTCCATCAGGATGCGACTGGTCGACCTCGCGCAGACCCAGGTGGAGTTCGGATTCGACTACGTGCGCCTGGACGCCACGGGCGCCGAGACACTGGTGGCCCGGGGCATGCAGCGGGTCGCCTGTATGCGCGGACCGAACACGCGGACCGTGCCGACGCGGGTGCCGGATCCGCTCGTCCGGGCGCTGACGCCCTTCACGGCCCGGGGGGACGCGTGATGGCCGCGCCGGACGGTGACCGGGGTGGCCTGCCGACGAGGGACGGGACGGACACCCGGCGCGCGCTGCGACGCGTCTTCGGCACCTTCGCCACCGGCGTGACGGTGATGACCGTCGGCGGGGACGAGCCGCACGGGATGACCGCCAACTCGTTCACGTCGGTCTCGCTCGACCCGCCGCTGGTGCTCGTCTGTGTCGACCGGGTCACGATCATGCACCGCTTCCTCGAGACGGCGGCGTACTTCGGCATCTCGGTCCTCGCCGCCGGCCATGCGGGGCTCGCGCGCTACTTCGCCGACTCGCGCCGTCCGGTGGGACCGGCGGAGTTCGCGCGGGTCGCCACGATCGCGGGGGAGCGGACCGGGGTGCCGTTGATCCCGGACGCCCTCGCCTGGTTCGAGTGTGAGCAGTGGCGGCGCTACGACGGGGGAGATCACACGATCGTGGTGGGCCGGCTGCTGTCGACGGCCCTGCCCGGAGAGGACGAGGCCCTGCTGTTCCACCGGGGACGGCTCCGACCTGTCGGCCCCGACCTGGAGGTCCCGTCATGACGCTGCTGCACGACCGGCTGCTGCCCCCGCCCGGTCCGCCCCGACGCGCCGCCCTGCGCATGCTGGCCGTCATGGCACGGGACCGGCTGGGCATGATCAGTGACGCGATCGCACTGTACGGGGACGCGGTCCGGCTGCCCGTGGGGCACAAGAGCCTGCACATCTTCAACCGGCCCGACCACGCGAAGCACGTCCTGGCCGACAGCAGCGACAACTACCGTAAGGGGATCGGCCTGGTCCACGCGCGGCGGGCGCTGGGCGACGGCCTGCTGACCAGCGAGGGCGAGCTGTGGCGCAAGCAGCGCAAGGTGATCCAGCCGGCCTTCCATCCGCGGCGGATGGCGCGGCACGCCGACCTCATCGCCGTCGAGGCCGAGCAGTTGATGGACCGACTCCGGCAGTGGCGCGGCGACGACCCGGTCGACGTGGTGTCCGAGTTCACCGGGCTGACCCTGGGCGTGCTGGGCCGGACCCTGCTCGATGCGGACCTGAGCGCGTTCGGCTCCATCGGGGACGAGTTCGCCGCCGTGCAGGATCAGGCCATGTTCGAGCTCGCCTCGCTCGGATCGGTACCGACCTGGCTACCGCTGCGACGCCAGTTGCGGTTCCGCCGTGCCCGCCGCGAGTTGCAACGGGTGGTCGATCAGTTGGTCGAGCAACGGAAGGGCTGGGGGGACGGACATGACGACGTGCTGTCCCGGCTGGTCGCCTCCACCCGGACGGAGGCGGATCCGCGCGTGGCGCGGCGCCGGCTCCGGGACGAGCTGGTGACGCTGCTCCTCGCCGGGCACGAGACCACGGCGAGCACCCTGGGCTGGACCCTGTACCTCATCGACAACGAGCCCGAGGTGCGGGAGCGGCTCCGTGAGGAGGCGGACCGGGTCCTCGGCGGCCGCCTGCCGACGTACGAGGACCTGCACCATCTCCGGTACAGCACGATGGTGGTCGAGGAGGCGATGCGGCTGTACCCACCGGTGTGGCTGCTGCCGCGCATGTCCGTGGCGGCTGACGTGGTCGGCGGCTACCACGTGCCCGCCGGGTCCGACGTCGTGATCCTGCCGTACACCCTCCACCGGCACCCGGAGTTCTGGACGCGGCCGGAGCGGTTCGACCCGGAGCGGTTCGATCCGGCCCGGGTGCGTGAGCGGCCTCGGTACGCCTACATCCCCTTCGGTGCGGGACCACGCGTCTGCGTCGGCAGCAACCTCGGCATGATGGAGGCCGTGTTCGTGCTGGCCATGATCGCCCGGGAGTTTCGGCTCTCGACGCTGCCCCGTCACCAGGTCGTCCCGGAGCCGATGCTCTCGCTGAGGATCCGGGCCGGGCTGCCGATGCTGGTGAGCGGGGTGGGCGCGGTGGCGTGACGACGCTCCTGTTCCTGGCGCAGCCTCAGCACCGCCTGCGGCGGCAGGTCGAGGAGCGAGAGCAGGGCCGGCGGGTCGAAGTCCCGCGGCGGGCGCACGGTCATCTCCGTCGCCTGGACGCTGCCGCCCCCGGCGATCCGGACCGGTCCGTACCGGGCCACCGCGGTGACCTGACCGATGTGGTCCGGGCCGCTCGCCGCAACGTTGCGGCCCCTCAGGGAGTGCGCGATGAGGTACCACGACCCGGGGGTGACCCCTGAGAGCTGGTACGGGCCGGGACGATCCATGACGGCCCAGCTGGCCGGCCGTCCCTCGGCGATGGCGTCGGGGAACAGTCCGATGAAGATCGGCGCGGCGAAGCCCGGGCAGAACGTCCGTACCTCGCCGGTGATGGTGGCGCCCGTCCTCGCCGGGGTGGTCTGCTCCGTCGGCAGCGGTTGGGGATAGCGGTGGCGCCGGTACGCCGCGGGAGATATGCCGACACTGCGGTGGAACCGCGAGCTGAAGGTGCCGAGGCTGGTGTAGCCGACCGACGTGCTGATTGCCGCCACCGTCAGCGAGGTGCTGATGAGTAGCCGTTTGGCCTCCTGGATGCGGATGGCCGCGAGGAACCGGCCCGGTGATATGCCGGTGAGTCGCCGGAAGAGCCGCGAGAAGTGATATCGGCTGAACATGGCCGCGGTCGCCAGGTCGTCGATCGTCAGGGGCTCGGCGAGCCTTTCTCGCATGGTCCACAACGCACGTCTTACGGCAATCTCGCCTATCAGCATTGCGCCCTCTTCCCAGTGTCGGGGCGCGGTGTTGTCCGACTGCGTCGACAACGCCGCCCGACAGAGTATTTGTATATTAAAAGTGCCTATTAAATTTAGGGTTGTCGTTCTTGATCAAGAACTTGCCGCTAGATGTTATCGCCCGGAAATCGTTCCGGCAACCATGTGTCCGGTTTTCGATCGGCACAGCGTCGACGAATCGTCACCGACAGTGATGGATAGTTGCGCTATCTGCCCCACGAGACTGTTTCCGGTTAGTCGCTGCCAAAAGCGACGGAAGCGGTACGGCTGTGCGGCCCAGGCTGCGGCGTCGGATGCCCGGGTGGCCCGACGGGGTCGAGGGGCCGATACCGGCGGTGAGAATGGCCGTGGCGGCGGGGGAGACTGCTGAGGCGAGGAGGGTGTGCCCACCATGCGGACGCAGCGGGCGAAACAGCGAATACGCGCTCTTCCTATCGAGCTACGCGAAACGGACGCATGGTGTTGATGACGATGAGGATTCGGGAGTTGAGTAGTCGGTCCGGCCTCCCGGTGCCGACCATCAAATTCTATCTGCGGGAGGGGCTTCTTCCGCCAGGCCAGGCGACCGCCGTCGGCCGGCAGCTGTACTACGGCGAGCACCACCTGTCGCGGCTGAGTCTGATCCGCATGCTGACCGTCGTCGGCCGGATGAGTCTGGCCTCGGTCCGGGAGGTCCTCCAGGCGGTCGACAATCGGGGGCTGCCCCTCGCCGGGCTCTACGCGGTGGTCACCGAGGCGCTGTTCGCCGAGGACAGTCTGAACCTGGCCGAGCGGCACGGCGCGGCGGACCGGGTCGACTCCTTCGTGGACGGACTGGGCTGGCGGGTGGCCGACACGTCACCCGGCCGGCAGACGCTGACGCGGGTGCTCACCGCCCTCGAACGGTTGAGCGGTGACGTCGAGGTGGACATCTTCGTTCCGTACGCCGAGGCCGCGGTGCGTCTGGCGGCTCTGGAGGCCGCGTCCATGCCGCGGAGCCTGGACTCGGAGCGGGACGCGGCAACCCTGGTCGCGCGGGCGGTCCTGTTGGAGGCGGCGATGGCGGCGCTGCGCCGAATGGCGCGCGAGCATCTGGTCGGGGTGGCGGGCCGGCTCGGCGCCTGAGCGCGCCGTTGAGCCGGACGGTCGCCGTGCCCGGGCCGCCACCGGCGCTGGCGGCGGTCGGGGACCCGCCGGCGGCGCCGCCGGCCGGCGATGGGGCGCCGCGAGCCACGACGGCATCGTGCGAGAAGACTCTGGTCGGTTTCCTCGGCCATGATGTTGTTGGTTCGGGCCCACTCCGATAATGCGGTTCGCCGATTGTCGGCGCCGCGCCTCTCGTTTCTCCCCTGAGGGAGAACCGTCCCCGGTGGAATAGGTGGACGGCTCGCCGACGATCACCGCCGACAACGCGGCCGACACGCGGAACTGATTTGGTGGCCGTGGCGAAGGTCCTCGTGCGTCGAACGGGGCGGGCGGCGGTGGGCTCGAACCGTCGCAATTCGGCGCAGCGCGCGATGTCGTCGTACCGGCGCTGCCTATTCCGAGGGGGAGCCGTTGGCACCGCAACCGGTTGGCGTTCTGCGCCGACTAATACCCGCGCTCATGGTGCTCGTTCTGTTAGCCGGCTCATATGCCGTCGCCCGCCTGCCCTCAGCGTCGGAGGCGGACCGGGCGAGGCTGGCGTCGCAGTTCGAGTTCACGGAGCTGCCCATCATCCTGCCGCCCGGGCTGCCCGTACGTACTGTCCGCGCCGTCAACCCGCAGTATGACCACATCCGGTCATGGGTCTCCTCCGTCGGCGCCGCCGTCGCGATCAACGACCTGGACGGTGGCGGCGTGGCCAACGACATGTGCCTGGTCGACACCCGCAGCGACAGCGTGATCGTCACGCCCGCGCCCGGTAGCGGGAACATCTACCAGCCCTTCGTTCTCGACCCCGCGCCGCTGCCGGTGCACTCGGCGATGGCGCCGATGGGGTGCGTACCCGGTGACTTCAACGAGGACGGCTGGACCGACCTCCTCGTCTACTACTGGGGCCGGACCCCGGTCCTGTTCATGCACCGCGGTGGACGGGTCGCCCTGAGCCCGGGCAGCTTCCTGCCGACCGAACTCGTCGGCCAGCGTGGCAACGGCAACGGGGAGTACGACGGGCAGCTCTGGAACACCAATGCCGTCTCCGTCGCGGACTTCGACGGGGACGGGCACGTCGACCTCGGGATCTTCAACTACTTCCCCGACTCCGCGGTGCTCGACCCGGAGGGGCTGGCGGGCGTCCAGATGAACCACTCGATGTCACACGCCCGCAATGCGGGCGGCGCCCACATCCTGCGGTGGACCGCCGCCAGCGGGGGGCAGCGACCGTCGGTCACGTACGAGGAACAGAAGGCCCTGGACCCGGCGGTGGCCACCGGCTGGACGCTGGGGGCGGCCTCGGCCGACCTTGACGGCGATCTCCTGCCCGAGCTGTACCTGGCCAACGACTTCGGTAACGACCGCTTCTTCCACAACCGGTCGGTCCCCGGCCGGATCCGGTTCGAGCTCGTCGAGGGTGAGCGTGATCCCTTCACGCCGAAGTCGCTGGTCCTCGGCCACGACTCGTTCAAGGGCATGTCCATCGAGTTCGGTGACCTGGACGGCAGCGGGCGCTTCGATGCTTTCGTCAGCAACATCACGACGTCCTGGGGGCTCGAGGAGAGCACGTTCGTCTGGCGCAACACGGCCGCCAGTCCGCAGGCGGCCGGGTCGATGATGCGCGACGGCAGAGCCCCGTACGAGAACGTGGCAGCCGACCGCAACCTCGCCTGGTCGGGCTGGGGCTGGGACGCGAAGATGGCGGACTTCGACAACAACGGCGCCGTCGAGGTCGTGCAGACCAACGGCTTCGTCAAGGGCAGCCTGAACCGCTGGGCCTGGCTGCAGGAGTTGGCGATGGCCAACGACCTGATGCTGCGGGATCCCGCGATGTGGCCCAACGCCGGACCGGGCGACGACATCGCCGGCTCCCAGCCCGTCGCGTTCTGGGTGCCCGAGGGCAACGGCCGGTACGTCAACGTCGGCAGCGAGCTCGGCATGACGGACGACACCCCGAGCCGCGGCGTCGCCGTCGCGGACGTCGACGGCAACGGCAGCCAGGACTTCGCCGTCGCACGGCAGTGGGGACCTCCCACCTTCTACCGCAACACCACCGGCGATCTCGGCGACTTCATCGGCCTGCGGCTGTACCGGCCCGCCGCCGCCGACGACGCGCTCGGCACTCCCGCCTACGGCGCCCAGGTCCGCGTCCGGACCGCGGACGGCCGGATCCGCCTGGCCCAGCTCGACGGGGGTGGCGGGCACTCCGGGAAACGTAGCTTCGAGATCGTGGTCGGACTCGGCGAGATCGGCGACCAGCCGGTCTCGGTCGAGGTGACGTGGCGAGACCTCGACGGCGTCGTCCACGCCCAGACGCAGGAGATGACCCGCGGCTGGCACAGCCTGATGCTCACGGATCAGGTGCGGGAGGTGAGTGGGCGATGAGCACGCGGTCCATCGACAGGCCCGTCGGCTCGGCGGGCCCGCGACGCACCGGCGGTGACCCGCCGGCGCCGAACCCTCCGACCTCCGCGGTGCCCCGGGATCCGCGCTACATCGCACTACGCAACTTCGCGATCTCGATGACCGTCTTCAACATCCTCGGCTACACCGTCCTCGGCTTCGAACAGCCGTGGACCTGGCCCATCTTCGCGCTCCTGGTCGGCTACTCGGCGGAGATCCTGATCGAGTGGGTCACCGCTGCCGCGCACCGGCGTCGACCGGAGTTCGCCGGTGGCGGGCTGCGGGGAATGTACACGTTCCTGCTGCCGACACACATCACCGCCCTCGCCGCCAACATGCTCCTGTACGCCAACGACCGCTTCTGGCCCATCGCATTCGCGGTCCTCGTCGCGATCGGTCAGAAGGCACTGCTCCGTGCGCCCATCAACGGGCGGATGCGGCACTTCATGAATCCGTCCAACCTCGGCATCTCGGCGGCACTGCTGGTGTTCCCATGGGTGAACGTCGCCCCGCCGTACCACTTCACGGAGCACGTCCCCGACGCGATCAGCATCGTCATCCCGCTCGTCATCATCACCTCCGGCACGGTCCTCAACGCCCTGCTGACCAAGAAGGTGCCGCTCATCCTCGGATGGGTGGGCGGGTTCGTCATTCAAGCGCTGGTCCGGCACTGGACGCTCGACGTGGCGCTGTGGGGCGCGCTGGTGCCGATGACCGGGGTGGCCTTCGTCCTGTTCACCAACTACATGATCACCGATCCCGGCACCACGCCGACCAAGGGCTGGAACCAGTTCGCCTTCGGCTCCGGCGTCGCCGCGGTCTACGGGATCCTGATCGCCTTCAACGTCGTCTACACGCTGTTCTTCGCTGTCACCATCGTCTGTCTCATCCGGGGCGTGATGTGGTGGATCATCTGGCTGCGTCGCCCCGCGGGCAGTCGGACGAGTGCGGCCGGGAGCGTACCGGTGGGTGCGCCTGAGAGGGCGTGACGTGACGGCCGGCGGCGGAGCCCGGCCGGCCCCGTCGCCTTGGCGGCTCGCGAGCGGCCGGCGCCTGACGCCGGCCGCTCGTGGGTTGTCGGCCTGCGAGCTGCCAGTCGGCCTGCGGGCCGCCTGGTGGCCACGCCCGGTCGCCTCGGCGCGGGCGACCGGGCGTGGCCGTGGCGTGCCTGCCTCCTCGCTACGGCAAGGCGGGCTATGGCATTTGCCGCCGGCGTGCTGTCTAATAGGACGTTCGGCCCTCGTCACGATCTGTCATCGAGCTGTGGCTGAACGTCAGTTGCGCTGAGTGGCGAGTCAGTGGCCCGTACACGTCGCGTTAACACTATCCGTCACCAGTTAACAGGCTGCCGCATGCTTCGTCGCCGATTCGACTTTACGGAGCGTCCACGCGGCGCGGCCACTGTCGGTGACGATTCTCGGTCGTGTTGGCCCGCCCATGGCGCATGCGCGGCCCCGCAGTCGAGGGATGCAATTACTCAAGGAATGCGCAACAGGCGTGATTCTGCGCACGGAACCTTTCTTCAAGCGTGCGGGATTGACAGCACTTTTCAAGATGCCGCGCCCTTCCCGTCCCGAGAGGATTACCGCAATCGCAGGTCGAGGACGTGCGGAGTTCGAAGAGGGAGTGAACGTGCCAGATGGTGGTCACATGTCGACATTCGACACCGTCCCCCGGCCTGCTCCGCCTCGTTCTGGGCGGTCGGGTCGGCAGGTGAGACTGTCCGAAGGGTAGTCATCCGCGGGGTTTGCCGGGCGGGCCGGATGTCCCGTTCCCGGTGCACCCGCGGTTGGCCGCCGACGAGGTGCGGCACGTAGCCCTCGGAAACCGGGATCAGTGAATCCCGGGCCATTTCTCGGAATGCGTCCGGGCGTGTTTTCGCGCCCTTTTGATGATGGCGACATCGTGGCGTCGTAGGCCTGGGAGACGTGATGAACAATCATTTCGTTGATGCTGTCGAGCGTTCCATAGTCCTGATGCATGAGAACCTCGGTGAGCAGCTGACGGTGGACGACATGGCGCGTGCCGCCATGTTCAGCAAATTCCACTACACTCGGGTCTTTCAGAGGATCACCGGCGTTTCTCCGGGTCGATTCCTGTCGGCCCTGCGGCTCCAGCGTGCGAAGACGTTGCTGCTGTCGACGTCCATGAACGTGGCCGACATCAGCGTGCACGTCGGATACAACAGCGTGGGCACGTTCAGTTCCCGCTTCACCCGCAGCGTCGGCGTCTCGCCGATCGAGTACCGCCGTTGCGGAGGGGCAGTGCCTCGTCTCGGGGCGACAAAGCCCGAACTCGGCGCCGAATCCGCCGACGGCGTGGTGTCCGGAGTGATCTCGGCCTGCTCGCCGGTGGCGCTCGACGCGATCTTTCTGGGCCTCTTCAAGAGTCGGATACCCGAGGGGCAGCCGACGAGTTGCGCCATGTTGTCGGGGCCGGGGCGGTTCGTGCTCGACAGGGTTCCCGAGGGCACGTGGTATCTGCTCTGCCACGGTGTGGGGCCGGGGCGGGGCGCTGGCGGCGACGATGACGACGTCTCCCAGTTCGGCAGCCACGGCCCCTTCCGGATCGGACCGGAGCAGAAGAGCCTGGATGTCGTCGTACGGCTCGGTCCCGCCCGCCTCTGCGACCCACCGATGCTGCTCGCACTTCCCGACCCCCGCACCATCGCACCGGTCCGCCGATCCGGATGGGGGGCGGCCCTCGGCCGTGCGGCCTGACGGCACAGGCACCCCGCGCCGTCGGTGGCGCGCCCGGTGAGGGTCCCGGAGCGTCGCCGCCGCAACGCGGGAGATGAGGCCGTCCGGCCGGCCGTGCGATGGTGGCGTGACCATGATCGAGACTCCTCGATGACTTCCGCTGCCGCTGCGGACGAGCCGCGGCGGCGCGCACCCCCTGTCCGGCTCTGCGAGCCGAACGTCCACAAGGAGGCATGAGTTGACCAACGACCAACCCGGACGTGCCGAGGTGCTCCGCCGAGCATCCGAGCTCGTCCCGACCCTGCGGAAGTTCTCGACGTGGAACGAGGAGAACCGGCGGGTGCACGACGAGGCCGTCGCCGCCCTGGCCGACGCCGGCATCTTCCGGCTGCGCACGCCGACTCGGTACGGCGGCTACGAGTGCGACACCCGTACGCTCGTCGACGTCGCCGCGACGCTCGCCCGGGGGGACGGATCGACCGCCTGGACGGCCTCGGTCTACTGGATCCCGACCTGGATGGCGTCTCACTTCCCGGACCACGTCCAGGATCAGGTTTTCGCCAGTCCCGACGCGCGCATCTGCGGAACGCTCAGCCCCAGTGCGATGGCCGCTCCGGCGGAGGGTGGGATCGTCGTCAACGGCAAGTGGGGCTTCATCACCGGTGCCCTGCACAGCCGGTGGCAGGTGGTCATCGCGGTGCTGATCGCGCCGGAGGCCGAGCCCATGCCCGTCATCGCGCTGGTGCCCACCGCGGACCTGCACATCGTCGACGACTGGCACACGTCGGGGCTGAAGGGCACCGGCAGCGTCAGCACGGTCGCCCAGGACGTCTTCGTGCCGCAGGACCGCTTCCTGCCGCTGGGCGCGGTGCTGCAGGGACAGGGCGCGTCGCAGGCCAACGCCGCCAGCGGGATCTACCAGGTGCCGCTGCTTCCGGTGGCCTCCGCGTCGTCGGTGGGTGTCGCGCTCGGCCTCGCCAAGTCCGCCATGGACGTGTTCACCCAGCGGCTCGCTGATCGCAAGATCACCTACACCGACTACGCCAGCCAGCGCGAGGCGCCCATCACGCACCTCCAGCTCGCCGAGGCGGCCATGCTGATCGACGAGGCGGAGTTCCACGCGCACCGGCTCGCCGGAACCGTGGACCGGAAGGCGGCCGAGCGGGCGGAGTGGACGATGCCGGAGCGGGTGCTGGCGCGGGCCGACATGGGCGCGGCCGTCCGACGCTCCCAGGAGGCGGTCGAGGTCCTGGCCAACGCCAGCGGCGGCTCCTCCATCTACCTCGACAACCCGATGCAGCGTATCCGCCGGGACATCCAGGCGCTGAGCATGCACGCGCTCATGCACCCCGACACCAACGCGGAACTGTACGGCCGCCTGCTCAGCGGGCTGGGGCCGAACACCCTCTACGTCTGACCAACACGGTCCACAACAGCAGGAGGAGACCACCGTGTCCGCAACCAGCCAGAGTTTCCGTGCCAGCCCGGCCGACCACGCCGCGATCGCGGCACTACCGAGCAGGATCGTGGCGGCGTGGGCCGAGCACGACGCCGAGGCCTTCGGGGCGGTCTTCGTCGAAGACGGCACCATGATCCTGCCGGGCCTGTTCCTGACGGGCCGCGACGCCATCGTGGCCTTCATGCGGGAGGCGTTCGCGGGCCCGTACCAGGGCACGCGAGTCACGGGCCAGCCCATCAACGTCCGCTTCCTCGACGGCGAGGTCGCCATCGTGCTCACCGAGGGTGGTGTGCTCGCGCCCGGCGAGACGACCGTCGCGAAGGAACGCGCCGTCCGCGCGTCCTGGCTGATGGTGAAGCGCGACGGCGCCTGGCTCCTGGCCGCCTATCAGAACAGCCCCAGCGAAGGCGCCTGACGGCGCTCCAGCCACAGCCACCGCGCGCTTCTCGTTCCAGGCCGGGATCCGCGCGGTGGCTGTCCGCTGTGCGTCGGCGTTCGACATCGCGGCGGACCGCAGCGCGGCGTTCGACGCCGGCGCGGGCCACCGCGCCGTACTCCCGGACGGCCGTCCCGACACGCGAAGAGGGGGCGGCTGCCGCCCGCCCCCTCGTGCACCTGCCGACACCAGTCATCTACTGCCGTCAGAGCTATGCCTATTGAAGTGGATCAATCACGTCGGTTCACCTTCCACAGTGCGGGACCCCGGGCCCGTGCCGGGCGGACGCGCGCCGCGGCCGCGGCGTCGACCTCGACCGAGCGCCGAGACCTCCGGGCACGGGGGGAGGTGTCGGCGCCGCGTCGTGATGGCAGGGTCGCCTCAGGCGCGCTGACGGTGCGACGGGCAACGCGGTGGACCAGCCCGAGCCGTCCCACAAGCGCCGCGAGGAGACCTCGGAGGAACGATGGACGCCACGTCACGCAGAGCTGGCTCCGCCGCCTGGCGGGACGCTGACCGGTCCGACGTGACCGGCCCCAGCCGGCGCCGCGCGCGGGCAATCACCGTCCGCCTGGCCGGGCGGACCGGACGTGGGCTCCAGGAGGGCCGGCGGTGACCTCGGCGGCGTACGACGTCGAGCGGGTGCGAGCCGACTTCCCGATACTGGGCCGCCAGGTCAACGGGCGCAAGCTCGTCTATCTGGACTCGGCCAGCAGCTCCCAGGCGCCCAGGCAGGTGCTCGACGCGCTGCATCGGCACCACCGCGGGCACCACGCCAACGTCGGACGCGCCTCGCACACCCTGGCGGCACAGGCCGGCGCCGCCTACGAGGCCGCCCGGGCGAAGGTGGCCGCGTTCGTGGGCGCCCGGACCGAGGAGCTCGTCTTCACCCGGAACGCGACCGAGGCGATCAACCTCGTGGCACACGCCTTCGTCCCCCGCGACTCCCGACAGCCGGGAGACCCCCGGTTCCGGCTGGGACCCGGTGACGAGGTCGTCGTCACCGAGATGGAGCACCACTCGAACCTCGTGCCGTGGCAGCTGCTGTGCCGGCGCACCGGAGCCACCCTGCGGTGGATCCCCCTGACCGGGGACGGGCACCTGGACCTGTCCTGTCTCGAGACGGTGGTCAACGCACGGACGAGGATGGTCTCCTGGGTGCACGTGTCGAACATCCTCGGCACCGTCAACCCGACCCGCGAGATCGTGGACCGGGCTCGCGCGGTCGGCGCGCTGACGCTGCTGGACGGGTCCCAGTCGGTCCCGCACCGCCCCGTCGACGTCGGGGCGCTCGACGTGGACTTCCTCGCCTTCACCGGGCACAAGATGTGCGGGCCGACCGGAATCGGCGCGCTGTGGGGGCGGGGAGAGCTGCTCGACGCCGTACCGCCGCTGCTCGCCGGCGGCGGCATGGTGGCGGGCGTCGAGCTGGCGGAGTCGACCTTCCTGCCGGTCCCGGCGAGGTTCGAGGCGGGCACGCCGCCCATCGTGCAGGCGATCGGGCTCGGCGCGGCGGTGGACTACCTCGGCGCGGTCGGCATGGCAGCCGTACGTCGGCACGAGCGGGACCTCACCGCGTACGCCTTGGGTGTTCTCGACGGGGTGAAGGGCCTGCGGATCCTCGGGCCGGGGAATCCGGCGGACCGTGGGGGAGTCATCTCCTTCGTTCTCGACGGCTTCGAGCCCGCCCAGGTGGGCCGGTACCTGGACCTGCATGGCATCCAGGTGCGCGTCGGCCGGCACTGCGCGGCCCCGGTCTGTCGGCGGTACGGCCTGTCGGGCACGGTCCGTGTGTCGGTTCATCTCTACAACACCCGCGCCGAGATCGACTTCCTGGCGGCCGTCCTGCTGGGCATGGGCAGCGGTCGCTGACCCACCGGGCCCGCCGGCGGTGCCGCCGTGCCCCGCACAGCGAGAGGTGCCGGCAGCCCGATGCCGTCGTGATGATTGATCCACGATGCGGATCCGGATCCGGTGCAGGCACCGGTCCGGCGGCAGAAGGCTGGGGACGCGATGGGCGAGATGTGCCGGATACCGGGTGGTGCGTTCCGGCAGGGGAGTCCGGACTGGGTGATCGACTGGCTCGAGGCGGCCGACCAGCCGCTGCCCCGGCTGTGGTTCGCCGACGAGACACCGCAGGTGACCACCGTCGTCAAGCCGTTCCGCATCGACCGGTTCCCGGTCACCGTCGGCGAATACGCCCGGTTCGTGCGGGACACCGGCTACCGGACCGAGGCGGAGCGGCGGGGCTTCGGCCTGGTCTACACGGAGCAGGGCTGGATCGAGCGCGAAGGGGTCACCTGGTGTGCGCCGGGCGGCCCGGGCACCGGAGGTCCCGACTTCGACGACCATCCCGTCGTCCACGTCTCGTGGCGTGACGCGAACGAGTTCGCCCGCTGGTCCGGTCGGCGGCTGCCCACGGAGGCCGAGTGGGAGTTCGCCGCCCGGGGACCCGACTTCCGGATCTGGCCCTGGGGCGACGAGTGGGACGTCGAAGCCGCCAACACCGCGGAACTGCACGCCGGCCCGCTGCACTCGTTGTCGGCCTGGCAGGAGTGGTGGCGGGCCGAGTGCGAACGGATCGGGCCGGTTCCCCGTACGTCCCCGGTCGGGTCCTTCCGTGGTCGTGGCGACAGCCCTTTCGGCTGTGCGGACATGGCCGGCAACGTCTACGAGTGGACCTCGACGCTGTCGCGCCTCTACGACGACAGCACCCGGTGCGACCCGACGGTGCGGATGGCGATGGGCAGGTACCGCGTCATCCGTGGCGGCTCGTGGATGAACTTCCGCTACCAGGTCAGGTGCAGCGAGCGCATGCACGGGGACCCCGATGGCTGGTCCAGCTTCGCGCACGGCTTCCGCTGCGCCTCCGACGTCTAGATTTCGAGGAGACACATGGTCAGAATCGTGGTGCCCGCCGTCTGGACCCCGCAGGGCCGGACCGACTTCGAGGGCACATCCGGCCCGCTGGACGACGTCGTCCGGGAGTTCGCCGCGCGTCACCCGGAGTTCGGTCGGCGGCTGCTCGACGCGGACGGCGAGCCGCTGCGCTATCTCAACATGTGCGTCGACGACGAGATGATCCCCCGGCACCAGCGGGCCGCCGCCACGGTCGGGCCCGATGCTGTCGTGACCATCATCGCGCCGATGGCGGGTGGCTGATGACGTCGTCCGCGGAAACACCTGGGCCGCCGCGGACGGGCGCGGGCACGGTCCCGCGCCGGGTGGTCATGCAGGCGTACGGCGACCCGGCGGTCCTGACCGTCCGCGATGCCGACCTTCCCCAGGTGTCGGCGGGTGACGTCCTCGTCCGCGTCGCGGCCGCGGGTGTCAACGTCGTGGACCTGTACCAGCGCAGTGGCGTCTACCCGGTGTCCCTGCCGTTCACCCCTGGATTCGAGGGGAGCGGAACGGTGGTCGCGGTCGGCGCGGGCGCCAACGGTGTCGCGGTCGGGGACAGGGTCGCGTGGATGGGGCAGCCGGGTTCGTACGCGACCCACTGCCTGGTACCGGCGGCACGGCTGGTGCCCGTGCCCGACGGGTTGAGCCTCACCGACGCGGTGGCAGCCCTTGTCCACGGCATGACGGCGCATCTACTGACCACGGACGTGTACGCGCCGTCCGAGGGAGCCGTGTGTCTGGTGCACTCGGCCGCCGGCGGCGTCGGCGGGATGCTGTGCCAGTTCGCCGCACGGCGCGGCGCGACCGTCATCGGCACGGTCTCCCGCGACGACAAGGCGTCGGCGGCGCTCGAAGCCGGCGCCCACCATGTGATCAACTACAGTCGCACGTCGTTTCCCGCCCAGGTCCGCGAGCTCACCGCAGGACGGGGCGTCGACGTGGTGTACGACGCCGTCGGACGGGACACCTTCACCGACGGGCTCGCCTGCCTTCGGCCGGGTGGCACGTTCGTGCTCTACGGCCAGGTCAGCGGAGCGGTCGATCCGGTCGACCCGCAGCTGCTCAACTCGTACGGATCGCTGTTCCTCACCAAGGTGTCGCTCAGCCACTACGACCGCACCCCTGAGCAGACGCGCCGCCGCGCCGCGGCGGTGTTCGACGACGTGGTCGCCGGACGGCTGCGCGTACGGGTGCACGCCACCTTCCCGCTCGACGCCGCGGCCGCGGCCCACGACGAGTTGGCGTCGCGTCGTACGCGCGGCAAGATCCTGCTTCTGCCTTGACCTCGGCGTACGGGCAGGCCGGTCCGCCGGCCTGCCCTGACCCGGCCCGGCGTGCGTCGTCCCGTGGCGTCGGGGGCACGGTCCTCGTGCACCACGGCCCCCCCCGCCGGACGACGTCGCCCGAACCGACGGGAGAAATCATGAAGGCTCTGGTGCTGTCCGGCGGCTCGGGTACCCGGCTGCGGCCCATCAGCCACTCGCTGCCCAAACAATTGGTTCCACTGGCGAACCGGCCGTTGCTCGAGCACGTCCTACAGGGGATCCGCGACATCGGGATCACCGAGGTGGGCATGGTGGTCGGCGACCACGGATCGCAGATCAGGCAGGCGCTCGGGGGCGGATCCTGGAACGACGTCGAGATCACCTACCTGACTCAGGAGTCGCCGCGGGGACTCGCGCACGCCGTGCGGGTCGCGCGGGGTTATCTCGGTGACGACGACTTCCTGCTCCACCTCGGCGACAACCTGCTTCCCGACGGCCTCGGCGGCGGTGCCGCGGAGTTCCGACGGGGCGGCGCCGGCGCGCACCTCCTCGTGCAGAAGGTCCCCGACCCGCGGCCCTTCGGAGTGGTCGAGCTCGATCGGGACGGCCGGGTGGTCCGTCTCGTGGAGAAGCCCCAGCGGCCCCGCAGCAACCTCGCACTCATCGGGGCCTGCTTCTTCACCCCGGCGGTCCACGTGGCCGTCGACGCCATCCGGCCCAGCCGCCGCGGCGAGCTCGAGCTCACGGACGCGGTGCAGTGGCTCGTGGACCAGGGTGTCGCCGTACGCGCCAGCGAGTACACCGGCTACTGGAAGGACGTGGCCGACAGCGACGACGTCCTGACGGGCAACCGACGTCTACTGGAGGGCGTCGACGCGCAGCGCGGTGGCGACGTCGATCCGTTCAGCGCCGTGGGTCCCCGGGTGTCCATCGCGGCGGGTGCGCGGATCATTCGCAGCCATGTCGAAGGTCCGACGATAATCGGCGCTGGCTCGGTGATCGAGGATAGCCACGTGGGCCCCTACACCTCGGTCGGCCGTGACTGCCTCATCCGGGGCAGCGAGCTGTCCGGGTCCGTCGTCATGGACGGTGCGAAGATCTCGCAGGTGACCCGGCTGACGGACTCGATCATCGGTCGCGGAACCGAGATCGGCCGCGGTGACCGACACGCCGGCCACCGTGTCGTCAGCGGTGACCACGCGCGCATCGAGGTGCCGTGGTGAGACGTCCGGCAGTCGTGTCGCGACTGCCGGCCGTGTCGCCGTTCCGGGCGGTCGCGTCCCGCCGTGCCGTGCCTGTCGACGGTGCGGCTGATGTCCCGACGACCATGGCCGCGCTGTCAACGTGCGTCGAGACGGCCCTCCGCGACCTCCTCGGCGTCGAGCTGGCCGTCGCGGTGCGACCGGTCGCGGACCCCGCGGCCGGGGTCGCACCCACCGCGGCGAGCGCGTTCGTGTCCACGGGCGGTCCGCTGCGCCGGGGCGCCACGACCACCGTCACGGCGACGGCAGACGGTGTGTCCCTCGAGGTGACTGGCGCCGGCCGGTTGGTTTGTGACGTCGCGGCGGTGCGGACGTCCTCCCCGGCCGAGTGGGACCGGTCGCTGGCCGAGCATGCCGCGCTGGCGCGGGAGGCGGCGGAGCTGGCGGGGGAGAGCCACGACCAGGCCGCGTGCCGTACGGGTGCCGTCCTGCGGTGTCTGCGGCGGCTGCACCTGCCGACGTACGTTCCCCTGACACTCGCTCCGGCGTCGCGGTCGGGTTGGCTGGTCTATGTGTCGGGCACGCTGCGCGTGGCCACGCACGTCGTGCCCGGGCCCCGTGAGCAGCCGGTGGTCCTGGCGGTGCTGACCAACGGCTGGACCTGAGTCGTAGTCACGAGGACGGGGCCGCCCGGCGTGCGCCGGGCGGCCCCGTCCTCGTACCCGTGGGCATGCGCGTGTCGCGCTGGTCAGGAGGTCCGTTCGCCGGCGGCGCCGGGCAGCGGGCCCGTCAGACCCTCCTGCCGGTGGTCCCGCCGCCGCGGCCGGGACCACCGGCGCATGACCGGCTGTTCGACGAGCGCGTAGAGGATGGACGCGAGGACCAGGCAGACCAGGTACGTGGAGATGAGGACGAGGATGCCGGTGCCGAGGTCGAACGTCTTGCGCGTGTACATGCCGACCACGCCGTTCTCTCCGCTGTACGCCGCGTGGACCATGAACATCACGGTGACGTGGATGACGAAGAAGGCGTACATCCGGTCGCCCAGCCAGACCATCAGCTTGCCGTTGGCCAGCGTCCGGTGGCCCCGCACGTCCGCGACCGCGAAGGCGGGGATCAGCAGGGCCATCGGGATGAGCGGCACGAAGGTGTAGCCGTAGAAGACCGGCACGTCGAGGGTCGCCAGGTAGAAGCCGATGGTCAGCAGCGAGGCCGGCAGCGCCCCCAGACCGATCCACCGGCCGGTCAGGACGATGCGGGCCATGATGATCCCGACCACGAATTCCAGTGCCCGAGTCAGCGGGAAGTAGAAGCCGAACCAGTGCTGGGACC
Organism: Micromonospora sp. NPDC047465; assembly: GCF_040643125.1. Classification (NCBI taxonomy): domain Bacteria; kingdom Bacillati; phylum Actinomycetota; class Actinomycetes; order Micromonosporales; family Micromonosporaceae; genus Micromonospora; species Micromonospora sp. NPDC047465. The sequence goes on from NZ_JBEYTP010000007.1 coordinate 65,739, forward strand.
AGGAGACCTCCGGCGCCACGAGGGATGGCGGCTGGTCGGGCAGGAAGGCGTTGGCGACTACCGGAACCAGCGCGGACAGGGCGGTCACGCCCACGGCCCAGGCCCACAGGCGGTTCGGTCGGATCTTCTTGACCAGGACGTACAGCAGGGGGAACGCCGCGTAGGCCAGCACGTCGATGTTGGCCGACCACATCGGACCGTTGAGGTTGTTGAACAGGAAGGACTCGGACGGGAACCAGGCGCTGACGAGCAGCAGCCCGGCCAGGGCCTCCACCGCCTTGATCGGCACCCCGGTGGGGATCCACAGGGCGATGATGATGGCGTACACGACGACGTGGTTGGGAAAGAGTTTGAAGAACCGGCGACGCCAGAACTGCCGCGCGCTGTCCTTCGACGACGCCGTCCAGGTCACCACGAAGCCGGTGAGGACGAAGAAGAAGCTCAGGCCGAACATGCCGGCGTTGGCGCCGTAGCGGACGTACTCGACCATCACGGCAGGGTCGGTGAACAGGCCCAGGGCGAGCCCGTGCGTGATGAACACCGACAGGCCGGCGACTGCCCGCAGACCGGTCAGCGACGGCAGGCGGGAACGGGTGCCGGTCCCCGCGGGGGTTTCCGGCCGCGCTCCGGGTTGTGTGATCGTCATGGATGCACCTCCGGGTGCGGGTTGCCCGTCGGCGGTGCCGACAGGATCGGGCGAGGCAACAGGGGATGAGGATGCGAGCGGCGGTGGGCGCCGACCGGGCTGGTCGGCGCCCACCGGCACCGGTGCCGGGCGGGGCGGGCGTGGGGGCGAGGTGCCTCAGGCGGCGGCTTGCGGTTGCGGCCGGGAGCCGCGCAGCACCCGCAGGATCATGCTGGGGCGCATCAGCGCCTCGAGCGGGTCGACCAGGCCGGCAGAGCGCATGAACTGCTCGGTGACGGCGGCGTCGCGGGTGGCGGCGATCTGGACGCGGTACATGTACGCCTGCATCAGCTTGAGCATCGGAGTCCGGTTGCCCTCGACGCCGGGGAAGCTCAGGTTGATCCCTTCGGTCATGTCCCAGGCGGGGTCGATGATCCGGCCGACCTCGCGCATGAAGTCCAGCGAGCTGGGTGGGGCCCCGAGGCGCAGCCGGTCCCGCAACGCCAGAGCCTGCAGGGCGGCGAGGCTCTGCGCCTGGGCGAAGACCGGGTTCGGGGTGCACACCGCGTCGCCGAGCACGATCAGTCGCTCCGGGAACCGGGACATCCGGTCGTAGCGGCGCCGCAGCGTGGTCGGGAATCGGAACAGCACCGGGTCGTCGAGCGGCTCGGCTTCGATGATCGCCTCGTGGATCTCCTTCGCCGCCAGCGTCTTGACGAACGCGTTGAAGCCGTCCGGGTCGGTCGGCGGGTGGTCGCCCAGGAGGCCGTAGGCGGTCAACTCCACCAGGCCGCTGTCGGTCTTGGTGAAGATGGCGCCGCGGGGCAGGGTCGGGTTCGCCACCGCGATGATCGAGTGGTCGGTGCCGAACGGGTCGGTACGCAGCCGGTAGTGCCGGGTCACGTAGCCCAGACCGATTTTCGTGCCCTCCTCCTCGACGCGCGGGTAGCCCAGGGCTTCCAGCCACACCGGCGTGCGGGAGCCGCGGCCGGTGGCGTCGACGACCAGATCCGCCTCCAGCGTCTCCTCCGCGCCGCCGTCACGCCGCTGGACCCGGGCCCCGGTCACCCGGGACCGGTCGGGGCTGGTGGAGAGGCCGGTGATGTCGTAGCGCTCCATGAAGGTCACGTTCCCGAGGGCCTGCACCCGCTCCCGGACGTGCGCCTCCATGATCGGCCGTCGCGCGCCCACGTTGGTGAGGCCGGCGCGGACCTGCTTGAGGGGCTTGCCGTTGAAGTACCACCGCACCGTGCCGGACAGGTCGGTCTGCGGGCACCCGGCGCTGATCATCTGCGCGGTGATCTCGGGGAAGAGCTCCTCCATGGCGCGGGCGCCGCGGGCCAGCAGGCCGTTGATGTGCCGTGCCTGAGGCGCGCCCCGACGCGCCTCGCGCACGCCGAGGAGCTCGTCCCGGTCGACGACGACCACCTCGCGGTAGCTTTCCGACAGGGCGCTGGTGGCGAAGAGCGACGTGATGCTGCCCCCGAGCACCACGGCACGTTCTCCGACGAATTTGCTCATTGACATTCGTCTCCCTTGGGTAATGAACGATTGCGACACGTCGACGGGAAACCGTTTCGGCGTCCGAGCGGCGTCGAATCGCCATCCGGGCCGGCTCTGTGTGGGATCGTTTCAGTCAGGGCGTTCGCCGAGCATCTTCCTGACTGCCCTAGACGCCCGGTGACCTGCTGCTCGTTGCGGGGCGAGCGGCCAGGGTCGAAAATGGTGGACGCGGCACGGAGAAGGGTGCCGGGCCGACGGAAATTGCGCGCTATTTGGCGGTGCCCTGCCGCGGGTCGGAAACTGGGGCGTCCCGTTTCGTTCGCGCGGCGGCAGGCGTCGCGTCCGCGTCGGCGATGATGCCCCCCAGCCATGCCGCCGCCACCTCGAGGGGCCTGGTGTCCAGCCGGCAGGGGCGCCGCTGCGCGTCCTGCCGCCGCCCGACCAGACCCGCCCGCTCGAGCACGCGGAGGTGGCGACTGACTGCGGGCATGCTCATGGCGAACGGGGCGGCCAGCTCCGTGACGCTCGCCTCGCCGGACACGAGCCGGGCGAGGATCGCCCGCCGGGTCGGATCGGCCAGGGCGGCGAGGATGCGGCTGAGATCGTCTGATGCCACAGATGGTGACCTTCCGTCTCTGGGCCGGGCGGCCGAGCCGTATACGGCTGCGCCCGGCCGCGGGCGGCGGACCGCGCCAGCGGGTCGCGTGGGCGCGGGGTGCCGGGCCAGCTGTTGATCATGAGGAGGCGGCCTCGGCGAGGTACCGCGCGATCCGCTCCGGCCGACCTGGCCGGGTTCGCATCCGGGCATGGCGGTCGTGCCCGCCCGCCGGAACGGTGGCGTCGATGCCCAGTTTCGCGGTCACTCCCCCGACGGCGGACGGGTCGAGGCTGCTGCCGGCGGCGCGGGGAATGACGACGACGTCCCGGTCCGCCTGCACCCGCGTCGCCAGGGCCCATCCCACCTGTTCGTCGTCGTGGATGTCCACGTCGTCGTCGACCACCACCGCGTACTTGACCGCGCTGGCCCCGCCGAGGGTGGCGAGCAGGACGTTCACGGCGGATGCGGCAGCGCCGCCGCGTACGGACACCACGGCGTGCAGCCGGCAGGAGCCGGCCTCCGGCAGCCGGACGGCCACCACGTCGGGGTGCGCCTGGCGCAGCATCCGCAGCAGCGCCGCCTCGCGCGGTATCCCGCCGAGGAGGAAGTGCTCGCGGCCACCGGAGAGGATCGTCTGGAAGACGGCCGCGCCGCTGTGCCAGCCGGCGGTCAGCTCGATCACGGGCGCCGGAGCGGTGGGCCCGTACGTGCGGGGGAACTCGCCGAACGGCCCCTCCGGCGCCCGTACGCCGGCACGGAAGCGTCCCGCGAGGACGAATTCAGCGTCGGCCGGCACCGGCAGACCGCTGGTCGGGCAGGCGACGACCGGAAGCGGTGTCGTGCGTAGCGCGCTGGCCACCTCGAGGTCGTCCAAGGCGCGGTCTGCCGCCGGGGCCTGGCTGGCGAGGGCCAGCAGGGGATCGACGCCCACCACGATCGCCACGTCGAGGTCGAGCCCGCGCCGTTCCGTCGCGGTCAGGATCCGGCGCAGGCGTCCCGGCAGGACGAGTGTCCGGAGGGTCCGTTCGCCGACGGCCAGCATGCGGTTGATCGACAGGTTCGTCTTTCCGGTCGCCGGATCTCTGACGACGAGGATCGCCGAGGTCAGGTAGCGGCCACCGTCGTGTTCGTGCTGCACGGTGAGGGGAAGCCGGGACAGCAACGCGTCGCCGTCGAAGCGGTGGGTGAGCACCGCCGCGGCGGTGTCGGGCACCGGCGCGCAGGGCCGTGGTGCGGTCAGCGCGTCGAGGTAGCGGGTGGTCGTCTCGTGGGGGAGGCAGTCCATCGCCTCGGCGAGGTCGGCACGGCTGCGGACGAGGTTGCCGGCGAGGGGGAACGAGGCGCCGGCCACGTCGAGGAAGAGCACCGACCGCTGCCCGTCGAGGCGCTCCAGCACGGCCGAGACCTCCTGGTCCGGGTCCACCTGCGACCGTACCCGGCCGAGGCGGCCGTTCGCGTCGAGCGTCGTCAGCCATGACCGTAGGTTCTGCGCCGCGGGCCAGCCCGGTGGCGTACCGGTCGACGGGGCGGGGATGGTCACGGCCGGCCACCGGGAGCGCGGACGGTGAAGTGGATGTGCTTGAGCTCGGTGAACTGTTCCAGCCCGACGGTTCCGCGGGTGCGGCCGATTCCCGAGGACTTGAAGCCTCCGCTGGGTGTCTCCGGGTACGAGTGGTTGTACCCGTTGACCCAGACGGTGCCGGCCTCGAGGCGACGGGCGATGCGCCACGCGCGGTCGAGGTCCCTAGTCCACACGCTCATCGCGAGGCCGTACGGTGTGGCGTTGGCCCGCCGCACCGCCTCGGCCTCGTCGTCGAACGGCTCGACGGTCACCACCGGGGCGAACAGTTCCCGCTGGACGACCGGCGAGTCCGGCGTCGCCCCCGTGACGACGGCCGGCCGGACGAAGTGCCCCGCCAGGGCGTCGAGGTGGACGCGCTGGCCGCCGTGCACGCCGTGCCGTGTGGCGGCGTCGGCCAGTGTCGCCGCCATTCGGTCCCCGGCGGCCGGGGACACCAGCGGCCCCATCTCCGTCGCGGGGTCGCCGGGGTGACCGACGCGGACGCCGTCGAGACCGGCGGTGACGGCCCGCAGCACGTCCTGGTGGATCGGGCGGGCCACCAGGACACGGGTGCAGGCCATGCACATCTGCCCGCAGGTCACCACGACCGCTTTGACGACTGCGGCGATCGCCGCCTCCAGATCGGCGTCGGCGCAGATGACGGTGGCCGCCTTCCCGCCGAGTTCGAGCAGGTGGCGCTTCATCCCGTCGCCCGCGGTGCGCAGGATCTCCGTACCGACCCGGGTCGAGCCGGTGAACGCGACCGCCCGCACCAGGGGGTGCGCGACGCTGGCCCGACCGACGGCGGGACCGCCGACGACGAGGTGCGCGACGTCGGCGGGGAGCCCGGCCTCGCGGCCGAGCGCCAGCACCCGGCCGGTGACGAGGCTGGTCTGCGGCGCCGGCTTGACCAGCGCGGTGACGCCGGCGGCCAGCGCCGGCGCCAGGTCCCGGATGAGCAGCAGCATCGGCCAGTTCCACGGCACGATGAACGTGGTCACCCCGACCGGTTCCCGGACGACGTGCGCGACCGTGCCGTCGGGCAGGGTGCCGGCGATGCCGCCGAGGTGTCGGGCGAGCCCGGCGTTGTATGTCAACGCGTCGACGCAGGCACAGATCTCCTGGTGGGCCTCGGACCTGGTCTTGCCTGTCTCGGTCACCAGCGCGTCGGCCAGTTCGGTCGCGTGCGCGGCGAGCGCCTCGCCCCACTGGTGGAGTGTGGCGGCCCGGCGTCGTGCGTCGAGCGCCCACGGGCTGCGTAGCGCCCCGTGTGCCCGCGCCGCCGCCTCGTCCAGTTCGGCGCGGGTCGTGACCGCAACCGGCGTCAGCGGCGCGAGGGTCGTCGGATCCACCGGTCGCACGTACGCGTCCGGCTCGGCGGGCGACGGGATGTCGGGGTTCATGAGAAGACCTGCCCGCCGTCGACGATGACGGTCTGTCCGGTCACGAACGCCGAGGCCGGCGAGGCCAGCCAGAGCAGCGGGCCGACGAGGTCGTTGGCCTGCATCGGTCTGGGCAGGGAGCGCGCCCGGGCCGACGCGGTGAGGTACGACTCGGTGTTCAGTGACCGGCTGGCGTCGTTGTCGACCAGGCCGGGGGCGATGGCGTTGACCCTGATGTGCTGTCCGCCGAGTTCCCGGGCCGCGGCACGGGTCAGCCCCTCCACCGCGGCCTTGGAGGCGACGTAGTGGGCGAATCCGACCGCGCCGATCCGCCCGACCACGGAGGACACGTTGACGATGCTGCCGCCGCCGAAATCCGTCATGGTCGGCGCCACGGCTCGGATTCCCAACCACGTGCCCCGGACGTTGACCGCGAAGACGTCGTCCCACTCCTCGACGACGAGGTCGGTCAGAGGGCGCTTCTCGCCGATCTTCCGATAGACGGCCGCGTTGTTGACGAGCACGTCCAGGGCGCCGAATTCGGCGACGGTCCGTTCCACCACGAGCCGCCAGTCGGACTCGGAGGCGACATCGGCGGGGGCGAAGACCGCACGGCCGGGACCGTCGCGCGTCGCGGCCCGGGTCATGGCGAGCGCCTGCCGGGCGGACCGCAGCAGGTCGACGGCGACGACGTTCGCGCCGGTCGCGGTGAACGCCCGCACGTACGCGCTGCCGATCTCGGCGGCCGCGCCGGTCACGATGACCGTGCGGCCGGCGAGGCCGGCGAGGGACGCCGCGCGCATCGGGAGGACACTCATCGTGCTGGCACCTCCGGTCCTCTGGGTGCGTGCGGGCCCGACGCGGTGTCGGCGAGGGCGTCGTACGCGCCGTCGGTGAGCTGCCGACGCAGGATCTTGCCGACGGGGGAGCGCGGAATCCGGTCCACGGCGACAACTCGCTTGGGGCGCTTCAGCGACGGCAAGCCTGATGAGGTCCGGATGAAGTGCTGGACCTCCCGGACGGCTTTCTCGGGGTCGAGCCCCTCGCGGGGTACGACGAACGCCGTCACCGCCTGTCCCCACCGCTCGTCGGGCAGCCCCACCACGACGTTGTCGCCGATGGCAGGGGAGGCGGCCAGCGCGGCCTCGATGTCGGCGGGGTAGATGTTCTCGCCACCCGAGATGATCATGTCGTCGACGCGGCCCTGGTACCACAGGTTTCCCTGCTCGTCGCGGATCGCCAGGTCGCCGGTGTGGTACCACCCGTTGCGGATCGCCGCCTCGTCGGCGTCGCCCCGTGCCCAGTAGCCCGCGAAGGCTTCCGGGGAGTCCATGGACGCGATGACCTGCCCCGGCTCGCCCGGAGCCACCACGTCCTCGGCGTCGGCACCGGCCCGGTTGGCGATGACACGAACACGGGAGAACATCCCGGCGCGGCCCGCGCTGCCCGGCCGTGCCGCCACATCGGGCTCGACCGTGAACGTGTAGATCTCGGTGCTGCCGTAGTGGTTGACGAACGTGCGCGGACGGACCGTGCCGGCCAGGCGGCGCGCGAGGTCAGGGGCCATGGGCGCCCCCGCGTACCCGAGCCGCCGCAGTGACGTCAGCTCGTGCATCCGACCGGTGTTGAGCAGCGACCAGTAGATGGTGGGCACCAGGTACAGCGAGGTGACGCCCTCACGCACGACGAGTTCCGACGACTCGTCGGCGTCGAACCGGCGTTGCGGTACCCAGGTGCCGCCGACCAGCAGGCTGGCGAGGAGGGTGCGGACACCCATCGTGTGGAACAGCGGCATCACTCCGAGCGTGACGTCGCCGCTGCGGTGCCCCGACTGCAGCACGTGCGCCACGGTGGCCGCGTGCTCGGCGGCGTGCGTACGGGGAACCCCCTTGGGACGTCCCGTCGTGCCCGAGGTGTAGAGCAGCACGCTCAGGTCGCCGGAGTCGACGGTGACGGGTATCGGGCCGTCCGGCTGCGCCCCGACGAGCGGAGCCAACGCGGTCTCGCCGGCGGGCGCGTCCAGCGGGTCACCGACGTACACCCGCCTCGGCGCGTCGGGCAGGGCGACCGGGGCGGCCCGGGACTGACCGGAGGTGGTGGCGTCGGTGACGATCAGCACGGGAGCGCAGTCCTGCAGGCAGTGCCCGATCTCCGCGGGGCCGAACCGCGTCGACAGGGGCACCGCCACCGCCCCCAGCTTCTGCACCGCCAGGTAGAGACTGGCCAGTTCCGTGCCGTTGGCCAGGTGGAGCACGACGCGGTCGGCGCGCCGGACGCCGAGGTCCGCCAGCGTGCGGGCGAGCTGGTTGGTGTACGCGTCCCACTGGCGGAACGTCAGCGGCCGCCGTCCACCCACCGCCCGCTGTTCGGGGTGGCGTGCCGCGCCCCACGCCAACATCCGACCGATGTCCATGCGGTCACCCGAGATTCTCGACGGCCTGGCGGATCCGGCTCAGGCCCTCCTCGAGGACGTCGTCCGGGACGGCGTACGTGATGCGCACGTGCCCCTCGCCCCGGTCGCCGAACGCCGTGCCCGCGACCACTCCCACCGAATACCGGTCGATCAGGTGGTCGGTGAACTGTTGGGCGGTCATTCCGGTGCCCCGGATGTCCGGGAAGACGTAGAAGGAGCCGTCGGGGGCCGTGCAGTTGATGCCGGGCATCGCGTCGAGCGCCGCGACCGTCCGGTCGCGCTTGGCCCGCAGGCGGTCGCGGGTGGCGATGACGTGGTCCTGCGGCCCGGTGAGTGCCGCGAGGGCGGCGATCTGGACGAACGCGGGCACGTTGGTCACCGAGTTCTGCTGGAAGATGTCCATGGCGGTGATCAGGTCCCGGTTCGCCACGCACCAGCCGATCCGGAAGCCGGTCATGATGTAGCTCTTGCTGAACGTGTCCACCAGGAGCGTCCGCTCCGCCATGCCGTCGACGGCGGCGATGGTGCGATGTTCGGCGGGCGGGTAGACCATGTGGCTGAAGATCTCGTCCGAGATCACCATGACGTCGTGCCGCTGACACAGCGCGCTGATCTCCGCCAACCGGTCGACGGTCATCCCGTTGGGTCGCTGCGGGGTATTGATGATCAGGACCTTGGTGCGGTCGTTCATCAGGCGGGCCAGTTGATCGATGTCGAAGTGGAAGTCCGGTTCGACCAGCGGGGCGTAGACCACCCGCCCGCCGGCATAGGTGATCCAGAACTCGTCCGGCGGATAGCCGGGGTTGGGGAAGATGACCTCGTCGCCGTTGTCGACCAGCGTGAGCAGGCTCTGCGTCAGCGCGTGCTTGGCGCCCATGGTGACCAGGACCTCCTCGCGGGCGGTCGGGCGTCCCCGACGCGTCGCCTCCTCCGCGATCGCGTCCCGCAGTTCCGGTAGGCCCGGACCGGGCACGTAGCGCACGTGCCCGTCGTGCACCGCCCTGGCGCAGGCCTCGAGGATGTGTGGTGCCGGGCGGAACTCCTCGCCCTGGAAGTCGCCCTTTTCCAGGTGAATGACCCGGTTCCCGGTTTCCCGTTCGAGTTGCTCGGCCCGGCGCATCGACGCCCATTGCTTCGGCAGGACGAAGTGGCTCGTCCGGCTCGAGAGGGGGCTTCTCGCGGTCCGCGCAGGGATGTTCGGCGTGGTCACCGGTAATCACACTCCTCGTGTTCGACAGGGGGAGGGCGCCCATCGGGTGGGCCGATGACGCCGCGGCTCACGATTCCAACTGCCGCCGTACGCCGGCATCTCTGTGCGTGCGCTCGTCGTCGCTGACTGTCGCGGTGTCGTCTCGGCGGTCCGGACTTGTCGGGGTCCGACGCCGGCGGACCGCGATCGTTCCCGCGCCCCGCTGAAGTCCCAGGTGACCGGCCTGCGCCGCATTTCAGGAGATGCGCGGGCCGTCGGCCTGGTGCCACGGTCATGGTCGGCATCGACGGGTTCGTTGCTGTCGGAGCGTCGTTCCGGGGCGTGTGACGAGTGACCGCCGGGCCGTGCTCCGGGTGAGCTGATCGGCGCCACTGACGAGGAGAGGGACAAGTGCAGCCATTCCAGATCAACATCCGGCAGACCGAACTCGACGACCTGCGCCGTCGCCTGGCACAGACCCGATGGTCGCCGGACCTTCCGGAGACGGGCTGGGCGCGCGGCGTGCCGCTGGCGTACCTCAAGGAACTGGTCGCCCACTGGCTGACCAGTTACGACTGGCGCCAGGCCGAGTCGCGGCTCAACCGCCTGCCGCAGTTCACCACGTCCATCGACGGCACCACCGTGCACTTCATGCACGTACGTTCGCCCGAGCCGGACGCACTGCCGTTGATCATGACCCACGGGTGGCCCGGTTCGGTGGCGGAGTTCCTCGACGTGGTGGGCCCGCTGACCAATCCCGCCGCGTACGGCGGCGACCGGTCCGACGCGTTCCACCTGGTCATTCCGTCGATTCCCGGCTTCGGCTTCTCCGGCCCGCTGCCCGCGGCCGGGTGGACCGTCGACCGCATCGCGGCGGCGTGGGTCGAGCTCATGCGTCGCCTCGGCTACGAGCGCTACGGCGCCCAGGGCGGGGACTTCGGTTCACCGATCTCCCTCGCGGTGGGTCGACTCGACCCCGAGCACGTCGTCGGCGTGCACAGCAACATGCTCACCGTGTTCCCCTCCGGTGATCCGGCAGAACTGGAAGGCCTCAGCGAGCAGGACATGGCCCGGTTGGGCCGGCTGGCGCGCTTCGACGCCGACGGCTCCGGATACCGCAAGCTGCTCTCGACCCGTCCGCAGACGGTCTCCTACGCCCTGAACGACTCGCCGGCCGGCCAACTGGCCTGGATCGTCGAGCGGTTCAAGGAGTGGACCGACGCCGAGCTGCCCGACGACGTGATCGACCGTGACCTGCTGCTGACCAACGTGATGATCTACTGGCTGACCAACACGGCGGGATCGTCGGCCCAGTTGTACTGCGAGATCACCGAGCAGCAGCGCAGGGCGACCGAGGACCCGAACGGGGACATGCTGGCCGGCTACCGCGAGCAGCCGCTGACGGTGCCGCTCGGCGTGGCCGTCTTCCCGGAGGACTGCATCGTCCCGATCCGTCGCTTCGCCGACCGGGACTTCTCCACCATCACGCACTGGACCGAGTTCGACCGGGGCGGGCACTTCCCGGCGATGGAGGTGCCGGAGCTGCTGGTCGGTGATGTCCGGACCTTCTTCCGGTCGCTGCGGACCGCAGCCTGACCGGCGGTGTGCTGCTACCGGCCGCCCCGCGCGGAGCGACGTCATCCGTCCCGCACGTACACGTCCACGTCCGATAACGCGATACCGATCGATGGAGGGACAGCAAGGTGACGACAGTTGACATGGGACCCCGGGCGGGCCGCCGCGAATGGCTCGCGCTCGCCGTGCTGTGCCTGCCCACCCTGCTCACCACGGTGGACATCAGCGTCCTGATCCTCGCCCTGCCCCGGCTCGCCACCGATCTCGGGGCCAACAGCGCCCAGCAGTTGTGGGTGACCGACATCTACGGATTCATGATCGCCGGCTTCCTGGTCCTCATGGGCACCCTCGGCGACCGGACCGGCCACCGCAACGTGCTGCTCGGTGGCGCCGCCGGCTTCATGGTCGCGTCACTGCTCGCGGCCTACTCGACCTCGATCGAGATGCTCCTGGTCTCCCGCGCCCTGCTCGGGATCGCGGCGGCGACGGTGATGCCCTCCGTGCTCGCCCTGATCAGCCAGCTCTTTCCGAATCCGATGCAGATGGGCGCCGCGATGGGCATCTGGGGCACCTCCATCATGCTCGGCGTGATCCTCGGCCCGGTGGTCGGTGGCCTCCTGCTCGACTCGTTCTGGTGGGGCTCGATCTTCCTGATGGGCGTTCCCGTCATGGCGCTGCTGCTGGTGGTCGGACCAGGGCTGCTGCCGGGCGCCCGCAACCCGCACCCCGGGCGACTCGATCCGCTCAGCGCGGTGCTCTCGCTCGCCGCGCTCCTGCCGGTCGTCTACGGGCTCAAGGAGATCGCACGGGCCGGTTGGCAGCCGACGCCCATCGGCGCCGTCATCCTCGGGCTCGCCTTCGCGCTGATGTTCGTCGCCCGCCAGCGGCATCTCACCCACCCGATGCTGGACCTCGGGCTCTTCCGCAACCCGGTCGTGAGCACGATCGTGCTGCTCGGCCTCGCGTTCGGCTTCATCACCGCGGGGGCCGGCCTCGTGTCGACCCTCTACATGCAGCTGGTGGAGGGAATGTCTCCACTCAAGGTCGCGCTCTGGATGCTGATTCCGGCCGGCGCGATGATCGTCGGCGGCAACATCGGACCGGCCGTCGCCCGTACCGTGCGGCCGGCCTACGTCCTCGCGGCCGGGATGGTCCTCGCGGCGGTCGGTGCCCTGGTCATCACCCAGGTCAGCGTTTCCGGCGGCCTGGCGACCCTGATCGTCGGCCTGGTCATCATGTACGTGGGTGGCAGCCCGAGCGCCACGCTGGCCAACGCCGTGCTGATGGGCGCGACACCACCGGAGAAGGCGGGAGCCGCCGGCTCGTTGTCCTCCACGGGCGGGGAACTCGGGGTGGCGCTCGGCGTCGCGATCCTCGGCAGCGTCGCCGGGGCTGTCTACGGTTCCGCGGTCGAGGTGCCGTCGGCCGTGCCGCCCGAGGCCGCCATGGCCGCGGGGGAGAGCATCGTCGGCGCCGCGGCCGTCGCGGACACCCTGCCGCAGCCTGTCGCGGCGGAGCTGCTCGACTCCGCCCGGGAGGCGTTCACGCAGGCGCTGCACGGCGCCAGCCTGATCAACCTCGTCCTCTTCCTCGCGGTCGCGGCGCTCCTCGTCGTCCGGCTCCGGGCCGTGCCGCCCACCGGGGCGGGGCATCCCGGCATGCCCCCGGAGGCCGGACAGACCGTTCAGTGATCCCGTCGTGCGGACCGTCGGTGGTCCGCCCAGCGCCCGACCGCAACCGGGCGTCCCTGGTCCCTCATCTCCCAAGAAGGAAGGCGTCATGCCCCGTCGAAGAATCCGCACCGTCGCCGTGGCGGCGGCGGCCGCGCTGGCTGCGCTCGCGCTCGTCGTCGCCCTCACCCCGAATCCCGTCTCGGCCCGCGGTCCGCGGGTGGCGGTCTGTGTCGCACCGACCGTGAAGAGTGGCGTCGAGTTCAACGCCACGGTGCCGAAGAAGGCCGCCGACGTCCTCGTCCGCCGCACCGCCTCGTACCTCGGGGTCTGCGCCTCCTACGGACAGTCGTCGAAAATGGGGAACGGCACGATCCGTGCGTTCTCGCAGTCCCGCAACGGGGTGCCGCACACCATCGGCCTGGTCATGGGCGTGAACGCGCTCGACGGTCTGCCGAACCACCCGCCGACGGCGGGCCTGTGGTGCTACGACGTCAACGGCGACGGCGTGACCGACCAGCACACGGAGTGCACGGGTGGGTACGAGCATCCGCTGCGACTCAGTGACGAGTTCCGCGCGCGGGTGAACACACCGTTCCAGTACGTCCTGATGAACTGGAACCCGGCCGGCCATCTGCCCGAACACATCTACGACCGCCCGCACTTCGACGTGCACTTCTACATGAACTCCAACGAGGAGCGGCTGGCCATCCGCCCGGGGCCGTGCGGGATGCTCGTCAACTGCGACGACTGGGAGGTGGGTCGCCAGCCTGTCCCCGCGCAGTACATGCCTGCCGACTACAGCGACTTCGGGGCCGTCGAGCCGGGTATGGGCAACCACCTGATCGACCTGAACGGGCCTGAGCTGAACGGCCAGCCCTTCACGCACACCTTCATCTACGGCTCCTACGCGGGACGCCTGACGTTCTACGAGCCCATGGTCACCCAGGACTGGTACCAGAAGCTCGCCTCGGGCGCCGTGTCGGACGGCTGCTTCCCGATCAAGCAGCCGCAGGCGTGGCAGACGGCCGGCTGGTACCCGACCAAGTACTGCCTGCGCCACCGCGAGAACAGGTCCGAGATCGTCACCACGCTGGAGGGTTTCGTCCTGCGGTCGGCGGGATAGCCGTTCGCCCACGGGGTGGTGGTGCGACGCCGGCGGTCGCACCACCACCCGCTCGGAGGTCCGGGCCACGTTTTGCCACCGCGAACCGACGCCTGACTTCGGTATGCTCGCCAGGGGTATCGATCTCGGTGCGGAGGCGAAATGGGCAAGGTCGACAACACCGTCAACAAGACTGACGAGGTTGACGCGTTCATGGACAAACTCGACCACCCCTTCAAGGCGGAGGTCGAGATGCTCCGCGAGAGCATCAAGGCCGTCAATCCGAAGATCACCGAGCAGATCAAGTGGAAGGCGCCGTCGTTCTCCTACAAGGGGGAATACCTGGCGACGTTCAACCTGTGGGCCAAGGAGCACGTCCACCTGGTGTTCCACAACCCGCTGGTAGTGGACATCGACAGCAAGCTGCTGGAGGGCAACTACACGGACGGTCGCCGGATGGCCTACTTCCAGGACATGAAGGACGCGCGAGCCAAGAAGACCGAGCTGAAGCGCATCATCAAGGAACTCATCAAGTCGATCGACAAGTGATGATCGTCCTCATCCACACCTCCAAGGTCATGCGGTCGGCGCCCCGCGGCGACGCGGCACTGACCGAGCCGGCACTGCGCGGCAGGGCCGAGGAACTGGCGGCCTATCTGCAGACCCTGTCGGTGGAGCAGTTGGCGACCGTCATGGAGATCTCGCCGGCGCTGGCCGAGAAGACCCATGCGCTCCTCGCGAGCTGGGGCGTCGAGCCGGAGCGGCAGTCTCCGGCAATCGACAGCTTCGCGGGCGACATCTACAGCGGGCTGCGCGCGTGTGACTTCTCGGCGGCCGACCGCGCGTATGCAGACGACCGACTGCGGATCCTTTCCGGTCTGTACGGGATCCTGCGTCCTCACGACGCGGTTCAGCCGTACCGACTCGAGATGGGCTACCGGCTGCCCGATCCGCCCTACTCCAACCTGTACGAATTCTGGGGCGACTCCATCGCCCGGTGTCTGCCGTCCACGGGCGTCATCGTCAATCTCGCCGCAGTGGAGTACAACAAGACCGTCACGGCGTTCCTCGACCGGGACCGGTTCATCAGTCCCCGCTTCATGACGGTGCAGCCGAAGACGGGAGAGCCGCGTTTCGTGGTGGTGCACGCCAAGATCGCGCGCGGCGCCTTCGCTCGATGGCTGCTGACAGCCCGCGTCGAGAATCCGGATGACCTCCTCGATTTCGCCGAGATCGGCTACCGGTACGACCCCGCGCTGAGCAAGCCTCGCCAGCCAGCGTTCGTGTGCGAGGAATTCCAAGGAAAGGGTCTCAGCGTCCGCCTGAACGATCTGGGCTGACGAGCCGTCGCGCCCGTCCTAAGAGTTACCGCACGGCGCTCACCCCTGCAATGGGCGGTCGTCGTCGCGCACTGGATATGGCTCCGCTCAACTCCCGACCGGTGACGGCCGTCGGCGACGGCCCCGCCCAAGCCGTCAACGTCTCCGGACCGCTCGCGGTTGACGGCAGAGACTCCCACCGCGTCGCACTCTCCGTCGGCCGGCCCTGCCGCACCGGTGCGGACCCATGTTGATGCACGTCGCCGGCATCGCACGCGGGGAGATGCCACGGGAGCCGCCGGTGACAACCCTGGCGGTAGCCCCGTAAACGACGCTCAGGCCGGTTCGACCCTTCGAGAACCCCGGCCAGTCCTCGGCCGACCGACGGCCATCGAAAGGCGCCTCCATGCTGACGTCGCACCGCGGCAGGCCGATCGGTCCCGGTTTCCATCAGGAAGGTAAACGTCGATGAGTCATATCGGAGCCCGCGCCGTCGTGCTCGGCGGAAGCATGGGCGGCATCCTCGCGGCCAGGGTCCTGGCCGAATCCTACGCGGACGTCGTCGTCGTGGAGCGTGACAAGGTGCTGGGCGTCAGCACGCCCCGCAAGGGTGCGCCGCACACCGTCCACGCGCACGGCCTGCACGCACGGGGACACCTCATCCTCGAGGAACTGTTCCCCGGGATCACCGACGAACTGCGCGCCAGCGGGGTGCCCACCGGCGATCTGGGGGAGATGCGGTGGTTCTTCAACGGCCGGAAGATACAGCCCGCCCACACCGGGCTCATCTCGGTGACCGCCCCCCGCCCAGTCCTCGAGAACCACGTCCGCAACCGGGTCGCGGCCCTGCCGAACGTCACCTTCATACAGGAGTGTGACGTGCTCGGCCTTGTCGCCACCGACGATCGGGAGCAGATCGTCGGGGTACGGGTGCAGCGGCGGACCGGAAACGCCGACGTCGAGGTGCTGGATGCCGATCTGGTGGTCGACGCAACCGGCCGAGGCTCCCGTACGCCTGCCTGGCTCGAGAGTCTGGGATACCAGCGGCCGGAGGAGGAACGGGTCAAGGTCGGGCTCGCGTACACGACCCGGCACTACCGCACCCGTCCCGAGATGTTCGACGGCGTGCAGTCGATCAACCCGGTCGCTTCCCCGGCCCACCCGCGAGGGGCCTTCTTCGGCCAGGTCGGCCGGGACGTCTGCATTCTCTCGCTGACCGGACTGCTCGGGGACTACCCGCCCACCGACCCCGGGGCGTTCCTCGAATTCGTTCGTTCCCTGCCGGTGCCCGACGTCTACCACGCGGTTCGCGACGCCGAGGCGCTCGATGACCCCGTCTCCTTCCGCTTCCCCGCCAGCGTCCGCCGGCGGTACGAGCGACTGCTCCGCCTCCCCGACCGGTACCTGGTCATCGGCGACGCCTTCTGCAGCTTCAACCCCGTCTACGGCCAAGGCATGAGCGTCGCCGCGATCGAGGCGATGACGCTGCGGCAGCATCTGCGTGAGGGGCGTGCGCCCACACCGCAGCGCTTCTTCGCTGATCTGTCCAGGGTCATCGACACCCCGTGGGACATCGCCGCGGGCGGCGACCTCGACTTCCCGGGCGTGGAG
Source organism: Micromonospora sp. NPDC047465 (assembly GCF_040643125.1). Taxonomy (NCBI): domain Bacteria; kingdom Bacillati; phylum Actinomycetota; class Actinomycetes; order Micromonosporales; family Micromonosporaceae; genus Micromonospora; species Micromonospora sp. NPDC047465. Next base: position 82,290 of record NZ_JBEYTP010000007.1, read on the forward strand.
GGCAAGCGCACCCTCAAGGTGCGGATCGGCAACGCCTACATGGCCCGCCTTCAGTACGCCGCCACCCAGGACCCGGAAGTGACGAAGGGGTTCATGCGTGTGGCGGGTCTGATCGATCCCCCTCAGGCGCTCATGCGGCCCGCGATGATGCGCCGGGTGCTACGGCATGCGGTCCTCCGCCCCGCACCCGGCCGGTCATGGACGGACGAGTCCGTGACCGGACGGGCAGGCTCACGCGCGGGCGATCCGCTTCCATGATCGGTGGCCCCCCGGTCGGACTGTCTCCAGGCTCCGACCGGGGCCGTCCACGGTCCACGGCGAAAACCCCTGCCGCTGGTGCGCCCTGACAAGGCTCGGCGTGTCCACCGATCCGACAACGCGACAGCGCCCAGGGTCTTCGCCGTAGCCCCGCCTCCGGTCGGTGACCGGAACCGCGGTGGGTGTCGCCGTGATCCCGGCGACACCCACCGCGGCGGGTCAGCTCGCGCAGACCAGGGCCAGCGAGAGCCCCCACGTCTCGGCGTATCCGTCGGCGTCCTCGTGGGCCCAGGCGTTCGCCGTGCCAGCCGTGCCGTTCAGCCCGGTGAGCAGGGTCTGCGTCCGGTCGTCCTCGTGGATGCTGGAGACCTCGATGCCGGCGCCCACGCTGAGCAGCTTGCCGAGGGTGCAGGAACCGGCGACGTTCCTGAGCGAACCGCTCGTGATCTCCGACGCCGCCCGTACCACCTCGTAGCCGGCGGGCTCGTTGGCGCAGATGGCGAACGTCCGGAGGGCTTCCGTGCCGTGCGCCACCGTGCCCTGGTCCACCGTCCGGGCGACGGCCCAGGTGTAGTTGGTTCCCCCGTTCGGCCACAGGGCGTCGCCGAGGGAAACCCGGTCGAGGACGAAGGCGCTGTTCGAGTTGTAGACCTCTGCGCCCGAGCCGAGGACCTTCGTGGTGCCCGGGCAGGCTGCGGTCTTGGACAACCGGTGGTGGTCGTTCCATCCGGCCTCGACCTCCGACACCACCTGATAGCCGGACGGCCGGTCGGCGCAGAAGGCGAAGTAGGTGAAGCGCCAGTCTCCGGTGTACTTGACCGCGCCGACCTCACGCATCGACACCGTCCAGCTCGTACCGTCGGTGGACGGCGCGGACCTGTCCATCGCCACCCGTCCGGCCGCGTCCGAGGGGCTGGTCAGGTAGCCACCTCCACCGAGGGCGACCTTGCCGGCCGGGCAGGGCACCGTACGGGTTCGGTCCGAGCTGCCGAAGGTCGTCGTCACGGCAACCTTCTCGACCCCGGTTACGACGGGCTTCGCCGGGATCGGATCGAACTCGGCGAAGGCCGGGGCCGCCCAGCCGGCACCCGCCAGCGACGCGGCCAGCACGACGGCTGCCGTAACGGGACCGGTACTGGTGCGGATTCGCATCTGATGACCTCCTGTCGTTTCGAAGCGCCGACCGGTGTGCACGGCACGCCGGTCAGCTCCGCCGGACGTTCGTCGACGGCTGACATGAGCGTCGGAGACCACGCTTGCCGTCGGCTAGCCGACGGCTTGCCACCGCATCGACCACTTAGGATGGTGACCGTCCGGTCACAGGAGCAGGGATGACAATGAGGTGGTGCGTCCTCGGCCCGGTGGAGGTCTCCGTCGCGGGGCGGGCCCTGCCCATCGACCGGCCGCAGCACCGCGCGCTCCTGGCGTTGCTGATGCTCAACGCCGGCCGGCTGGTCTCGCCAGGGCAGCTGATCGAGGCGCTGTGGGCCGCCGACCCGCCGGTGAGCGCGCGGACCCAGGTCCAGGTGTGCGTGTCCCGGATCCGGGCCGCGTTGCGTGCCGCCGACCTCTCCGGGGCGCTCGTCACACACAGCGGCGGCTACCGGTTGCTCGTCGACGACGGCGCACTGGATCTGGCCGAGTTCACCGTCCTGCTGCGACAGGCCCGGGCTGCGGAGGCGGCCGGACAGCTGGCGGAGGCAGCCCGGCTGCTGCGCGCCGGCCTGGCCCTGTGGCGCGGGCCGGCGTTGGCCGGGGCGGCGGGAGCGTTCGTCGAGGCCGCCGCCGCGGGCCTGGACGAGCAGCGGCTGCTCGCCCAGGAGCAGCTGGCCGCGGTGGAGTTGGCGCTCGGCGGGCACGAGACCGTCGCACGCACCCTGCGTCCGCTCGTCGACGCCCATCCGTTGCGGGAGCGGCTGGTCGCGCACTACCTCGTCGCGCTCGCCGGATCCGGGTGCCAGGCGGATGCACTGCGGGTGTACGCCGACACGCGGCGTCGGCTGGTGGAGGACCTGGGCGTGGAACCGGCCGCCGAACTGGCGGAGACGTACCTGCGGGTGCTGCGCCAGGAGGTGACCGGGCCGGAGCCGGCGCGCGGAGGCGGCGTGCCGGCTGGGAAGCCGGCTGAGCCCGGGGTCCGCTCGGCCGGCCCGCCCGTCGGGTCCACACCCGCCCCGGCTCAACTCCCGGCGGACCTGGCCGGGTTCACCGGCCGGGCGGGGGCCCTGCGGGAACTGGACGCCCTGCTGCCGGAAGACGCCGACACCCCGACCGACGCCGGTACGAACCGGACGGTGGTCATCTGCACCATCAGCGGTACCGCCGGGGTCGGGAAGACCACGACGGCCGTGCACTGGGCGCACCGGGTCGCGCACCGCTTCCCGGACGGGCAGTTGTACGTCAACCTGCGTGGTTTCGATCTCGCCGGACGAGCCGTGTCGTCCGGCGAGGCGCTCCGGGGTTTCCTGGAGGCGCTGCACGTGTCCCCGCAGCGCATGCCCAGCGACCCCACCCAGCAGGCGGCCCTGTTCCGGACGACGGTAGCCGGCAGACGGATGCTGGTGCTGCTGGACAACGCCCGGGACGCCGACCAGGTACGACCCCTGCTACCCGGTACGTCGGGCTGCCTGGTGGTGGTGACCAGCCGTAACCAGTTGACGGGGCTGACCGTCACCGACGGCGCCCACCCGGTGTCGCTGGACCTGCTCGCCCCGGACGAGGCGCGGGCGCTGCTGGAGCGCCGGCTCGGCCGGGACCGCTGTCAGGCGGAGCCGGTGGCGGTCGAGGCGATCGTCGGGCGGTGCGCCCGACTGCCACTGGCGTTGGCGATCGTGGCGGCCCGGGCCGCCACCGCCCCCGACCTTCCGCTGGGCACGCTCGCCGCCGAACTCGCCGCGACCCGCGTGGGTGACCTGTCGGCGTTCGACGCCGGTGATCCGGCCACCGACGTACGGCTGGTTTTCTCCTGGTCGTATCAGGCGTTGGACGCCGGGTCCGCGCGGCTGTTCCGGCGGCTGGGCCTGCACCCCGGGCCCGATGTCGGGCAGCCTGCGGCGGCGAGCCTGGCGGGGGTGTCGTTGTCCCAGGTCCGTCCGCTGCTGGCAGGGCTGACCCGGGCGAACCTGCTCACCGAGCGTTCCCCGGGCCGGTACGCCACGCACGACCTGCTGCGCGCCTACGCCGCACAACTGTGCGACGAGGTCGACTCGACGGCGGACCGGGAGGCCGCCCGGCACCGCCTGTTCGACCACTATCTGCACACCACCCACGCCGCCGACGAGCTGTTCTATCCCTACCGCCTGGCCTGCCCGGTGACCCTGCCGCCGGCGCGGGCCGGGGTGACCGTGTCGACCGGGTCGGACCACATCTGGGCGGTCGACTGGTTCACCGGAGAGCACCAGGTGCTGCTGGCCACCGTGGCGCAGGCCGCCGCCGAGGGCTTCGACACCCACGTCTGGTCCCTGGCGACGGTACTCACCACGTATCTCGACCGGCGTGGGCACTGGGACGACCTGAGCGCGGTCCAGCAGACGGCGCTGGCGGCGGCACGGCGCGCGGCCGACCTGTTCGGGCAGGCCCAGGCACATCACGGCCTCGCCATCGCCTACACCTGGTTGGAGCGGCACTCCGACGCCCACCGGCACTACCGGGACACGTTGGCGTTGTACCGGCGGCTGGGCGACGACGCGGGTCAGGCGCACGCTCACCTGGGCATCAGTTGGGTGCTGGCCCGCCAGGGCCGGCACGACGCCGCGCTCGACCCGACCCGGCAGGCACTCGACCTGTACCGCAGTGCCGGGCATCTGCCCGGCCAGGCGAAGGCGTTGAACAATCTCGGCTGGTCGTACGCTCAGCGGGGTGACCACGAGGCGGCGCTGCCGCACCTCCGGGAAGCCCTGCGGCTCAATGAGGAGACCGACGACCGACGCGGCGCTGCCATGATCTGGGACAGCCTGGGTTTCGCCCAGCACGGGCGGGGCGAGCACCTGCGGGCGCTCGACTGTTACCACCGCGCGCTGCGCCTGCACCGGGAACTCGGCGACCGGTACGACGAAGCCGATGTGCTGGACAAGCTCGGCGACACCCATCAGGCGGCCGGTGACCTGGCCGCGGCCCGCACCGCGTGGCGCGACGCGGCGGCGATCTTCGACGAACTGGACCTCCCCGACGCCGAGCGACCCCGTGGCAAGCTGGCCGGCATCGCCGACGGCTGAACATGTGGGGCCGACGGCGCTACCAGCGGGATGGCGCCGAACAGGCTGGACTTGACCCCCCGCCTGCGCCCTTCGCTAGTGGGCGCGGGGGAGCGTGATGGTGAATGTCGTCCCGACACCGACCTCACTCGCGACCGTGATGGTGCCCTGGTGGTCGGTGACGATCTGCCGGGCGATGGCGAGGCCGAGGCCACTGCCTCCGGTACGGCGGCCCCGTGCGGCGTCGGCCCGCCAGAACCGGTCGAACACATGCGGCAGCGCGTCCGCTGCGATTCCCGAGCCGGTGTCGACGACCTGGACGATCGCCTGCGTTTCGGTGCGGCTCGCGACCAGCCGGACACTGCCGCCCGCAGCGGTCGCCCGTAGTGCGTTGGTGACGAGATTGCCCACCACCTGGCGGAGCCGGTCGGGATCGGCGTGTACCGCGACCGGCTCGGCCGCCACGCGCAACGACACCCCGGCTGACTCCGCCCGGGCGTGGTGGGCGGTGCCGCACGTCTCCAGGAGTTCGGCCAGATCCACCGTGACCCGGTGGTACGCCAGGTTGCCGGCCTCAGCCAGGGCCAGGTCCTGCAGGTCGTCGACGATGCGCTGCTGCAGCACCGCCTCTTCGAGCAGCGAGGCGTAGAGCTCCTGGTCCGGCGTGACCACGCCGTCGGAGAGCGCCTCGAGATAGCCGCGCAGGTTGGCCAGCGGGGTGCGCAGTTCGTGTGCGACGTCGGCGACCAACCGGCGTTGCCGCTCCTCCCCGCGCTGCAGGGAGTCGGCCATCCGGTTGAACGACCGGGCCAACTCCGCCAGTTCGTCGTTGCCCCGCACCGGCACCCGTCCGGTGAGGTCGCCCCGGCCGAGCCGATGAGCGGCCGCGGTGAGCGTGTCGATGGGGCGCAGCACCCGCCGGCTCAGCAGCACGGTGCCGACGATCGCGACCGCCGCCACGCCCGCTGCCGCGGCGAGCAGCGGGCCGGCCGCCAGCGCAGACGCCGGATCGCCACGAGCGCCGAGGTAGACCCGGGCGGGTACCGGCGCGACGTCACTGATCTGGTTGGTGAAGACCTGGGCCAGGCAGGAATCCAGTGGCTCCACCGCCATCAGGGAGCCACAGCCCCGCACCCGGTCGGCGGCGGCCGCCCGGTCCCGGTTCGGCCGGGCCGCGATGTCGCGACAGCTGCGGACGATCTCGTCGACGCCCTGGCGACCGCGCACGTCGGTCGTGCTCGGTTCTGCGTCGAACTGCGGAACTCCCGTGCTGGTAGGCGAGGCGACGACAGGAACGGATTCGCGGGTCAGGCAGGCCGCGAACAGCACGCCCGTGCGGTAGGAGGCGATCGCCCCGACCACGCCTTTCTCCCGGCCCGCCGGCTCCGTCGGCAACGCGGCCAGATTCAGCACCGGCCGCGGGTCGACGAACCCGACCATCGTGCCGAGCGGCCGGGCGGTGCGATTCTCCTGGGTGTCCGTGTCGACGATCACCTGGCCCGTATCGGCGACCAGGTGGATCCGCTGACCGGTCTCGGCGCGCAGGTCCTGCACCAGGCCGGGCACGCCCTCCCAGGTGCCGTGCCGGCTGCCGTACGCCTTGAGTCGGGCGACGACCTGGTCGAGCTGCGCCCGGTCGACGGTGGCCGACTCGTTGATCTGTTGCGAGGCCTGCCGCAGGGTCAGCCACGCGGTCGCCGCGGTCGCGCTCACCGCGACGAGGATGACCAGCCAGAGCACCCGTAGCCGAAAACTCACCGGCCGGCTCCGGGCGTCCCCTCGGGCGTCGGCGTCGCCGCCGGTTCCGGCGCCGGTTCGGCGAGCCGGTAGCCGCGGCCGTAGACGGTCTGCACGTACCGCGGCTCGGCAACGTCGGCCTCGATCTTGCGGCGGAGGTTCATCACGTGCGCGTCGACGGTGCGTTCGAGCACGAAATGATCGAATCCGAAGGCACGGTCGATGATCTGCGCCCGGGTGAACACCCGCCCGGGCTCGCCGGCGAGCACCTCGAGGATGCCGAACTCCTTGGCCGTCAGGGCGACCGGCCGGCCGCCGACGCGTACCTCGAACCGGCCGGCGTCCACCTCGATCTCGCCGACGCGCAGCACCGCCCGGTTGTCGGCGCTCACCACCCGGGCCCGGCGCAGCAGCGCCCGTACCCGGGCGGCCAGCTCCCGCGGGCTGTACGGCTTGGTGAGGTAGTCGTCGGCACCGAGATCGAGGCCCAGCAGGACGTCGTCCTCGGTGGTACGGGCGGTCAGCAGCAGGATCGGAATCTCCGATTCGGCGCGCAGGATCCGGCACACGTCGAGGCCGTCGACGACCGGCATCATCACGTCGAGGACCACCAGGTCCGGCCGGCGGGACCGACACTGGTCCAGCGCGGCCCGCCCGTCGCCGACCAGCAGCACGCTGTGCCCCTCGCGTTCGAGATAGACCCGTACCAGGTTGGCCTGCTTGGGGTCGTCCTCGGCGACCAGGATCCGTGCGCTCATGTTTCCCCGTTCCGGCTAGTGGTGGCGGGGGTCAAGTAAAACCGAAACCTGTGAAGAACTGATGCGGACGGCTCCGGAGAGCGGCGAGCGGGATGTCCGCACAGCTGGCCCACGGCTTCTTCAAGGGTTCTTCACCACAGGCTGCCTACCGTGCCGGTCATGTCAGTCAGGAGCCGGACATGATCCTGGAACCAGCACACCCGGGCCGCCGCGGGGAGCGACAGCGGCGGGCGGTCCGGCGGCGGATCCGGGAGACGCTCGCGGTGCGTCGGGCCGCCGCTGTCGGCGGGCACGGGGCCGCCGAACCGCTGGACGAACCGCCCGTCGATCCCAGGGCTGCCGGGTGACGCCGGGTACGCGCGGTCGGCGCGCGGGGACCGGTGTGATCAGTGGGAGTGCCGAGCTGGCCGAGGCCGTGATAGATCTCGCGGCGATCGCGCAGAACATCCGGACGATCGCAGCGATCGCACGGACCGGGTTGATGGCCGTGGTGAAGGCCGACGCGTTCGGGCACGGCGCGGTGCCGGTGGCGCGGGCCGCGTTGGGGGCCGGCGCCGACTGGCTGGGCGTGACCTCGGCGACGGAGGCGGTGGCACTGCGATCGGCGGGCATCGACGCGCCCGTCCTGAGCTGGCTGCACCGCCCGGACGAGGACTTCGCCCGCCTGATCGCCGCGGACGTCGACATCGCGGTGTCGACCCTGACCCATCTGCGCGCGGTCGCCGACGCGGCCACGGGTCTCGGTGTGCCCGCCGCGGTCCAGCTCAAGGCGGACGTCGGTCTGTCCCGCAACGGTGCCAGCGGCGACGAATGGCCCGAGCTGGTCGCCTGGGCTCGCAAGCACGAGGCGGAGGGCAGCATTCGGGTACACGGGGTGTGGTCCCACCTGACCAACGCCGACGTGCCTGGCTGCCCGAGCATCGCGCGGCAGCTGTCAACGTTCCGGGAGGCACTGCGGATCGTCCGAGCTGCCGGGCTTGATCCGGAAGTGGTGCACCTGGCGAATTCGGCGGCGGCACTGGCCGCCCCGGAGACCCGGTTCGATCTCTGTCGGATCGGCCTGGCCATGTACGGCATCGACCCCTTTGGCGCGGCCGGTCCCCGCCGGTTCGGCCTGCGACCCGCCATGACCCTGCGGTCAAGGGTGATCAACCTGAAACGCGTGCCCGCCGGGACCGGCGTCTCGTACGGGCCCGACCACGTGACCGATCGGCCGACCACGCTCGCTCTGCTGCCGCTCGGGTACGCCGATGGTCTGTCGCGCACCGCCGAGGGCCGCGCGTGGGTCTGGCTCGCCGGTCGACGATGCCCGATCGTCGGCCGTATCGCCATGGATCAGTGCGTCGTCGATGTCGGCGAGCTACCGGTGGCGCTCGGCGATCCCGTGGTCGTCTTCGGCCCCGGCGCCGAGCCCGGCTCGCCCGACCCGGCCGAGCCGACGGCCGCCGAGTGGGCGCGGTGGGCCGGCACCATCCCGCACGAAGTCCTGACCGGAATCGGCGCGCGAGTGGCGCGCGCACACCTACACGGGGAAGCGGCAAAATCGTGACTGTTCGTTTGGCGGTGCTGTTCGGTGGGCGCAGCGGGGAGCACGACGTCTCCCGGCGCTCGGCGGAAAGCATCCTGGCCCATCTCGACCGCGACACGTACGACGTGACCGAGGTGCTGATCGAGCGGGACGGCCAGTGGCGGGTGAACGGCGACCGGGCCACGTTCGCGCAGGCGCTGCGGACCCTCGGCGACCAGGACGTGGTGTTCCCGGCGCTGCACGGCCCGTACGGTGAGGACGGCACCGTCCAGTCGATGCTGGAGTGGCTCGGCGTCGCGTTCGTCGGAAACGGTGTTTTCGCCAGCGCCGCCGGGATGGACAAGTCGGTCACGAAGAAGCTTCTCGCCGCCGACGGCCTGCGCGTGGCCGCCGGGGTGACGCTGCGCCCCGACGAGGAGCTGTCGTCGCGGGATCAGGAGCGGCTGGGACTGCCTGTCTTCGTCAAGCCGGCCCGGGCCGGCTCCAGCCTGGGCGTCTCCAAGGTCGAACAATGGGCGCAACTGCCCGCCGCCCTGCGGCTCGCGCGTCAGAGCGACACGAAGGTTCTCGTCGAACGCGCCGTGCGTGGGCGCGAGATCGACGTCGGCGTCCTTCAGCACCCCGACGGTCGCGTCGAGCCCGGGCCGCCGCTGGAGATACGGGTGGCGAACGCCTCCTTCTTCGACTACGACGCCAAGTACGACGGCGGTGCCGTCTTCCACATTCCGGCCCAGCTCGACCCCGGCACCACCCGACTACTGCAGGCCCGGGCCGTGCAGGCGTTCCACGCGCTCGGATGCCGTGGGCTGCTCCGCGTCGACTTCTTCCTCCCGGATCCGCACGCCGACCACGGCACAGGGTGGACCGGAGACGACCGGGAGCCGGTGATCAACGAGGTCAACACCTTCCCCGGATTCACCGCCGCCTCCCAGTACCCGCAGATCTGGCAGCGGGCCGGCGTCGGCTACTCGGCACTGCTCGACATCCTCATCCAGGGCGCACCGCACCGAAGCGACACCGCCTTCCCATGCCCGAGTCCCTGCTGATGGCCGTCTACATCGCGGAACATCTCCGCAGCATCCGCGTCATCGTCACCGGCGGGGGAACGGGCGGGCACACCTACCCGGCGCTGACCACGATCCGTACGCTCCGTGACCGGCTAGCGGCAGCCGGCACCGAACCGGACGTCCGCTGGGTGGGCGTCGCCCACGGACTGGAGGCCAGAATCGCCCGGCAGGAGGGCATTCCCTTCCTGGCGATCACCACCGGCAAACTGCGTCGCTCGCCGAACCTGCACGAGTGGGGCCGCAACCTCGCCGACGCCTTCCGCGTGCCACTCGGCATCGTCCAGGCCATCATGATCGTGGTGCGCACCCGGCCCGAGGTGGTCTTCTCCACCGGCGGATACGTCTCCGTCCCGATCGGGATCGCCGCCTGGATGACCCGGCGCCCGCTGGTCATGCACGAGCAGGTCCTCACGCTCGGGCTGGCGAACCGGATCCTCGCCCGCCTCGCTGATCGAGTCCTGCTGAGCCACGAATCGTCCATCGACCATCTGCCTGCCGGGGCGAGAACCCGCGCGGTGGTCACCGGCAATCCGATCCGGCCCGAGATCCTCACGGGTAGCCGCAACCGGGCGCTCGCCGCATACCACCTGGACCCCCGCCTGCCGCTGGTGTACGTCACCGGCGGCGCCCAGGGCGCCGTCCAGGTCAACAACCTGATCGCCGACATCCTCCCCGGACTCCTGCGGAAATGTCAGGTGCTGCACCAGTGCGGCGACTACTCCCTGGACCGGATGCGGCAGGTGGCGGCCACCCTTCCGGAACACCTGCGCAGCAGGTACCGGGTCGTCGACTACGTCCACGGCGAGCTGCCGGACGTCCTGAGCGCCGCGGACATCGTCGTCGCGCGCAGCGGCGCCGGCACCGTCGCCGAACTCACCGCCCTGGGCAAGGCATGCGTCCTCATCCCGCTCATCCCCACCGGCGGCGACGAACAGCGGCGGACCGCACGACACCTCGCCGACGCCGGTGCCTCCCGCATGCTCGCCGGCCCCGACGCCTCCGCCAACCGCCTCTACGAGGAGATCATGGTGCTGCTCGACCACCCGGAACGACGCCAGGAACTGGCCACCGCCGCCCGTCGACACGGCCGCCCCCACGCGGCCGCAGCCGTGGCCAGCGCAATCATCGACGCCGCCGGCCGGTGCCGGTCATGATCCTGCTGTCTGATCGGCGAATCTCGGCCATCCCGCTGGGCGACAACGGGGAGGCCCTGGTCGACGTGCGCCAGGTTGCGGACCTTCGGGTTGACGATCGCCTGGCCGACGAGGCCGGGGCCTACGCGCACCTTCGTGAGGCAACGGTCCAGCGCCTGCTCGCCGCCCAGCGGACCCTGCCCCGAGGACTGCGGCTGCTGATCATCGAGGGGTACCGGCCGCTCAGCCTGCAGACGACCTACTTCGAGAGCTACAAGGACGAGCTGCGCCGCAGGTACCCGGAGTGGGACTCGGCGCGCCGGCACGTGGAGGCCAGCAAGTACATCTCGCCGCCCGAGGTGGCTCCGCACAGCACCGGCGGGACGGTCGACCTCACCCTCTGCACGGCCGACGGGATCGAACTGGACCTGGGCACGATCGTCAACGCCAGCCCGGTGGACAGCGCCAACGCCTGCTTCACCGGATCACCCCACATCTCCGCGCAGGCCCGCACCAACCGCGACATCCTCGCCCGGGCGCTCTCGTCCGCCGGCATGGTCAACTACCCGACCGAATGGTGGCACTGGTCGTTCGGCGACCGCTACTGGGCGCTGACCACCGGGGCCACCCGGACCCGGTACGGGCCGGTAGACCTTTCGTGACGCGGCTGTACGAGATCGACCTGTTGCTTCTGGTCGTTCACAGCGACCGGGGAGTCTGTCATCACGAACGCCCGGCCGGAAGGTTGTCCATGAAGGAGCTGACGGAGAACACGGCTTGGCCGGGCCCGGCCGGCCCGTATCCGGGCGGGCTGGAGAGGCCGTTGTCTTCCATGGTCGCGCGGTAGACCTCCAACAGCCGGACGTGGTACTCCAGCGGCGCCCCCTCGGGATTGGTGCGGCCGAGCGGCGTGGTCGGCTCGGGGCACCAGGTGGTGAAGCGCGGGGTGATGCCGCGCGACATGAAGTACTGGAGGCCCTCGGCGGTGGACGCGATGGCCTCGTCCACGGTCGTGAAGCCGTGCGGGGCGGCCATCTCGACGCCGGCCACGAAGTTCGGGATCACGTTGCGCGGCCCGAAGATTTCGGCCGAGTCGAGGATGCGACGGTGCCACTCCTCGCGGCCGACGTAGCGCTCCTTGCCGGGGCAGTAGAGCCCGAACAGGCGCTTGTCCCACACCTCGTAGTTGGGGTGGTAGATCTGAATGCCATAGTCCTTGAACCGCTGCACGTCGGTGCGGGGCAGGGCCTGCGCGACCACCTTGCCGAGCCAGCGCCCCGGGAACCGTTCCTCGATCGCCTGGGCGTACCGGCCGTAGAAGTCGGCCTCAGCGCGCCCGTCGACCTTGGAAGTGATACTGCCGCCGGTAAGCGTGTACGCCTGGGACGCGCGCTCGGTGTCGTACCTGTCGATGATCTCCAGGGCCTCGAGGACCTCGTCGACGGGTTTGACCCCGGTGTACGGGCGCCCGGCCGCCTTGTGCTGCCGCCAGTTGTGGTTGATGTCGCAGTACTGGCACTCCTCCTTCGCGCCGAAGTACTGGCAGACCCGGAAGACGGTCAGGTAGATGAGGTAGCCCCACTGGATCGTCGGGGCTACCTCCATCACCGATTTCCCGTTGGCCAGCGTTTGCTGGTAGTACGCCGGCATTGGCGGCAGCCCGACGTCGGCGATCGGCTTGCCGTCCAGGAACAGTCGCGTCCGTCCGTCGTCGCCGGTCCTGACGCGGTACGGCGAGGCAGGATTGGTGCGGACCGACACGATCGTCCGCCGCAGCCCGTACGGCCCGCCGGTGAGCACGATCTCCTCCGGCGGCCGGCGCAGCGCGGCCGTGCCCAGCTCCGGCAGGGTCCGGTGGTCGAAGGAGAAGATGAAGTACGACTTCGGTTTGACGTCGCCGTTTTCGTTGTCCGTCAGCGCCGAGTCGTCGAAGGCGAGCCCGCCGCGTAGCAGGTCCTCCTTGATGACTGCCTCGTGCGGTACCTGTGGGAAACGGCTCATCACATTCTCGACGAGATCGGTGCGAGACGGCATACATCCTCCTGGACGGGTTGCGGGATCGGGTGGCAGGGCGCCACCCGATCACCCACGTGTCAGCTCTGCTTGGTCTCCCAGAAGATCTTCGCGATCTCCTCGATCTTGGCGAGGAGTTGCTCGGCGACGGCCGGGTCGGCGGAGCCCTTCGTGCCGCTGGCACCGGCCAGCTTGGTGGCCTCGTTGAACTGGCCGTGCAACTGCGGGTACTTCTCGAAGTGTGACGCCTTGAAGTAGTCGGTCCACAGCACCCAGAGGTGGTGCTTGACCAGTTCGGCGCGCTGCTCCTTGATGATCAGCGAACGGGCGCGGAACTCCGGGTCGGTGTTGTCCTGGTACTTCTTGCTGATCGCGAGGAGCGACTCGGCCTCGATGCGGGCCTGGGCCGGGTCGTAGACCCCGCAGGGCAGGTCGCAGTGGGCGCTCGCGGTGGTCCGCGGGCGCAGCAGAGATGACAGCTTCATCAGATTCCTTCCGGCAACAACGGTGTAGTGACGAAATCCCTGGCGTGACTGGACCAGCGGACCGTCATCGGCCCGAGGAACACGTGAGCGCAGCAGCCGCGACGAGCGTCGCGGCGCCGACGGGCCCGGTGCATCGGTACGCCGCGTAGGGCACCCGGAGCACTCAGCAGGATCGGTTCCCCGGCCGGCAAGCTGCTCCATCCATGCTCCGGGGCACCCCTCATCAGCTCCCCGACGCCGATTCCTTGATCCACAACAACGACGCTAGACGTTCAACCCGACTTCAGGTCAAGCCGGGGATGTCCTGCTCACACTTCTCGTCGAGGCGTACCGGTCCCTGGCCCTGATGGCGGAGCCGATCCCCGGGATTGCGCATCCCACATGACCGCATGGAGAGGCAGCCGCACCCGATGCAGCCGGTGAGCTGGCGCTCGAGGTTCCCGATGTAGCGCCGCCGGGCTTCCAGCTCGCCTTTCCACATGCGCGACACGCGGTGCCAGTCGTGCTGGCTTGGCGGTTGGCCGGCCGGCAGCGTGGCGAAGAGTGCAGCGACGTCGGCGAGCGGGACGCCGAGCCGCCTGGCGGCGAGGACAAGAGAGATACGGCGCAGCATGTGGCGCCGGTAGAGGCGCTGATTGCCGGGGCTGCGCTCGGCGGCGATCAGCCCTTTGTCCTCGTAGAACCGTAGTGCGGAGGCGGGCAACCCGGTACGAGCAGTGACCTCGCCGACGGTGAGCAGATCATCCGGGCCCGCAGGCTGCTCTGGTGGCACCCGGAGACCCTAAAACTTGAACCCTGGTTGAGTTCAAGCGGTTGAGGTGAAGTGCGGTTGAGGTTCTAGCGTTCACGCCGTGACTTACGTGATCGCGTTGCCCTGGGTGGATCTGAAGGACAAGGCGTGCGTCGACGAATGCCCCGTCGACTGCAACTACGAGGGCGGTCGGATGCTGTCGATCCATGCGTTCGTGGCCGCGCTGCCGCCGCAGGAGACGGAGTGACGATCGAGTTGTCCGTGGCGATCGTCGGCGCCGGCCCGGCCGGTGTCCACGCCGCCGGTGCCTTGAGCGAGCTCGCACCCGGGACGCGGATCGACATCTTCGAGCGGCTGCCCGTCCCGTACGGCCTGGTCCGGCACGGCATCGCCCCGGACCATCCCGCCCGGATCGAGCAGCTCACCAGCGAGCTCCGTGCCGTGCTCGCCGGCAGCGGCGCCCAGCTCTTCTGCGGTGTCGAGATCGGCACCGACGTCACGGTGCGCGACCTGCGCAACCGCTACGACGCGGTCGTCATCGCCACCGGCGCCCGGCGGGACGTCCCCGTCGAGCTGCCCGGCCTCGATCTGCCCGGCTCCTTCGGGGCGGCGGACTTCGTCGCCTGGTACGGCGGCCACCCCGACGCGGCACCGGCGTGGGCGCTGCGAGCGGAGTCCGTCGCCGTGATCGGCGCCGGCAACGTCGCCCTCGACGTGACCCGGATGCTGAGCAAGCCCGCGTACGCCCTCGCCGGCACCGGCCTCCCGTTGCACGTGTTGAACGAGTTCGCCGCCAGCCCGGTCCGCGACATCCATCTGTTCGCGCGCCGCGGCCCGGCCGACACCCGCTTCAGCCCTACAGAGCTGGGCGAGCTCGGTGACCAGGACGACGTCGATGTCATCGTTGACCCTGCAGACCTGGTCCCCGATCTGCACATGGAGCGCATGACCCGGCAATTCGCGCCCACCCGGAAGGTCGTCGACATCCTGCGATCCTGGTCGCGGATCCCCGCTGCCGCACGGACCGCGTCACGGCGCGTCCACCTGCACTTCTACCGGATCCCCGCAGCCCTTCTCGGCGTCGACCGGGTGCAAGGGCTGCGCACCGAACGCGCCCTTCCTGACGGCTACGGGCACATCACCGGTTCCGGTGACTACGAGGACCACAGGGTCCAAGCCGTCTACCGCGCCATCGGCTACGCCGCGTCACCCCTGGCAGGTGTGCCCTTCGACCCCGGTACCCGCACTGTTCCGCATCGCGCCGGGGCGGTGCTCGGCGAGCCGGGGCTCTACGTCACCGGCTGGGCCAAACGCGGCTGCATCGGCCTCGTCGGCGCCACACGCGCCGACACCTTCCAGACCGCAAGAACGCTTCTGCAGGATCACGTACGCAAGTGAGGAACCGACCATGCGAATCCCGCACGGGTCGCCGTCACCGGCGCTGAGACGCCGGCTCCGCGGAGCGCGGCTGCGGTGAGGGCAGGAGGATGCTCCAGAGTGCGATCGAGCAACGCGGATCTTTCGATTCCTGCGCTATTCCCTGGCCATGAGACATGGGGGCGGCGAGATCCACCGCCCCGGGCCTCGACGGCTCCCCGTGGCCGGCCCGGGTGGTGGTGCTGTCGCGAACGAGTGTCGGCCGGGGGCACAGCGCCCGTCAGCCCCCGCCGGCCTTGCGGATGGCCGTGAACCGCTGGCCGACCGCTGCCAGGTGCGTGTACGCGAGCTGCAGGTCGGCGATCGAGGTGACGAACGGCTGACTGTCCCCGGTTTCGAAGGAGCGCGAGCAGTCGCGGCCCGCCCGCGTGGCGTGCTCGACGAAGGACTGCCAGCTCGTCTGCGCCTGCGCGTCGGGGACGGCTGCGTAGCGAGCGGCCTCCGCGGCGATCGTCTCGATGCTCGCGCACAGCGGCCGGATCCGGGCCTCGTCCACCTCGACTTTGCCGTTCGCGCCCGGCTTCCGCGTCTTCAGGTCGCTGATGGCGACGGCGAACTTGCCGTACACGTCGAAGAACCGGGTCGTCAGGCTGCCGCCACCCCGGCTGATCCAGGCCGACACCTCGATGGCCTTCAACCGCGGCGAATCCGGGGAACCGGTCGGCCCGGCCGTGGGCGCGACACCGCCGGTCGGCGGGGCGCTGCCGCTCGGTCCGGGTCGGGCAGCGGTGCCCCCGCTGGTCGGTGGGGACGCCCCGCGCGCGATCGTCAGCGTCATTGCCGTCGAGATGACCACGGTGACGAACGCACCCCGCACCACCATCCGCGCCCGCCCCGGCACGTCGACGGCCGCCGAGCGGTCCCGCCGCCACCGGGCGGTGACGGCCCGCGCGCCGGCGACGAGCCCGGCAGCCGGGATGGCCGCGATCAGCGACAACACCAGAATCCCGCCGAGCAGCCCACGCCACGCCGTCCACGCCTGCCCTGGCTGCCAGCCGCAGGACGTGTGGAACAGCGTCAACGGCCCCACGCAGCCGTCGATGGCGACGAGCGCGAGCACGCCCACCGAACCGCCGAGCACGGTCAGCTGGCCTGCGATCACCGCCGCGACGAGTTGGTAGCGGCCGGCGAGCGTGCTGGCGACGAAGGCGCTCAGCGCCGCCGCACCCAGCAGGGCGAACGTGACCCAGCCCTGGTAGGCGTTGACGAAGATCTGGGCCCGGGTCCCGATCACCGGCAGGGCGAGGTGCATGACCGCCATCGTCGTCGCGACCGCGGCCCAGCACAGCAGAGTACCGGCGAGGGCGGGCAGCACCAGCCGCCGGAATCGGGGCAGCGGCACCGGCCGCGGCGGCATGGCCGGAGCCGGCGTGACGACGACCTCCGCACCCGGCCCCGGCACGGAAGCCAGACCTGGGCTCGGCGCCGGGCGGGGCCGGACCACCCAGGCGGCGAGCGGAATGGCCCACGAAACCGCGACCGCGATCTGGCTGAGCGGCACGGCCTCCAGCACCAGCATGGACGTCAACCAGACGATCGTGACGTAGGCCGGCAGCACCGCCTCGTACGGCAGCAACTGCCCGGGTTCGAGACCACCCGGCGCGAAGATCAGCGCGATGTTGCTCCGCGGTAAGGGTATGCCGTGCGCCAGAACGACACCCGGGCCGCGCCACCACGTCATCCAGCCCACGATCGCGACGAAGCCTGTGATGAACACGATCCACCGCACCGGGCGGAGGGAGCGTCCCGGCCATGCCGACGCCCACAGGTAGCAGCACTGTGTGATCCACCAGGTCACCGCGACGCCGGCGAGGAGCAGCAGGACCAGCAGCAAGGGCTCCTGGGGCAGCCACTCCCAGATCGCGACCCGGCCGGACACGAACTCGGTCACCAGCATGCCCAGCCCCAGCCACAACCCGGCCCGCAGGCCCCGGGGGCCACCGCGACCCGCCTGCCAAGTCGGCACCACCGCCTGCCAGACCAGACTGGAGATCACGCCGGTGGCCAGCAGCGCCACCGCGGCCACCGAGGCGACCGCCGGAGCGACCGCCGAGCCGGCCGCCGAGGCGACCGCCGAAGGGTCAATCCAGAACAGTTGAGCGTCGACCAGGATCAGGGCGGCACCGGTGAGGAACATCGCCAGCGCCGGGATGCGGGACAACATGCCGGGGTCGGCCAGCACCCGCCGGCGGGACTCCCAGTCGGGATGGATCCGCCACAGCCCACCGAAACCGGCCAGCAGCCGCCGACCCCGGCCGACCCGCACCGGCGACGCGGCCGACCAGCCGCGCAGATCCGCGCCCCACCGCGCCGCCGCCAGATCGGCGTGGAACTCCCGGGTCCGGAGCAGGTCCGAACGCGACAGGTAGACCAGCGCCACCAGCAGGGCCGCCGCCAGCAGGTTGCGATGCGTGGGCACCGCACCGGGGGTGAAGGGAGACCTGACGATCAAGTGCAGGTGCGTGGCCACGAACGGCACGAGCGCCACCACGACGAAGGACCGCCACAGCGCAACCGTCGCGTAGGTCAGCGTCACGTCCCGGTTGTCGATGTGCCCCAGCTCGTGCAGTAGCACCGCGCGGACGGCATGCGGCTCGGTGCGCATCCGGGCCAGTAGCCCACCGTGCAGACAGAGTCTGGGGCGTCCGGTCCGGCCGAACACCACCGCGCCGGCCGACAACGCGGTGGGGTCGACCAGCACCGTCGGCACACGCCGCAACCCGGTCTGCACCACCAGTTCCGCGATCATCCGGCCGACCTGCCCATCCCGGTCGACGGCGGCCAGCGGCAGCACCCGCCCGCGTCGGGCCTTCCATCGGGGCAGAACCGCGAACAACACCGCGGCGGCACCGAGCAACAGCAGGGAGGCTGCCGGGATCACCCACCACGGCGGTGTGACGGCCTGCAACTCAACGCAGTCCGTCGGGTCCCAGGTGGCCCGCCGGTCATCTGTCGGGACCATGCCGGCGCAGGTGACGGCGGCCGGCCGGAGCAACCCGAGATTCGCCAGCGTGAACTGAGTCATCGACACGCTGGCGACCAGCAGCAGCGTCAACAACAACACGAAACGCAGCGTCGTGGCGGCGAGCTGCCGTCCGGCACCAGGCACGACCTACCCCTCCGCAGCGCTCTGGTCGAGGGCCAGCCGGGTCACCACGGCATCGGCCACCGCGACCGCCTTCGCCTCGGTCAGGCCCCGCTCGGCGGCGACCTCCAACAGCCGCCGCCGAACCTCACCCAGCTGCTCCTTGGACAACGGAGGCATTACGACCTGGCCGGTGCCCCGCTGGAACACTCGCCGCCAGAGCGCGCCGAACCCCCGCTCTGCCCGGTTGACGGCCGCGCCGGCCGCACGCTGCGCCACCTCGTTCAGCACCAGCCAGACCACCGGGGTAACCAGCACCGCGACGTCGGCCAGGCCGAACCCCAGCGCCTCGCGACGCGCTCCGGAACCCCGCAACCGGCGCGCGACCGCCCGGCCGCCCAGCGCCGCCAGACCCTCCACCACCGGCAGCTCCTCCGGCGCGTGGATAGCGACCACGTCGCGCACCACCCCCGCCATCGTGCCGCGCACCGCCGAATCCATCGCAGCCTCCCCGGGGACAAAGCGCAGGAAGCCACTGTCACATCAGAAACAGGCACATGCCAGTCATCGATGTGACCAAAGCGCTTCAAGGTAGTCAACCGCAGCGCCAGGCGTAGTAGCCACGCCGTTCAGTCAGGCCGGTTGGTGGCATGTCAAGGTGTCGAGGAGCGTGAAGCAGCGCAGCTCCGGTCTAGCCCACGCCCGCGAACGTCATCCGCTGCCCAGCGGCCTCGCCGCTGGCGCGCTCCTCAGCCGGGCGACGGCGCTGCCGCCAGGCGCCACCCGCAGTGGCGGGTGGTGGTCATGCTGGAAGACATGATCCGGTTCGTGCTCAACGTGCTGTGGCTTGTCTTCGGCGGTGGCCTCGTGCTCGCCGCCGGCTACGGTATCGCCGCGCTGATCTGCTTCGTGCTGGTCATCACGATTCCGTTCGGCGTCGCCTCCCTGCGCCTGGCCGTCTATTCCCTGTGGCCCTTCGGCCGCACCGTCGTGCCCAAGCCCGGCGCCGGGATCGCTTCCGGGCTGGCCAACGTCCTGTGGGTGGTGCTCGCCGGCTGGTGGCTGGCCCTGACCCACATCATCGCTGGCATCGCGCTCTGCCTCACGATCATCGGCATCCCGTTCGGCATCGCCAACTTCAAGCTCGTCCCGGCCGCGTTCTGGCCCCTTGGTCGCGAGGTCGTCGACGCACCATAGAAGCGCCGCCTCTGATCCACGGCGTTGGCCGGGACCTGGCAGGGCAAGAGCCCGGCTCGAGCGGTCACGGGGGGAGCCACTCGAGCCGGACGCCGCCAACCTGCACCCACGACCACCCTCGTCGCGCTGCGCGTCGCGCAGTCACGGCGGATCGCGGTCGTCACCGAGGTCGACGGTCGAGTTGTCATCGATCGAGTGCCACTCCAGCAAGACGTCGTGCGGTCACCGTCACCCGCTCGGGTCGTCAGCGGATCATCTGCCGGCGTTTATGCGACAGGTCGGTGTGGTGGTGGGCGCCGGGGTGGCAGTGGGGATCGGTGTGGACGGTGGCGCTGGTGAGTCGGGGTACGGCGTGGGTGAGTTGGTGTTCGGCGTCGGCGGCGATCTCGTGGGCGGCGACGAGGCTGAGGTGGGTGTCCACGACGAGTTCGGCTTCGGCGTGGAGGCGGTGGCCGATCCAGCGGAGCCGGACGGTGGCGACGTCACGGACGCCGTCGACGGCGCGCAGTGTGGTTTCGGCCTGGTCGACCAGCTCAGGGTCGACGGCGTCCATGAGCCGTCGGTAGACCTCGCGGGCGGCGTCCTTGAGGACGACGGTGATGGCGACAGCGATGGCGAGACCGACGACCGGGTCGGCCCAGCGCCAGCCGAGGGCGGCCCCGCCGGCGGCGGCGAGTACGGCGAGGGAGGTGTAGCCGTCGGTGCGGGCGTGCAGGCCGTCGGCGACCAGGGCGGCGGAGCCGATCCGGCGGCCGACGCGGATGCGGTAGCGGGCGACCAACTCGTTGCCGATGAAGCCGACGAGGCCGGCGGCGGCCACCCACGGCAGGTGGGTCACCTCGGCCGGGTGCAGCAGCCGGGTGATGGCGGTCCAGGCGGCGGCGACGGCGGAGGCGGCGATGACCGCGACGATGATGATGCCGGCGATGTCTTCGGCCCGGCCGTAGCCGTAGGTGTAGGCGCGGGTGGCGGCGCGCCTGCCGAGTAGGAAGGCGACCGCGAGGGGTACGGCGGTGAGGGCGTCGGCGACGTTGTGCAGGGTGTCGCCGAGCAGAGCGACCGAGCCGGACAGCACGACGATGACCGCTTGGGCGACGGCGGTGACCCCAAGGCCGACGAGCGAGATCCACAGGGCGCGCAGTCCCTCGCGGGAGGACTCCAACGCCGGGTCGATCTTCGCGCGGGAGTCGTGCGAGTGGGGGACGACCGCGTGGGTCAGCCGGTGCCACCAGGCGGCGAGCCGGCCCCCGTGGTGATGGCCGTGATCGTGCGGGTGGTCGTGGCCCTGGCCCCGGCCGCGCTCGTGACCGCCCGGACGGTCGTGGCCCTGGCCGTGATCGTGGTCGTTCACCGCGTCTCCCAACGTCCCTATCGGCAGGGGAGTTGGTACCCCCGACGGCGGCGATAATATGTGCTCATGTACGCACGCGACAATGATGCAGGTGCCAGTGACCTGCAACAACGCCTCCCTGCCGACAGCCAGGTCGAGGCAGCAACGGAGATGTTGCGGATGCTCGCGGACGGCACGCGGCTGCGGTTGATGTGGCTGCTCGTCGACGGGGAGCACGACGTGACCGCGCTGGTGACGGCGCTGGGAGTGGCGCGGCCGGCGGTGTCGCAGCACCTGGGCAAGCTACGGCTGGCAGGACTGGTCACGGTGCGGCGCGACGGCCGGCGCGCGTTGTACAGCGCCCGGGGAGGTCATGTGCGTCGACTCGTAACCGAGGTCATGCACGCCGCGTCGCACCGGGTGGCCGGCATCCCCGAGCACGACTGACCACCCGGGGACCAGCGCACTGCTTGATCGGCGTGGAGCGGGGGTCGGTGAACCACCCTGGGGTGAAATCGCGGACCGCCTCGACGTCGACGCATTCGCTACAACAGTTGGTTATCTCCGCCGCCTCCGGAAGATGCCTGACGGCGACGGGCGCAGCGGTCACGCTTCGTAGGCCAGATTGATCATCATGCCGGTTTCGGCGTGGTAGATGTTGTGGCAGTGGGTCATCCACTGGCCGGGGTTGTCGGCGTCGAAGTCGACGGTGACGGTCTGGTTCGGGGTGACGATGACGGTGTCCTTGCGGACACCGCCGCCGATGACGGCGAAGGTGTGCCCGTGCAGGTGCATCGGGTGGAACATCGTCGTCTGGTTGGCGAACTCCAGTCGTACCCGTTCACCCTGTCGTACGAGCAGCGGTTCAGACTTGTCGAAGGTCCGCCTGCAGCGTCCCGCTCGCCATGTCCCGGTCGCCACGGCACCCCGCGTTCTTCAGGGAATCTTCATATGGGCGATCCGGCAAGGGGCGGGCGGGCGAGCGCCGCGCGTTCGTCCGGGCCGACGGCCAGGCAGGATGGAGCGCATGAGCGGTCGGGTACTGGTGGTCGACGACGAGCGCAGCCTCGCCAAGGTGGTCGCGAGCTATCGCGAGCGAGCCGGCCATGAGGTGAGCTGCGTCTTCGACGGACGGGCGGCGGTGGCTGCGACCCGCCGGGAATCTCCCGACGTGGTCGTGGCACTCAACGCCCAACTGCTACGCCGGGTCAAGCTCACCCCCGCACAGCACTAACACACACGTATGAACGGCGGCCCGGTCGAGACGATCCGACCGGGCCGCCCCGCACCTGGACAGGCACGTTCAGGACGTCATCGGGCGCGACAAGAGCGGTAAGACCTACCACCGATGGCGCTCGCTGAGCCGGTTGCGACGGAAGCTGGGGGGCCGGGACGGCGAGGTTACGAACCCCGGCTGCCCGTGTGCGGCCGTGGCTCGCATCTTGTTGCCCTCCGGGCTCGTCCAGTCTGACTCGTACAGGTCCCGTTCGAGGTCCTTGAAGGTGTCGTAGAACTCGGTCTTGGGTCAGGGACGGGCCGATCGCCGGTCAGGCCGGTGGCTCGGGGACCAGGATGCCTGGATAGAGTGCCTGCCATGGGTGAGG
This sequence comes from Micromonospora sp. NPDC047465, assembly GCF_040643125.1. Taxonomy (NCBI): domain Bacteria; kingdom Bacillati; phylum Actinomycetota; class Actinomycetes; order Micromonosporales; family Micromonosporaceae; genus Micromonospora; species Micromonospora sp. NPDC047465. Next base: position 104,866 of record NZ_JBEYTP010000007.1, read on the forward strand.
ACACCTTCCGCTCGGTGGAGATCGAGCGCACCAGCGTGGGAAAGTACGTCGTGCGGAATGTCCGCGGCGGATCGATGTCGATGGGCACGGGCGAGGACGGCAGCTTCACGCCGGTGGAACTGCTCCTGGCGGCCATCGGCGGCTGCGCCTCGATAGATGTGGACCGCATCACCAGCCGCCGCGCCGAACCAGCTCAGTTCTGCGTCGAAGTCACTGGCGACAAGATCCGGGACGAGACCGGGGGAAACCGGATGGAGAACCTTACGGTCGCGTTCACCGTGACGTTCCCAGCGGGCGCGGACGGCGACAGGGCGCGCGAGGCGCTGCCCCGGTCGTTGCAGCAGTCGCACGACCGGCTCTGCACCGTCTCCCGTACCGTCGAACTTGGCACTCCCGTCTCGATCGTCGAGGCTGCCGGTTCTGCCGGGGACTGAGGTCTCCGGGCGTCTACGAGATTGGTGAGTCGACGCGCCGCTCGCGTCACAGCAGTCGGCCCCTCAGCTGAGACCGCGGTGAGCGGCCCACAGCGCGCTGGCGCGGTTGGCAGCCTGGTCGACCAGGGCCAGCAGCTCGGGCCTGTCGGGCACGGGGAACGAGACATATGTGCCTCGGCCGCCGCCAGTCGGTCGGCCGTACGCCTTTGCCGCGAGGCTCCCGTCGGGGAGGAGCCGGATGTTGAGTGTGGTCAGCGTGAACTCCTCTCCGCGTCGAGTGTCGGTCCAGCGGAGCCCCTCGGGGATCGTGACGTTGACCGCCAGGGCGCTCACATCGATGGCGAGGTCGCTGCTCATGGACGCATGTTCTCACGCGAGTCGAGGTCCGCTCCTGGTACCCCTCTGTGTCGTCAATGAAGGAGCGGGGCCGGCAAAGGTGGGGTTCGGCGGGTCCGGGAAGTGACTGTTCCGAAGTGCTGGCCCTGGGGTTCGGGGTCGACCGCGCAGGATTGAAGAGTCGCCCCACGTGTCCTCCCGGCGGGTCGGTCTTGCGGCCCTGGCCGGTGTCGAACACCCGGGCCCGCGCGGGCAGTCTCGCCGGCACGTCCACCACGGTTTCGCCGTCGGCGACGAGCCGCTGAGCGATGTGCCGGCCAATGCCGCTGCTGCCGTGAGCCTCTTCGCGCCACGGTGACCGGCAGACGGACATGACGCGAAACTTACCGCGGTGCACGCTGCGGCGGGCGCCACCAGGATCACGGCGTCACTGTCGACGGTGGCGAGGCCTCAGCTGGTTTCGCTGGTGCACACCAACATCTCCCGGCAACCCGATGGTTGCCGGCGACAGGCGTGATCAGGAGCGGACAAGCCGGGCGATGGCGTCGGATGCCTCCCGCAGTCTGGCCTGAGAATCCGGGCCGCCGGCCTTGACGGCCGCGACAACGCAGTGGGCCAGGTGCTCGTCGAGCAGCCCAAGCGCGACGCTCTCCAACGCCTTCGTCGCCGCCGAAACCTGGGTGAGGATCTCGGTGCAGTAGACGTCTTCGTCGACCATCCGCTGCAGTCCGCGGACCTGGCCCTCGATGCGACGAAGCCGCCGCAGGTAATCGCCTTTGTCCTTGATGTAGCCGTGGTCCATGTCCTGCCTACCTCTCTATTATGAAATCAACATACCCAGCGGGGGTATCTACGACAAGTGGGCTGCGTTCCTGCTTTCTCCCAGGGGAATGCGGGTCGAGCCGCTTGACACCTGATACCCATAGGGGGTACACATTCTCCCGTTACCCATACCCCCCAGGGGCTAGAGGAGTGGTGGAGATGTCACGCGGATCCAAGCGGTGGTGGGCCCTAGGGCTCATCGCGCTCGCCCAGTTCATGGTCATCATGGACACGTCGATCATCGGCGTCGCACTGCCGCAGATGCAGGCCGATCTCGGCTTCTCACCGGAGAACCTGTCCTGGGTGTTCAACGCCTACGTCGTGGCGTTCGGCGGCCTGCTGCTGCTCGGCGGTCGTCTGTCCGATCTGTTCGGCGCCCGGCGCATGTTCACCACGGGCTGGCTGATCCTGCTCGTCGGGTCCGTCGTAGCCGGTCTGGCCGACAGCGTGGCGGTCGAACTGGCAGCCCGGGCCGTCCAAGGCGTCGGCGCCGCGCTCATCGCGCCGTCGGCGCTGACGCTGCTGATGATGCTCTTCGGCGCCACGCCGAAGGAGCTGACCAAGGCCCTGGCCCTGTACGGGGCAGCTGCACCGGCAGGCGGCACCGCCGGTGTCTTCCTCGGCGGGCTGATCACCGAGTACGTCAGCTGGCCCTGGGTGTTCTACATCAACATCCCGATCGCCGTGCTCGCCGTCCTCGCCACCCCGGCGCTGATGCCCGCCGGCGGCGCCAGCCGCGGTTCCCTCGACATCGCCGGCGGGCTCACCGTCACCGCCGGCCTGGCCGCCGCCGTCTACGCCATCGTGCAGGCGCCGGAGGTGGGCTGGGCCTCCGCCCAGACCTGGCTGGTGCTCGGCGGCGCGGTGGCGTTGCTCGCGGTGTTCCTGGCCATCCAGGCCGGGCGCCGTGAACCGCTGATGCGGCTTTCCATCTTCCGTACGCCGAACCTCGGTGCCGCGAACCTGGCGCAGGTGCTGCTGGGCGGAGCGTGGATCCCCATGTGGTTCTTCCTCAACCTGTACCTGCAGCAGGTGCTCGGCTACAGCGCCTTCCCCAGCGGCGCCGCGCTGCTGCCGATGACCATCCTGATCATGATCGGCATGATCGTCCTCGCCCCACGGGCGATCGCCCGGTTCGGTCCGAAGGCCATGACGGTCACCGGGCTCGCCGTCCTCGCCGTCGGAATGGGGTGGCTGTCGCTGATCCGCCCCGACGGCAACTTCTGGGTCGACGTCCTGCCCGCCTCCCTCGTCGCGGCGCTGGGCATGTCCCTGGCCTTCATCCCCTCCCTGGGCACGGCGATCTCCAGCGCCCGCCCCGAGGAGGGCGGCCTCGCCTCCGGGATTGTCAACACCAGCTACCAGGTCGGGTCCGCGCTCGGCCTGGCGGCGATGACCGCGGTCGCCGCGTCGTTCGGCGCCGACCAGCTCGGGAACCGGCCCGCTCTCACCGACGGGTTCTCCGCCTCCTTCCTCGGCGCAGCCGCCATCGCCGCGCTGGGCGCGGTGCTCGCCGCGCTCACCCTGCGCACCACCACCCGGCAGGAAACCGCCGCCGAGACCCAGCCAACCCCGATCGGCTGACCGCAGCGAACCAACTCAACACCGCAGCACGTTCGGTCGGCTGGCCACCCTCAGGCCAGCCGACCGAACACGTGCAGGTGCGGGTGCGAACGACACACGAGGATGTGTGAAGGCGTGGTCGCCCAGGCGAAGAGGCCGGGCGACCCGAAGCCTGCCACGACCGGGCGAGGGTCGTGGCCCACCGTCGTCTTGGCGGGACCCGCTGGGCGCGCCGCGCGGCGCGCCCTATCTTCACGTCAAGGCCGGTGTGCGAGCCTTACTTCCCAGCAGGGCCGCGCCGATCTCGGGCTGCGGGCGTGGCGCCTGGCACCCGGGAGCAGACTGGTGTGCAGCGCTTCTCCTGCCTCTTCACTGGACAGCCGGGCTTGCCAGTCGACCTCTTCGCTTGCGATGTGACACCGGATCACGGTCGGAGTTGGTCATGCTGGCGGTGAAGACGGACTTCTCCGTCCCCCGGCGGTCGTGGGCTCGGTTCCGTCCGGAGAGGCCGGTAGCCCTTGTGAGTGCCCGGCGAGCGGCCCTGGTCGCGCTCACTGTCAGCTCCACCGCGCCAGCGGCCGACCGGCTTCCCACATCGGGGACGCCTCGGTCCAGGAACGCGTCCCGGAGTGCCCGCCCGGGGTAGAGGAAGCGGGCTACGTACCGACCATCCCACACTGGTAGTGAGAGACCGGTTCGGGCTTTCTCCCGCCGGGGCAGGTGCCGATCTTCCCGCCCGGCACCCCGGTGAGCGGGAAGCTTGTTCGACGCGGTCCTCTCACCGTGGCCTTCGAAATCCCTCCGGCCGTAAGGATCCGCCCACGACGTAGGCGGCGTCGCACTGGGCGCGCCCTGGCGAGGACGTGAACACTCCATGCCAGCTGCCGGTTCCGCCCGAAAAAGTCCAGCCGGCGTTGACACCGCGGCGTCGACACTCTGGGCATCATCAGCAATACGCCCGCGCCGCTGCCACCTCAGCGGGTGGCAGCGGCGCGGGGCGGTGGTTCTGTCGTTACTGGACGGTGGTGAAGCGGCGCAGTCGTAGGCTGTTGGCGACGACGAAGACCGAGGAGAAGGCCATCGCGGCGCCGGCGATCATGGGGTTGAGTAGCCCGGCTGCCGCCAGTGGCAGGGCGGCGACGTTGTAGGCGAAGGCCCAGAACAAGTTGCTCTTGATGGTTCGCAGGGTGCGGCGGGAGAGCCGGATCGCGTCCACGGCGGCCATCAGGTCGCCCCGGACCAGGGTCAGGTCGGACGCCTCGATCGCCACGTCGGTCCCCGTGCCCATGGCAAGACCGAGGTCGGCCTGGGCCAGGGCAGCGGCGTCGTTGACTCCGTCGCCAACCATTGCCACGACCTTGCCCTCTGCTTGGAGCCGCTTGACCGCGTCGACCTTGTCGGCGGGCAGCACCTCGGCGATGACCTGGTCGATGCCGACCTCGGCGGCCACTGTTCGGGCGACGGTGGTGTTGTCGCCGGTGAGCAGCACGGGGGTCATCCCGAGCGCACGGAGCTTCGCGATCGCCTCCTTGCTGGTGGGTTTGACCACGTCCGCAACGGCCAGCACTCCCCGTGCAGTGCCGTCCCAGCCGACCACGATCGCGGTCCGCCCGGCCGCCTCCGCAGCGGCGGTGGCCCGCTCGATGTCGACCGGCACCTGCCAGCCCTGTTCGCTGAGCAGCCGCAGCCGGCCGACGAGCATGTCGTGACCGTCGACGGTGCCGCGTACGCCGAGGCCTTCCAGGTTGCCGAAGTCGGACACCTGCGGCAGGGTGCCGTGCTGCTCGGTGGCGGCGCGGGCGATTGCCTGCGCGATCGGGTGCTCCGAGGCCGCCTCGACGGCTCCAGCGAGGCGTACCAGTTCGTCGCTGTCCTGCCCGTCCACGGCGATGGCGTCGACGAGGGTCATCTGGCCGGTGGTGACGGTGCCGGTCTTGTCCAGCACCACCGTGTCGATCCTGCGCGTCGACTCCAGCACCTCAGGCCCCTTGATCAGAATGCCGAGCTGGGCGCCGCGGCCGGTGCCGACCAGCAGGGCGGTCGGGGTGGCCAGGCCGAGGGCGCACGGGCAGGCGATGATCAGAACCGCGACCGCGGCGGTGAACGCGGCAGTCAGCCCGGCGCCGGCGCCGATCCACCAGCCCAGGGTGCCCGCCGCGAGGGCGATCACGATCGGCACGAACACGCCGGAGATGCGGTCCGCCAGGCGCTGTACGGCCGCCTTGCCGGTCTGCGCCTGCTCGACCAGCTTGGCCATCTGGGCCAGCTGCGTGTCGGCACCGACCCGGGTTGCCCGTACCACCAGGCGGCCGCCGGCGTTGACCGTCGCCCCGACCACCGCGTCACCAGGGCTGACCTCGACGGGGACGGACTCGCCGGTCAGCATGCTGGCGTCGACCGCAGAGGCGCCTTCCTCGACCACGCCGTCGGTGGCGATCTTCTCTCCTGGACGTACGACGAACCGGTCTCCCACCGTCAGCTCGGCGACCGGCACGCGGGTCTCCACCCCGTCACGAAGCACCGCGACGTCCTTGGCGCCGAGCTCGAGCAGGGCCCGCAGCGCCGCGCCGGCGCGGCGCTTGGACCGGGCCTCGAAGTACCGGCCGGCGAGGATGAACGTCGTGACACCGGCGGCGGCCTCCAGGTAGATGTTGCCCGCCCCGTCGCTGGGGCCGATGTCGAGGCTGAACGGGTGCGTCATGCCCGGCGTGCCGGCGGTGCCGAAGAACAGCGCCCACAGCGACCAGGCGAACGCCGCCAGGGTGCCCATCGAGATCAAGGTGTCCATGGTGGCCGCACCGTGGCGCAGGTTCGTCCACGCGGCCTTGTGGAACGGCAGCGCACCCCACACCACGACGGGTGCGGCGAGGGTCAGGGACAGCCACTGCCAGTTGGTGAACTGCAGCGCTGGCACCATCGCCATCGCGACCACCGGCACCGAAAGCGCCAGCGACACCCACAGCCGGGTCCGTAGCCCGCTCAACTCATCGACCGCGGGTGTCGCCTCGACGGGTCCCTCGCCGGGCGGCTGGGGCGGCGTTGGCAACCGGGCGATGTAGCCGGTCTTCTCCACCGTCGTGATCAGATCGGCCGGCGTCAGGCCGTCGGGGAAGGTCACGCTCGCCTTTTCGGTGGCGTAGTTGACCGTGGCGGTGACCCCGTCCATGCGATTGAGCTTCTTCTCGATGCGAGAGGCGCAGGAGGCACAGGTCATCCCCCCGATCGACAGTTCGATCTGATTCGGCGCCACCTGCAAGCGGTTACCGACGGATGTCATGTCGTTGTCTCCTTACCCGTGGGTGTGGCCCGGCCCGCCGTGGCCGGCGGACGTGGTGGGCGCCGGTGTGGCGGCACTCGACGCAGTTCCGGCCGGGCCGGCCTGTCCGGCCACCGCGGTGAACGCGACGGTGCGGACCTTCCCGCCGTGCTGGAAGTCCAGGAACAACCGGTAGGCGCCGGCGGACGGGACCTCGGTGTGGAAGGTGACCTGCGGCCCGGCCGCCGTACGCCCGTCGCCGGGCGTGCCGTCGGGGTGCACGTGCAGGTACGCCAAGTCACCGTCGCGCAACGCCACCAGGTGCCCGTAGGCGCCGAGGTACGGCTCCAAGTCGGTCACCGGCCGCCCGTCCTTGTTGACCGACAGGGTCAGCGTCGAGGACCCGCCTGGCGTGAGGTCGCCGTCGAGCGTGACGGCGTAACCGTCAACGGTCGCGGTGCGGGCCGGGGTCGGCAGCGACGCCGGACGATAGTCCCCCGGTGCCGGCACGTCCACGCCGAGGGTCAGCCCGTCGGCGTGCCCGTCAGGCTGGAAGTCGGCGAATACCCGGTACTGCCCGGGCGCGGCGACCGCGATCGGCACCGACCAGGTGCCGTCGGCAGCCAGCGTCGGATGCAGGTGCTGGAAGCCGGCCAGGTCCCGGCGCACCACGATCAGGTGCAGATCCTTGTCGTGGCTGGTCACATACCGGGTGACCGGGGCGCCGTCCGCGCCCAGCACTCGGAAGCGGAACTCCTCAGGCGCACCAGTGGCCAGGGTCGCGGACACCGGCGCGAGTCGGTAACCATCCTGGGTCACCTGCAGGCCGGCCGGCAGCTGCCCACCCCCGCCGGCCTCCCCGGCAGCGCTGTGCTCCCCGGCAGCGCTGTGCTCCCCGGCACGAGCGTTGCCGCCGGCGTGAGCGTCGTCGTGTGACGACGGCGCGGCCGGGGCCGTCCCGGCCACATCTCCGGCCCCGAGGGCGGCCGTGAACACCGCCGCCAAACCCAGCGCGTACGCGCCCAGCTTCATCGAAGTTCGCATGACTACCTTCCCAGCTCGTAGCCGGCCTCGTCGACCGCCGCGGCGACCGCCGCGTCGTCCAGCGGCCGATCGCTGGTGACGGTCGCGGTGCCGTTGGTCAGATCCACCTGCACGTCCGTGACGCCGGGGATCTTGCCGATCTCCGACCCGACGGAGTTGACGCAGTGCGAGCACGTCATGCCGATAACGGCGTAGGTCCTGGTCTCCATGACGACCGTCCTTCTATTGGTGTCGATGACACTCGCGGCTCGGCGGCCCGAGCCGCCGTCCGCCCGATGTCGATAGGTTACCCATACCCCCTAGGGGTATCAAGTCCCGGTCTCGGTGATCGGAACCACGTTCGGGTCTGCCCCGTGCGGGTGGCTCACAGCTCCAGTGGGTTGCCCGCCGCGACACCCCGCTTCAGGCGGACGAAGTCTTTTGGCGAGTTCACCGCCACCGCGCCGACCAGCAGGCCGTTGGCGGTGAAGCCGATCGAGAACTGGTCGTCCTCGAAGGTTCCGGTGACCAGCTTCGCCTCCTCGGCCAGATGCGGCAGGCCGGCGATCTGGATCCGTGCGCCGTGCACGTTCGTGGCGAACGAGGGCACATCCGCGAACGGCGTGGCGTGCTCTGGCCCGGCCAGCAGGTTCAGCGCGGCCGCCGCACCCTGGTCATTGGCGTTGGCCCAGTGCTCGACCCGGACCAAGGTGTTGCCGAACAACTGGTGTGGCCAGCGGGCCACGTCCCCGGCGGCCACGATGTCGTCCGCGCCCCGGGCGTGCAGAGTCGGCTCACACACCACGCCGTTCTCGACGGTGAGACCGCTACCGTCCAGCCATTCGGTATTGGGCACCACACCCATGCCGGCGACCACGAGGTCCGCCGGAATCACCTCTCCGTCCGCAAGCCGTACGCCGGCGAGCCGCGTCGTGCCGGGAAAGCCGGTGACACGTACGCCAGAGACAAGGTCCACGCCGTTGCGGCGGTGATGAGCGCCCAGCCAGCGGGCGGCGTCGGCGCCCAGGGTGGCGAGCATGGGGTGCGCCGCGCTGTCGACGACCGTGACCACATGACCGAGGGACCGCGCGGTCGAGGCGAACTCGCCGCCTATGAAGCCGCCGCCGATCACCACGACCCGCCGCTGGCGTTCTGCCAGGGCGGCGCGCAGAGCGAGCGCGTCTTCGAGCGTCCGCAGCGTGTGCACGCCAGCCGGGTGCTCGGCCAGCCGCCGCGGCCGGGCTCCGGTCGCGATGACGAGGCCGTCATAGGGAACCACCGTGCCGTCATCCACGACCACCGCCCTGTCGACGGTGTCCAGACGCACCGCCGTCCTGCCGCGTAGCCAACGCCCGTCGAACTCCTCTGCCCCGGGCAAGACGACATCGTCGTCGCCCCGCAGAACGCTCTTGGACAGCGGCGGCCGGTTGTACGGGTCGTGCGGCTCCGCGCCGATCAGCGTCACTTCACCCGCAAAGCCCTCTCTGCGTAGAGCCTGAACGGCCCGCAGTCCGGCCAGCGACGCCCCGACCACGACAATCTTGTCCACCTCGCACCTCCATGCGTCATACCCCCTCTGGGTAGCCGACAGCATATACACGTAGGGGGGATGGGTATGTGCCGCCGGCAAGCGGCAGGCGACACGTCGCGGCGAACGCCCCTGCCTCGCCGTGGTTGCGAAGACATCTGCCATGACGTACGGTCGGACGCACAGATACCCCTGCCGGGTATGAGTGAGGAGTGCGATCGTGAGTACAACCGTGTACAAGGTCACCGGCATGACCTGCAACAGCTGCGCCAACAAGGTCAAGAACCTGCTCAGTGAGCTGGACGGCGTCGACGCCGTCGAGGTGGACCTGGCCGCCGGCCGCGCCACGCTGCGGGCGGGCCGCGACATCGACGATGCCCGCGTCGTCGAGGCACTCGAAGAAGCCGGGTATGAGGCGGCTCGGGCCTGACCGTGGCCCCGGCCCGGGTCGACGCCGCGCTCCCGCCCCTGTCGGCAGTGCGGCGTCGGCCTGGCTGTCGACCCGATGACCGCCGCCGCGCCGACGGCAAGACTGACTGGGAATACCCCCGGGGGGTTGGCTATAGTTGGCGGATGACCGCCACGCCAACCCCGACCCGGGGATACACCGCCAGCAAGGACCAACTGCTCGCGCGGCTGCGCCGCGTCGAGGGGCAGGTCCGCGGCATCGAGAAGATGGTCGACGACGACCGCTACTGCATCGACGTGCTCACGCAGATCTCCGCGATCCAGGCCGCCCTGGACAAGGTCGCCCTCGGCCTGCTCGACGGGCACGCCCGACACTGCATGCACGAAGGGGCGGCGGAAGGCCGGGCCGACGAGATGGCCACCGAGATGATGGCCGCCGTCGGCCGCCTCATGAAGCGCGGCTGACCGCCACGCAGCAAGCATCAGGGCGCGCGCCGGCGGCATCGCGGATCGGGCGGGTCCCAGGGGTGCGTCCTCGTCGTTGAACGGGGGAGAGCGAGCGGGGTCACGGTGGTGACGACCCGATGCGGTGGGCTGGCCTTGCGCTGGGTGCAGGCCACCGAAGTGGTCACCTCCCGACGTGCTCAACCGGCCAGGCGACGCGCCCGGTGGGCGGCGGTCTGGGACGGGTAGCCGCCGCGGCGCACCCGCTCGGAGTGGCCGAGGAGGTTGGTTGCCGAGCGGTGGAATGCCGGGTGCCGTGGCCGCGCTCGCCCAGCCGTGGGCAGGACTCTCCGACCGCCGACCGCCGACCGCCGACCGCCGACCGCCGACCGCCGACCGCCGAGCCAACCGCCGACCGTTGAGGCTGCGGCATCCACACCGCTCGAAGATCACACCTGATGTCGTCATGCCGGCCACCTCTCTCACCGTCTTGGGCAGGATGAGCGGGCGCCGTGGCCCGGGCCGGCAGGAGCCCGAATCACCCTGATTGCCCGGCCGTCCTACCGGGGCGAAGGCCGCGGCGCCCGGGAGCGCGGCGGCGACGCCGGCGATCCGCAACCACCCCGCCCAGTACCCGCGCCAGGCCGCGCCGCCGCTGGCCGGCCGCTCCGGCATGCTCGACCTGCTCGCGAGAGATGGGCAGACGACGTGCAGTGACCAGTGGCTGAGGCCGGCCAGCAGCGGCCGGACGGCGTCGAAGGACACGCCAGGCCGCCAGGGCGAAGAAGGACACGCCGATCAGCCGCAGCGCCAGCCGTTCATCGGGCGCGCGGGAGCGGAACTGCCAGATCAGCACGGCCGCGCTGGACTCCCCGACGAACGAGTCCAGGCCGAAACCGGCGGGTGCTGTCGACGAGGCCGCCGCGCCGACGACGTCCCACACCGAGGCCTTCGAGCGGCCGAGTACCGGCACCATACAGCCGAGCCGAGCCGAGCCGAGCCGAGCCGAGCCGAGCCGAGCCGAGCCGAGCCGAGCCGAGCCGAGCCGAGCCGAGCCGAGCCGAGCCGAGCCGAGCCGAG